>NZ_JBIAHP010000012.1:40249-137666 GCF_042870715.1 Streptomyces sp. NPDC006463 | reverse complement strand
CCCGGTGACGAGCGCCGTTGCCGGGGCTCGGGCCGGGACCCCGCGCCTCAAATGCCGGCGGGGCTGGACATGCCGGGCAGCGGCTTGGGATTGCTCGCAGGGCAGTTCCAGCCCGCTCGGCGTTTGAGGGCGTACCCGCGCCGGAGGCGCCGGGTCCGGGGCGGAGCCGAACCCAGCCCCGCCGGCGTTCGAGGCGCGGGTTCGGGCGGAGCCCGGAGAGCCCCGCGCAGCGGCACCGCCCGGGAGGTACGGCTGCCGGCGACGGCGGAAATCGGTCGCCCGGCCGGGGCGAGATCCGGCCGGGCCGCTACCGGCCGGTACCCGTACCCGGCACCGGCGCGACCGGTCGCGACCCGGAAGGTTCCGGCCAGCGGAGGGCCCGAGCCCGCCCCCGCACCTGAGAGAATGAAGCCATGGCTTCTGATCGTCCTCGCGCGCTCTCCGGCATCCAGCCCACCTCCGGTTCGTTCCACCTCGGGAACTACCTCGGAGCCATCCGCCAGTACGTCGCCCTGCAGGAGACGCACGACGCGTTCTACATGGTCGTCGACCTGCACGCGATCACCATGCCGCAGGATCCGAAGGACCTGCGCGCGAACACCCGCCTCTCCGCCGCGCAGCTGCTGGCCGCCGGCCTGGACCCCGAGCGCTGCACGCTCTTCATCCAGAGCCACGTGCCCGAGCACGCGCAGCTCGGCTGGGTCATGAACTGCATCACCGGCTTCGGCGAGGCCAGCCGGATGACCCAGTTCAAGGACAAGTCCGCCAAGGGCGGCGTCAACAACGCCACCGTCGGACTGTTCACGTACCCGATCCTCCAGGTCGCCGACATCCTGCTGTACCAGGCGAACGCGGTCCCCGTCGGCGAGGACCAGCGCCAGCACATCGAGCTGACCCGCGACCTGGCCGAGCGCTTCAACCAGCGCTTCGGACAGACCTTCACCCTCCCCGCCGCGCACATCGTCAAGGAGGTCGCGAAGATCTACGACCTCCAGGACCCGGCGATCAAGATGTCGAAGTCCGCGTCGTCCCCCAAGGGCCTGATCAACCTCCTCGACGAGCCCAAGGTCACCGCGAAGAAGATCAAGAGCGCGGTCACCGACACCGAGGCCGAGGTCCGCTTCGACTCCGAGAAGAAGCCCGGCGTCAGCAACCTGCTCACGATCTACTCCACCCTCACGGGCGAGACGATCGCCGCCCTGGAGGAGAAGTACGAGGGCAAGGGCTACGGCGCGCTGAAGACCGACCTGGCCGACGTGATGGTCGATTTCGTCACACCGTTCAAGCAGCGCACCCAGGAATACCTGGACGACCCGGAGACGCTGGACTCCATCCTGGCCAAGGGCGCGGAGAAGGCCCGCGCCGTCGCCGCCGAAACCCTGGCACAGGCATACGACCGCCTCGGTTTCCTGTCCGCGAAGCACTGACTCGGGATCGAACGAAAGACGGCCCTGGCGATACCGGGGGTGCTGCCCGCACACTGGGTCGGCAGCACCCATCCAGACAAGCGGAGGAGAGATACGTGGGGACCGTAACGCTCGGCGTTTCGATCGCGGTCCCGGAGCCGTACGGCAGCCAGCTCCAAGAGCTGCGCGCAGGCTTCGGGGACGTCGCCGCGCACGGCATCCCCACGCACGTCACCCTCCTCCCGCCCACCGAGGTGGAGGCGGACCGGCTGCCGGAGATCCGCGCCCACCTCTCCGAGGTGGCGGCCGCCTTCCGCGGCTTCACGATGCGGCTGGGCGGGACGGGAACCTTCCGCCCGCTCTCGCCGGTCGTCTTCGTCAAGATCGTCGAGGGCGTCGTGGGCTGCACCCGCCTCCAGGACGCGGTCCGCGCCCCCGACGGGCCGGTCAGCCGTGAGCTGGCCTTCCCGTACCACCCCCACGTCACGGTCGCCCACGGGATCTCCGAGGAGGCGATGGACCTGGCGTTCACGGCCCTCGCCGAGTACGCCGCGACCTGGGTCTGCGAGGGCTTCGCGCTCTACGAGCAGGGCTCGGACGGGGTCTGGCGCAAGCTGCGTGAATACCCTTTCGGGACGGGCCCGACCGGGGTCCCGGCGCAGCCCGGCTCGCCCACGGACGAGACCGTGCGCCGCTCTTGACGCAGCGGCCGCAGGGCCTGGCGGGTGCGGAACCTGAGCCTGCGCAGGACCAGGGTGTGGAACGGACGGTCCGCCCGGGGCACTTCGCGAAAAGTCACAATCGACGACCGTAGTGCCCAAAAGCGACAATCCCGGCTATTTCCGTCAGCTCAATTACGGTGACCTCATGGACTGGCTGACGAAACTCCCAGTGATCGGGCCGCTGGCGGCGCGTCTGATGCGGACGCACGCGTGGCGTTCGTACCAGCGCCTCGACCGCGTCCACTGGACCCGGCTCGCCGCGGCGATCACCTTCATCAGCTTCCTCGCGCTCTTCCCGCTGATCACCGTCGCCGCCGCCGTCGGCGCGTCCCTCCTCAGCCAGGAGCAGCTCGACCGGCTCCAGAAGAAGCTCGCCGAACAGGTCCCCGGGATCTCCGACCAGCTCGACATCAACGCGCTCGTCGCGAACGCGGCCACGGTCGGCCTCGTCGCCGGCATCCTGCTGCTCTTCACCGGCATCAGCTGGGTGGGCTCGATGCGGGACTGCCTGCGCGCGGTGTGGGAGAAGGACGACGAGGACGAGGGGAACCCGATCGTCCGCAAGGGCAAGGACGGGCTGGTGCTCCTCGGCCTCGGCGGCGCGGCCCTGGCCTCCGCCGCCGCCTCGATCATCGGCTCCAGCGCCGTCGGGAAATCCGCCGAGTGGCTGCACATCCCGCGCGAGGGCGCGGGCGGCGTGCTGCTGCGCGCGGGCGTCTTCCTCGTCGGCGTCGTGGCCGCGTTCCTGCTGCTGCTCTACCTCCTGACCCTGCTCCCGGGCGTCGAACCGCCGCGAGGCCGCCTGATCCAGGCGGCCCTCATCGGCGCGGCGGGCTTCGAGCTGCTGAAGCTCCTGCTCGGCGGCTACATGCGGGGGGTCGCGACGAAGAGCATGTACGGGGCCTTCGGCGTGCCGATCGCCCTGCTGCTCTGGATCAACTTCTCGGCGAAGCTGCTGCTCTTCGTGTCGTCCTGGACGGCGACCCGCGCCGACGAAGGCGACGGCGACGAGGGCGACGGCGACGCCGGCGACGAGGACGGCGTCTAGGGCGCTTCCCGTTCGAGTGAATTCCGGCCTCGGACACATGAGGGCCGGGTAGGCCTGCCGCGAGGTTCCGTGCACGATGCAACGGGATCGATCGTCCTGGCCGCCCCTGGAGGGCTCATGTCCGCTTCGCTCCGCCCGCGCAAGCTCCTCACCACGACCGCCGTCGCCCTGCTCCTGTCTCTCGCCGGGGCCGGTCTCGCCGCCCCCGCGAGCGGCGCCACCGTCACCGCCCCCAGTGCGGTGCGGGAGGTCCGGGCACCCGCGTTCAACGCAGCAGGGGTCTGGTACCTGTTCCAGACCAACGCCACCGTGCGCGTGGACCTGACACAGGACGCGAGCGGGCGCCTGTTCGGAACCGTCTCGTCCGGAAACACCGTCGGGACTCTCCGCGAGGGCTCCGTGGACGGCAACAACATCTACTTCACCGTCGGCTGGAACCACGGACCCGTCGGGCGCTACACCGGGGTCCGCGGCCCGGACGGACGGCTCTCCGGTACCACCGTCGACCTGAACAACCCCAGCAGCCAGGCGAGCTGGTTCACCGAGCGCAGGTTCTGACCGGACGGGCGGGCCGGGCCGGGCGGACAGCCGGGCCCGGCCCGCCCGGGCCTACACCCAGTCCTCGTCCCGCCCCCGGCGGCCACGCAGGGGCCACCGGCGGTTGACCACGAAGGCGCCGCCCGCCAGGACCGCCAGCGCACCGCCCGCGACACCGAGCGCGGTGCCGATGCCACCGCCCGAGCCGCCGCCGGCCGCCGCGTCGTTCTCGTGGGACTGGGCCGGCGACCCGTGCGGGCGGGTGTCCGCGCTCTTCGGCGGTACCAGCTCACCCACCGGCTTGACCTTCCCGGCCGCCGCGAACCCCCAGTCGAAGAGCGCTGCGGTCTCCTCGTACACCGAGTTGGCCCCGCCCGCGCCCGGGTTCATCACCGTGACCAGCAGCTTGCGCGACCCCTGCTGCGCGGCGCCGGTGAAGGTGGCGCCCGCCATCGTGGTGTTGCCGTTCTTCACCCCGGCGATGCCCTTGTACGGGGAGATTCCGCCGGCGCCCGTCATCAGCCGGTTGGTGTTCTGGATCTCGAAGTACTCGCGCGGCTTCCCGGCCTCCTGCTTGCCGGGGAACTTCGCCCCGACCGTGCCGCAGTACTCCCGGAAGTCCTGCTTCTGCAGCCCGGAGCGGGCGACGAGGGTGAGGTCGTACGCGCTCGACACCTGCTCCGGGGCGTCGTACCCGTCGGGGGAGACCACATGGGTGTCCAGGGCCTGCAGTTCCTCGGCGTGGGCCTGCATGTCCTTGACGGTCTTCTCGATGCCGCCGTTCATCGCCGACAGCACGTGCACGGCGTCGTTCCCCGACCTCAGGAACACCCCGAGCCACAGGTCGTGGACGGTGTACTCAAGGTCCTCCTTGACCCCGACCAGGCTGCTGCCCGGCCCGACGCCTTCCATGTCCTTGTCGGTGACCTTGTGGACCTGGTCCTTGGGCAGGCCCGGCAGCACCGTGTCCGCGAAGAGCATCTTCATGGTGGAGGCCGGGGGGAGCCGCCAGTGCGCGTTGTGCGAGGCCAGGACCTCGCCGGTCTCCGCGTCGGCCACGATCCACGACCGCCCCGTGAGGTTCGTGGGCAGGGCGGGCGCGCCGGGCAGCAGGTTCACCTGGGTCCCCGGCTGGCCGAGCAGGGCTCCGCCGACCGTGGACATCGCCGCGGGGGGCGCGGGTGCCGCCTTGGCGTCCGGGGTCGTCGGCGGCGCCTTCCCGTCGGCCGGCTGCGCGGGCGGGGTCGGCGCGGCGTGCGCGGGGGCCACGAACATCGCGGGGACCAGCAGCGCGGCGGAAAGGACCGTCAGCGCGGTCTTCTTTACAGACACGCAGGTGAAAGTACATCCCGATGGACTGGATACGGTCGCTGACCGGCCAATCCGGCGAAACGACCGCCGGGACAGCCCACCCCGGCGCGTCCGCCGCAGGGGCGAATCCGATACTGGGGGCATGAGACTCAGCCGTACCGCCTCCTGGTTCCTGCTCGCCTTCGGAGTGTGGAGCTGGTTCATCTGGGTGTCTTTCGTCCGGAACCTGTGGAAGGACAGCAGTGGCCAGGCGTTCGACGCGGCGGGTGAACCCACGCCCTTCTTCTGGGTGCACCTGACGCTCGCGGTGACGTCCTTTCTCCTGGGGACGGCCGTCGGAGTGATCGGGTTGCGTGGGGTCCGCGCCCTGCGGCGCGAATCACGTAACGGCCCGAACGCGTGAAAATCGCCCTCGTCGCGCTGGTCGTGCTCGCCGTCCTCGCGCTGCTCGTACTCGTCCACCGGTGGCTCTGGATCCGTCTGGTCCGCGACACCACCGCCCCCGGCGCCCTGTCCCGCCGCATCGGCACGGTCCTCGCCTTCACCCTGCCCCTCCTCTCCGTGGCCGCGCTGACCGCGGGCCGCGCCGGAGCTCCCTTCCGCCTCCAGCAGGCCGTGGCCTGGCCGGGGTTCCTCTGGCTCGCGGTGCTCCTGTACCTGACGTTGACGATGCTGGTCGCCGAGCCGGTCCGCGCGCTGCTGCTCCGCCGTCTGGCCCACCGGATCCCCTCTGGGGAGGACCGGGGCTCCGCCCCGAACCCCGCGCCTCGATCTCCGGCGGGGCTTCAGCCCGCCGGTCGTTCGACGGCGGCGCAGGGCCCCGGCCCCGGCCCCGACCCCGGGCCCGGCGACCCGGCACCCGCTGCGCAGGGCGCCGGCTCCGGACCGGCCGATTCCGGCGGACTCCTGCTGGACCGCCGCAGGTTCGTCGCACGGGCGATCGGCGGGGCGGCCGCCGCCGTGGCCGTCGGGACCGTGGCGAACGGCGCCCACGGAGTGCTGCGCGGCCCTCGCGTCAAGCGGGTCCAGGTGCCCCTGGCCAAGCTGCCGCGCGCCGCGCACGGCTTCCGGATCGCCGTCGTCAGCGACATCCACCTCGGCCCGGTCCTCGGCCGCGCCCACACCCAGCGCATCGTCGACACCGTCAACCGCACCCAGCCCGACCTCATCGCCATCGTCGGCGACCTCGTCGACGGCAACGTCCACGATCTCGGGCCCGCCGCCGAGCCGCTGCGCCGGCTCAGTGCCCGCCACGGCACGTACTTCGTGACCGGGAACCACGAGTACTTCTCGGGCGCCGCGCAGTGGGTGGACCACGTGCGCGAACTCGGCCTGATTCCGCTGGAGAACGCCCGCCGCCCGCTCCCGTACTTCGACCTCGCCGGTGTGAACGACATCGCGGGGGAGAGCGAGGGGCACGGCCCCGACTTCCGGGCGGCCCTCGGCGACCGCGACCGGAGCCGCAGCGCCGTGCTCCTCGCCCACCAGCCCGTCGTCATCCACGACGCGGTCCGGCACGGCGTCGACCTCCAGCTCTCCGGCCACACCCACGGCGGCCAGCTCTGGCCGGGCAACTACCTCGCCGAGCTCGCCAACCCCACCGTCGCCGGTCTGGAGCGCTACGGCGACACCCAGCTCTACGTGTCCCGGGGAGCGGGCGCCTGGGGGCCTCCGGTCAGGGTGGGCGCGCCGTCCGACATCACCGTCGTGGAACTCGCCTCATACCAGGCCTGACCGCCCCGAACCGGCAACGAACCGCAAAGAATCAGCCTTCCGGAGGCTGAAATTCCGTGATGGGATGTCCGGTAACCGGACAGTGCATCGCTGTCAGCGGTACAGGGGTGGGGTTCAGGGGCAATGCGGTCTGTCCGTTCGAAGATCATCGTGGTCGGGCTGGTCCTCGGCGTGGCCGGTGTGGGGACCTGGCAACTGCTGCCCGACTCCGGTGGCGGCGGCAAGGCCATCCGGGTCGGGACGAGCGACGTCGTCTCCGCCCTCGATCCCGCGGGGGCGTACGACGCGGGCTCCTGGGCCCTGTTCAGCAACGTCTACCAGTCGCTGCTGACCATCAAGTCCGGCTCCGACACCCCCGTGGCGGACGCCGCGTCCTCCTGCGGCTTCATCGGTCAGAAGCTCACCACGTACCAGTGCGAGCTCCGCCCCGACGCGAAGTTCGCGGGCGGCCGCGCGATCACCGCCGAGGACGTCAAGCACTCCTTCGACCGCATCAAGGCCATCAACTCCGACCAGGGCCCGGCCCCCCTCTTCAACACCCTGGAGTCGGTCAAGGCGGAGGGCCGCACCGTCACCTTCAACCTCTCCGCCGGCGACTCCACCTTCCCCTTCAAGATCGCGACGGGTGCCGCCTCGATCGTCGACAAGGACAAGTACCCGGCCAAGGCGCTGCGCGCGGACGGCAAGGTCGACGGCTCCGGCCCGTACACGCTCGGCGCCTACAAGGCCGGTACGAGCATCGACCTGAAGCCCAACGCCTCGTACAAGGGCCGGGCCAAGCCCGCCCTCGCGCCCGTCACCATCAGGTACTTCAAGGACTCCGCGGAGCTCGACAAGGCCTGGAACGACCGCCAGATCGACGTCGCCCACCGGGAGATGCCGCCGGCCGTGCTCGCCGCCCTCAACCCGGGCATGAAGGACACCCGCTACCAGGCCTCCGGCGGCTCCGAGATCCGCTCCGTGGTCTTCAACGTGCGCCCCGGCTCCACCGCCGCCCCGCTCGCCGTCCGCCAGGCCGTGGCCGCCGTACTCGACCGCGCCAAGGTGGCGACCGAGATCTACTCGGGGACCGTCACCCCGCTGTACTCCCTGGTCCCGGCGGGCATCGCAGCCCACAGCACGCCGTTCTTCGACACCTACCCGACGCCCAACGGCGCCGCGGCGAAGAAGCTGTTCAAGGACGCCGGGATCACCGCCCCCGTCTCCCTCACCGTCGGGGTCAACGCGCGCGGCGCGAACCTCGCGGAGGCCGACGAGATCAAGCGGCAGCTGGAGTCGACCGGCCTCTTCCAGCTGAAGATCAAGCCGGTGGAGAAGTGGACCGACTTCCAGAAGGGATACGCGGCAGGCGAGTTCGACGCCTACACCATCGGCTGGATCGCCGACTTCCCGGACGCGGACAACTTCCTCGCCCCGCTCGTCGGCGCGGACTCGTCGATGAACAACGGCTTCTCCGACAAGACCGTCGACGACCTGATCACCCGCACCCAGTCCCACTCGGAGCGGGGCGAGGCGGCCGCCGACTTCCGCGAGCTCCAGAAGCTGGTCTCCCAGAAGGTCCCCATGGTGCCGATCTGGCAGAAGAAGGACTACGTGATGTCCCGCGAGGCCGTCACAGGCGCCCAGTACCTGTCCGACGGGACGGGCGTCTGGCGCCTGTGGGAACTCAACTGGCTGTAGCCCCGGCCCCGGTAGCCCCGGCCCCGGCCACGGCCTCGGATCCGGCTACGACTTCGGGTCCGAGGCCTTCTTGCGGGCGCCCGCCGTGGCCGTCTGCGCCATGCCGGGCAGGAAGTCCGCGAACAGCTCGTGCACCTCGCGCACCAGCGGCCGCAGCACCTTGAACCGGGCCAGCACGATGCCCCGCGTCGTCAGCTGCGCGCCGCGCTCCGCGAGCCGCCGCGTCTTCTCGCTGTTCGGCGAACGGTCGAAGACCCAGTACAGCACCAGGCCCATCTGCGAGAGCCACATCAGCTCCGGCAGTACGTCGACCAGTTCGGCCGGCACCTTGGTCTTCGCGCCCGCCAGTACCTCGCGGTGGATGTCGATGGCCGCCTGCCGCGCGTCCTCCGACTCCGGCGAGAAGGGGCTGAGCGGACTTTCGGGGTCCGCCGCGTTCTTGAAGAACTGGGAGGCGAACTCGTGATACGGGGCCGCGATGTCCATCCAGCTCGTCAGCACGCCGGCGAGCCGCTTCTGCAGATCGGTCTCGCTGTCCAGGATGGGCCGGACCGCCGCCTGGTGGGCGGCGCCGATCCGGTCGTAGAACCCCTGGACCAGGTGTTCCTTCGATTCGAAGTAGTAATAGGCGTTGCCGACCGAGACACCGGCCTCCTTCGCGATACCCCGCATCGTCGTCTTGTCGAAGCCGCGCTCCTGGAAGAGACGGAGCGCGGTTTCGAGGATGAGCGTGCGGGTCTGCTCGCTCTTGGGAGCCTTCTGATCAGTCACGGTGTACGAGCCTATCGGGGTACGGAGCACTGGTCGTCACAGGCCGGTTCCTCCAGCCCCTGCGGATCCCCCTCGGTCCGCACCGCCTGCCGCCACTTGGAGGCCGTGTACATGGCGGCCCGGGCGAAGGGCCGTCCGGCGGGCGTGGCGAGCCAGTTGGCCTTCGGCCGGTGCTCTACCAGCGCCCACAGGCACACGATGAAGGCGTCCGTACCGGTCCACACCTGCCCGGAGTCTCCGACGACGGTGATCTCCTTCAGCGTCGACGCGTGGTCGAGCTGAGGGAACCGCCGCCGCGCCTCGTACGACGCGGCCGGGACCAGCGCGAGCCGGACCAGCCAGCGCTGCGCGAGCAGCCAGTGCCGGATGTGTACGCAGAGCGGGCAGTTCGCGTCGTACAGGACGGTCAGGTGGCGGACTGCCCCCGGGCTTGAGGCGGCCATGGTTCAGACCCCTGCCGGAGCGGTCCACCCCTGCGGGGCGACGGGCGGGGTCTGCTGGCGCTCCATGATCCCCCGGCGGCGCATCTTGTTGAGGACCCAGACGTTGCCGAGGTGCATGACGCCGAGGACCAGCAGCACGACGCCGAGCTTGACCGAGAGCGCCTCGAAGAGGTCGCGGGCCCGGACTATGTCCTCGGCCGACCGCAGGTAGAGGGTCACGAAGCCGATGTTCACGAGGTAGAACCCGACCACGAGGAGCTGGTTGACGGCGTCGGCCAGCTTCTCGTTCCCCTGGAGGACGTCGCCGATGAAGACGCGGCCGTTGCGGCTGAGCGTACGGGCGACCCAGACGGTGAGCCCGATGCTGATGAGCAGGTAGATGACGTACGCGACCACGGTGAGGTCCATTGCCCTCAGCCCCCTTGAACGTGTTCAATACTGCTGACGGGGATGACTGTAGGGCTTTTTTTGAACAGGTTCAAGCGAATGTCTTCTCCAGGATCCCCGGATCCACGAAGGGTGCCGTCCGCGTCGGCACCGACCGCCACGCGAGGGGCCAGGTGGTCCCGTACAGCGCGGGTACGCCGACGTAGGCGGTGGCGTAGCGGGTGCGCGAGGTGTACCGCTGCGTGTGCGAGGGCCAGCTGTGCTCCCGCGCGGTGCCGGGCGGGAGCAGGAAGTACATCCAGCGGTAGCCGTTGAGCTCGTAGACGATCGGCCCGGCGTCGTGGTCGGTGAGCCGGCACAGCTCCTTGGCGGTCTCCTCGCCGAGCTGGCCCTGGATGCGCAGCGCGTCGAAGTGCACGCCCGCGAGGCGGAGCTGGAAACCGGCGTCGGGGACCCAGTCGGGGATTTCGTCGTTCATGGGGCACAGGGTGGCGGCTCGGCCCTAGCCTGGAACAGTAGTCGCGCCGTCACGGACGGCGATCCGTGAAGGGCTGTGACGCCGGTGTCCGAGGCCGTGAACCCCAGTGAACCCCTCCCGTCACCGCTGCGGCGGGGACTCGGCGCGCAGATGCGGACGCTGCGCGAGAAGCGCGGGGTCTCGCGGCAGGAGCTGGGCGGCCGGACGAACTTCTCGTCGTCGGCGATCGGGGCGTTCGAGCGCGGCGACCGGGCGATGGAACCGGGGATGATCGAGCGGGTCGACGAACTGCTCGCCGGGGACGGGCTGCTGAAGGCGGTGCTGCCGTACCTGGAGGAGGAGCGGTACGCACCGCAGTTCCGGAACTTTGCACCGGTCGAGGCCAAGGCGGTGAGCCTGTGGGTCTATGACACCCACACCGTGAACGGCCTGCTCCAGACCGAGAAGTACGCACGAGCTGTCATCGGCTCGCACTGGCCTCCCGTATCGGAGGCCGAGTCTGAACGCCGAGTGGCGGGACGGATGGGACGGCAGGCCGTGCTGCTGCGAGATCCGCCGCCCGCGCTGTGCTTCGTGTTCGAGGCGTCGGTCCTCAGTCGGCGTGTCGGCGGGGAGGCCGTTTGGCGGGAGCAGCTTCACCACCTGCTGGAGATGGCTCGGCTGCCGCATGTGACCATCCAGGTTGTCCCGCCGGATTGCACGGTGCCGCTCAACTCGCTGGGTCCTATGAAGGTTGCGGAGACGCCAGAGCGGCGGATGCTCGGGTATGTCGAGGCGCAGGGGCACAGTTGGGTGATCTCGCAGCGAGAAGCCGTGAGTGAGATGATCCAACGCCATGCGAATATCCGGGGGTGGGCGTTGAGTCCGCAGGACTCGGCACGTTGGATCGAACAGCTTGCGGGAGAGTGATGAGCACCGGACTGGCGTGGTTCAAGAGCAGCTACAGCGGTAGCGACGGGGGCGACTGCGTCGAGGTCGCCCTGGCCTGGCACAAGAGCAGCTACAGCGGTGGTGACGGCGGCGACTGCGTCGAAGTCGCCGCCTGCCCCGCCGCCGTCCACGTCCGGGACTCCAAGGACACCACCCGCCCCGCGCTCACCATCACCCCCGCGGCCTGGGCCGCCTTCACGGCGCAGGCGTCGGCCTAGGTTCCACCCACAGGGCTTCGGCGAAGGCGCAGAGGTCGCCCGTCGCCGTGGCCAGGGCCGTACCCGCCCGGTACTTGCGGCCCTCGGACCCGAGCATCCAGGAGTACGAGACCAGGCCCGAGCCGACGGGTACCGGTCGCAGCAGCCGCGCGGACAGCGAGGCCGTGACGGCGCCGGCCGGGCGGCCGCCGAGGAAGCGTCCGGCCGCGTTCCCCGGGCAGTCCAGCGCGCCCCACACCAGCTCCGGCGGCAACAGGCCGTCCGGGCCGCCGAGTCCGGCGGCCGGGGTCCAGGCGGTGGCGACCATCGCGCCGCCCGGCACCGGGCCGCAGTGCAGGCGCAGACCGGTGGACGGCGTGCGGTGCAGGCCGCAGCCGAAGCAGTCCGTCGATCCGTCCGGCGGGACCGCTCGGTAGGCGTCCGCGGCCGCCGAGGCCACCGTCCAGGAAGGCGCGTCCGGTACGTCCGTGTCCAGCTCTGCGGGGGTCGCGGCGGCCAGCAGGAGCTCACCGGCGGTCAGTTCGGCGCCCCCGCCCGCCGTCTCGGTGAGCCGTACCGGCTCACCGGTCGGCACGGGCCGCCTGAAGTCCACCCGTACGGTCTTCGCGGTCGCCCGCCCGGCCAGCACGCCCGCCACGTAGCCGCCGAAAGCCACTCCCGGATAACCGCACAGGTGGTCCGGAACCGTGATCGTCTCGAAGTCGTCGGTCATGCCCCCACTCCATCACAGAGAGCCCCCGGTCCAAATCGTTGGACAGGTGTCGGGGGCCTGGCAGATAGTGCCGCCCATGGCCTCTCTCGTACGACACATCACCTTCGACTGCTCCGACGCCTACGCCCTGGGTCAGTTCTGGGCCGCCGTCCTGGACGGCAAGCTCTCCGACGAGGACTTCCCGGGTGACCCCGAGGCGCTCGTCACGGCGCCCGGCTCGGCCCTGCTGTTCGTCACGGTGCCCGACGCCAAGACCGTCAAGAACCGCGTCCACATGGACCTGCAGCCGCAGGACCGGACGCGCGACGAGGAGGTGGAACGCGTCCTCGCCCTCGGCGCCACCGTCGTCGGCGATCACCGCAACGCCGACGGCACCGGCTGGGTGACCATGGCGGACCCCGAGGGCAACGAGTTCTGCGTCGAGCGCAGCGCCGGCGAACGCACCAAGTGACCTCGGACTGACCGGCGTTCGGAGGGACTCAGCCGGCGATCGGGTACATCGACCCGCGCCGGCCCTCCGGCGACGTCAGCCATTCCAGCTTCTCCGCCGTCTCGGTGCCCGGCAGCGGGGTGTGGAGCACGATCGCCAGGTCGGGGCGGGCCGGCACGCGCAGCTGGGTCGACTCCACGTACAGCGTGCCGACGACCGGATGCTCCAGATGCTTCTGCAGCTGGCCGCCGGGCTCGACGTCGCGGCGCTCCCACAGCTCGACGAACTCCGGGCTGAGCTCCCGGGCCTCCTCGACCACCGCCCGGAACCCCTCGTCGTTCGGACGCTCCGAGCAGGCCGCCCGGAACTGGGCCACCACGTTGCGGGCGACCTCTTCCCAGCGCGGGGAGCGGGCCCGGTAGATGGGGTCGGTGAAGAAGGCGATCAGGCAGTTCTGCACGATCTCCGGACGCATCCCGAGGACCAGCGCGGCCGCGTCGTTGTACATCACCGTGTTCCAGTACGCGTCCATGATGTGCGCGGGGAACGGCATCCAGGCGTCGATCAGCCGCTTCAGCCCTTGGCACATGTCCCGGTCGGCCGGGGCGACCTCCAGGGCGGGCGGATTGAGCCCGGCGAGGACGTACAGGTGCCGGCGTTCGGCGCTGCTGAGCTTCAGTACGCGACCCACCGAGTCCAGGACCTGCGAGGACACCGTGATGTCGCGGCCCTGCTCCAGCCATTGGTACCAGGAGACCCCGACCCCGGCGAGCACGGCGACCTCCTCCCGGCGCAGGCCCGGCGTACGGCGGCGGGCCCCGCCGTCCGGCAGGCCGGCCTCGGTCGGAGTGATCCGGGCCCGTCTGCTCATGAGGAACTCGCGCAGTTCGGTCCGCCGGTGCTCTTCGATCCGCGTCGCCACGAAGTCCCCCTGTCAGGCTGCCTGGTGGTGCCGCCAACAGGATAAGTTCCCACTCTGCACCGGCATTCCCGGGCCGCGAGGGTAGTGGCCATGGCGATCGACACACAGACGACAACCACCGGGCCGCGCACGGCGGCCCCCGAGAAAGACCGGAACGACCGGCTCTCCGGCAGGGCCAAGCTGGTCCTCTTCGTGCTCTGCGCCGCCCAGTTCATGGTGGCGCTCGACTTCTCCGTACTGAACGTGGCCCTGCCGGTGCTCGGCAAGGACCTCGGGCTGAGCCAGTCCGCCCTCCAGTGGGCGGTCACCGCGTTCGCCCTGCCGTCCGGCGGCTTCCTGCTCCTCTTCGGCCGGATCGCCGACCTGTACGGCCGCAAGAAGCTGTTCCTGACCGGCCTCGTGCTGTTCGGCGCGGCCTCGCTGCTCGCGACCCTCGCCTGGGACCCGGCGTCCTTCCTGGCCGGGCGCGCCCTGCAAGGCCTGGGCGCGGCGGTCATCGTGCCGACCGGCATGTCCCTGCTGACCACGACCTTCCCCGAGGGGCCGCTGCGCGACAAGGCGCTCGGCATCTCCGGCACCCTGCTGTCCCTCGGCTTCACCATCGGCATGGTGCTCGGCGGAGTCATGACCGACACCCTGGGCTGGCGCTCCACGATGGGCCTGCTCGCGGTCGCCGCGGTGGTCGTACTGGTCCTCGCGCCCGGGCTGCTGCCGGAGTCCCGTACCCCCGAGCGGCCGCGGCTGGACGTGCCCGGGGCCGTCACCGTGACCGGCGGTCTGCTCGCGCTGATCTACGCCCTGTCGACGGCGGCCCAGCGCGGCTTCGGTGACGTGGACGTCTGGGGCACGCTGGTCGTCGGGGTCGGCCTGCTCGCCGCGTTCGTGGTGGTGGAGTCGAAGGCGGCGGCGCCGCTGGTGTCGCTGCCGATGCTGAAGCGGCGTACGGTCGCGTGGGGCAACATCGCCGGGCTGGTGACGTTCTCGATGATGTCGACGGTCATCTTCGTGCTGACCCTCTACCTCCAGGAAACGCTGGAGCTGTCGTCCTTCCGGACCGGCCTGGTGTTCGGCGTCCAGGGCGTCGCGTCCGTCTTCGCCGGCTCCTACGCCCCCCGGGTCATCGGCCGCTTCGGCGCGCGCCGCGTCCTGGTCGGAACGCTGCTGGGGCAGGGGGCGTTCGGCGCCGCGCTGCTGGCCGTGGGCACGGACTCCGGCGCACTGGTGGCGACCGTCGCGGTCTCGTTGGCCAGCATGTGCCACCTCGGCGCGATCATCTCGTACGGGCTGGTCGTGACGAGCGGCGTGCCCGACGAGGAGCAGGGTCTGGCGACCGGCCTGGTCACCACAACCCAGCAGGTCGGTCTCACGATCGGCATCCCGCTGCTCGGCGTCCTGGCCACCACCCAGGCCTCGCTCTTCGACGGGGTCCGCACGGTCCTGGCGGCCGACGCGGCGATCGTCCTCGCGGCGGCCCTCCTGGTGGCGGCGGGCCTGGGCCTGAGCCGCCGCAAGAAGTCCTAGGCTTCAGGGGCCGGCGGCGCGGCCTTCTTCCGGGGCTGCGGCCGGCCCGCCGCCAACAGCTCGTCCACGTCGAGGGTGACCTTGGCGCCGAGGGAGTCGGGGAGGGTGGCGAGCTCGCCGGGTGCGTAGACCCGGTGGGTGCCGTAATCGCCGTTCTCGGGATCGGTCAGCACGTGGAGCCGCTGGTGCTGGCGGTTCACGATGACGTAGACCGCGACCCCGGCGCTCGCGTAGGCCCCGACCTTGGAGCGCAGGTCGGTGTTGTAGTTGCTCGACGTCACTTCGAGGACGAGGCGGAACACGACCGGGTCGTAGCAGTTGTTCCTGACGAGGTGCTCATCGCTGTCCGCGTCGACCACGACGAGGTCTGGGATGGCGTAGTCCTCCGGTCCACCCGGCAGCCACAGCCCGATGCCCTGGTGCACCTCGGTTTCACCATCATCCAGGCCTGCGGCGACGAACGGACGGGTGATCTTGTTGAGCACCCTGGAATGGGGCAGATCCGCAGGCGGCGTCACGGTGAGCTGACCTCCGATGATCTCGACGCGGTAGCCAGGGGCCTGCTCCATGAGCCTGTTGGCCGCTTCGAGCAGGGGCAGCGGCCGGTCCTCGTTCGGGTAAGCGGAGTGCTCGACGGGTGCTGCGGACATCTCGGGCCTCCCGTGGGCTGGGTCGAGAGCATCATCGTAGGACGGCGTCGCGCCCGCGTCAGGGAGGCGCCCGCGTCACCGGATCGGGTGGAGGAACTCCAGGAGCAGGTCGGTGATCTCCGCGGGGCGCTCCAGCGAGGGCAGGTGGCCCGCCCACGGGAGCTCCAGGTGGCGGGCGCCCGGGACGAGGGACGGGAGCTCGGCGGCGATAGCACGGAAGTCGGGCAGGTCGTGGGCACCACCGACGGCGAGGACCGGGGCGGTGACGGAGGCGAAGTCGACGTCCGGCTCGGGGAGTTCGTGGTCCTCGGTGAGGTGCGCGGAACCCTGGAAGTTCCGCAGCTGCATGGCCCGTACGAGGGCGTGCGCGGCCTCGTCGGCGTCCGGGCCGAGCCAGGTACGGGCGTTCAGCGCGGCCGCCCCCTCCAGGTCGCCGGCCTCCAGCAGCTCGTCCTCGGCGGCGCCGAACTCCCGCACCTCCGGCGAGCCGGGCCGGTGCCCCGGGCGGCCCGCGCAGAGCAGGGCCAGGCGGGTCACGCGCTCCGAGTGCAGGGCGGCGATCCGCAGGGCGACCCGGCCGCCGTACGAGGAGCCGACGAGCGCGGCGCGCTCGATGCCGAGCCGGTCCAGCAGTGCCACGACGTCGCCGTCGTCGCTGTACGGGGTCCGGGCGGCGGGGGAGTCCCCGCAGGTCCGGAAGTCGGGCCGGACCACCCGGTACCCCGCTTCGGCCAGCGCCCCGTACTGGGCGTCCCACATGCGCCGGTCGCAGACGGAGGAGTGGAGCAGGACGGCGGCGGGGGCGGCGACGGGCCCGGCCACGTCAAAGGAAATGATCACGCGCTGATCCTGGTGGGTGGGGGCGGGGTCCGCCACCGCGTTTCACCCACGGTGTTCCGCCCCGCCCGGACGCCCCCTCAGAGGCTCAGCGACCGCGCGAAGTTGAGCTGCGACATCACCCACGGGTAGGTGTTCTGGTCCTGGGCCGGGATCATCGTGGAATGGTGGCGGCCGCCACTGGTCACCGAGATCTGGATGTAGCCCGTGGTCTTCTTCTCCTTCATCAGGAGGAACAGCAGGCCCAGCAGGCAGAACAGGAAGAAGATGACGGCGAGGATGATCGCGTGGGTCGGGATCTTCTCCTCGGTGCGCGAGAAGTCCGTCGCGTTCCAGACCGCGCCCCGCAGCGGCATGTTGCCCGACGGCGTGATGATCTGGTCCCCCACGACCGTGATGTCGCCGAGGGACACGCCGGCGCCGTTCATGGGGGCGGGAGCGGGGACGGGGGCCGGGAAGCCCGCGGCCATGGTCGGCTGGTAGGGCGGGGGCCCGGCCGCCGGGTAGGGCTGCGGGTAGCCGTAACTCGGCTCGCCCGGGCCCCACTTGTAGTCACCCTGGCCGGGGTTGCTCGAGTACGGATTCGGCTGCTGCTCGCTCATGCCACCGATCCTTCCACAGCGACCCTCCGGGCTGTACCCGTCAGAGCGCCGCAGTGATGAGGCGGCCGAGGTGAACGCGCATCTGCGTACGGTCCTTGGTGACGGGGACGAGCGAGTAGACGACGGTGCGGGCGCCCCGGTCGGTCGCGAACACCCCACTGGTGGAAGGGCCCATGGAGCCGGTCTTGCCCCAGACGACGGCGCCGTCGGCCTCGGCACGCATCATGCCGCTCATGCTGTACCGGTCCACGTTGCCCTCCGAGAGCGCCGGCATGGTGAACAACTGCCGCTGCTGGGAGGGCTTCAGCAGCCGGCCGCGCAGCAGCGCCGCCATGAACCGTTCCAGGTCCGGCGCGTTGGAAATCATGCCGCCCTCGGCCCAGGCCCACGGGTCGATGTCGCCCGCTTCGGCCAGCGCCGGGCCGGGGAGGGAACCGTCGCCCGCCTTCGGCGAGTACGTGTGGCGCAGGCCGAGCGGGCGGGCGATCCGGCGCTGTACCTCGTCGGCGTAGGGCCGGCCGGTGGCCTTCTCGATCACCATGCCGAGGAGGAAGTAGTTGGCGCCGTTGTACTGCTGCGTGAGGACCGGGTACTGGGGCGCGGCGCAGCCCGGGGCGGTCCAGTGGGCGATCACCTGCTCCGGGGCAGGGTGCTCGTCCTTCCCGAACTCGACGCAGGGCATCTGCAGACCGCTGGTGTGACTCAGCAGCTGGCCCACGGTGATCGGCTGCCAGTGTGCGGGCAGGGTCCCCGGGAGGACCTCCTGGACCGGGGTGTCCATGGTGAAGCGGCCCTCGCCGATCAGCTGAAGCGCCACGGTGGAGGTGAACAGCTTGGTGATGCTGCCGATGCGGAAGTTGGCCTCCGGGTCCTGTGAGAGCGGTCCGGTGGCCCCCGTCCACCGGACACCGCCGTGCCCGCCCACCCGGACCATGGTCCCGTTCGCGACCGCGCCCGGGGCCATCAGCGCGGCCAGGGCGGCGGTGTCGACCGGCTGGTGTCCACGTGCGGTGCCCGTCGCCGGGGCCGGGGTCCGCTCGTCCGCCGAGGCCGGCAGGGACCCGGCCGCCAGCGATACGACGGCCGCGCCGGCGGCGATCAGCGTGGTCCAACGGGCCCTGCGGGTGGCGGAGTTCACGGAGTTCGTCATGGCCGCAAGCCTGCCGTGAGGAAGATCCGCCGACCATGGGGGACCGCCCCCACCCGACCCTGACGCGCCCCCGAGTACGCACGAGGCCCGCACCCCGGGGAGGGGTGCGGGCCTCGGCGCGTCAAGGAGGGGGAATCAGAAGCGACGCGTGATCAGCGCGCGCTTCACTTCCTGGATCGCCTTCGTGACCTCGATGCCACGCGGGCACGCGTCGGTGCAGTTGAAGGTCGTGCGGCAGCGCCACACGCCGTCCTTGTCGTTGAGGATCTCCAGCCGCTGCTCGCCGGCCTCGTCACGCGAGTCGAAGATGAAGCGGTGCGCGTTGACGATCGCCGCCGGGCCGAAGTACTGGCCGTCGTTCCAGAACACCGGGCACGAGGACGTGCACGCGGCGCACAGGATGCACTTGGTGGTGTCGTCGAAGCGCTCGCGGTCCTCGGCGGACTGCAGACGCTCACGCGTCGGCTCGTTGCCCTTGGTGACCAGGAACGGCATGACGTCGCGGTACGCCTGGAAGAAGGGCTCCATGTCGACGACAAGGTCCTTCATCACGGTGAGGCCCTTTATGGCCTCGACCGTGATCGGCTTCTCCGGGTTGATGTCCTTGATCAGCGTCTTGCAGGCGAGCCTGTTCTTGCCGTTGATCCGCATCGCGTCGGAGCCGCAGATGCCGTGCGCGCACGAGCGGCGGAAGGTCAGCGTGCCGTCGAGGTCCCACTTGATCTTGTGGAGACCGTCGAGCACGCGCTCCTTCGGGTCGATCTCGATCTGGAAGTCCTGCCACTGCGCCTCGTCCGAGATCTCGGGGTTGTAGCGGCGGATCCGGAACGTGACCGTGATGAAGGGCGAAGCCGCGGCCGCGGCCTCCATCTGGTCCGTCTTGCTCAGGGTCGGGGTGCCCATCAGTACTTACGCTCCATCGGCTGGTAGCGGGTGACGACGACGGGCTTGTAGTCCAGCCGGACGGAGTCCTTGCCGTCGTCGCCGACCTCGCGGTACGCCATGGTGTGGCGCATGAAGTTGACGTCGTCGCGGTTCGGGTAGTCCTCGCGGTAGTGACCGCCGCGGGACTCCTTGCGCGCCAGCGCGGACACGGCCATGACCTCGGCCAGGTCGAGCAGGTTGCCCAGCTCGATGGCCTCCAGCAGGTCCGTGTTGAAGCGCTTGCCCTTGTCCTGGACGGACACGTTCTTGTAGCGCTCGCGCAGTTCCGCGATCTTCTCGACCGCGGTCTTGATGGTCTGCTCCGTACGGAACACCATCACGCACGCGTCCATCGTCTCCTGGAGCTCCAGGCGCAGGTCGGCGACCCGCTCCTTGCCCGTGGAGTTGCGCAGACGCTCGACGAGGTCGGCGACGTCCTGCGCCGGGTTCTCCGGCAGCTCGACGTAGTCGTTCTCGTGCGCGTACTTGGCCGCGGCGATGCCCGAACGCTTGCCGAAGACGTTGATGTCCAGCAGCGAGTTGGTGCCCAGGCGGTTCGCGCCGTGCACCGACACGCACGCGACCTCGCCGGCCGCGTACAGGCCCGGGACGACGGTGGTGTTGTCCGCCAGGACCTCACCCTCGACGTTGGTCGGGATGCCGCCCATGGCGTAGTGCGCGGTGGGCTGGATCGGGATCGGGTCCGTGTACGGCTCGATGCCCAGGTACGTACGCGCGAACTCGGTGATGTCCGGGAGCTTCGCGTCGAGCTGCTCCGGCGGCAGGTGCGTCAGGTCCAGGTACACGTGGTCACCGGCGGGACCGCAGCCGCGGCCCTCACGGATCTCGGTGTAGATGGAGCGCGAGACGACGTCACGGGACGCGAGGTCCTTCATGACCGGCGCGTACTTCTCCATGAAGCGCTCGCCGTCCTTGTTGCGGAGGATGCCGCCCTCACCGCGGGCGCCCTCCGTCAGCAGGATGCCCATGCGCCAGATGCCCGTCGGGTGGAACTGGAAGAACTCCATGTCCTCCAGCGGCAGGCCGCGGCGGTAGCAGGCCGCCTGGCCGTCACCCGTGAGGGTGTGCGCGTTGGAGGTCACCTTGAAGAACTTGCCGGTGCCGCCGGAGGCGTAGATGACGGCCTTGGCCTGGAACACGTGGATCTCGCCGGTGGCGAGCTCGTACGCGACCACACCGGCCGACTTCTTGACGCCGTCCTCCTCGACCAGGAGCTGGTCCAGGACGTAGAACTCGTTGAAGAACTCCACGCCCTCCTTGACGCAGTTCTGGTACAGCGTCTGGAGGATCATGTGGCCCGTGCGGTCCGCGGCGTAGCAGGACCGGCGGACCGGGGCCTCGCCGTGGTTGCGCGAGTGGCCGCCGAAGCGGCGCTGGTCGATGGTGCCGTCCGGGGTGCGGTTGAACGGCAGGCCCATCTTCTCCAGGTCGAGGACGGCGTCGATGGCCTCCTTCGCCAGGATCTCGGCGGCGTCCTGGTCGACCAGGTAGTCACCGCCCTTGACCGTGTCGAAGGTGTGCCACTCCCAGTTGTCCTCTTCCACGTTGGCCAGCGCGGCGGCCATGCCGCCCTGCGCGGCGCCCGTGTGGGAGCGGGTCGGGTAGAGCTTCGTCAGCACGGCGGTGCGGCTGCGCTTCGTCGACTCGATGGCGGCGCGCATGCCCGCGCCACCCGCGCCGACGATGACGGTGTCGTACTTGTGGATCTTCATTGGTTTCGCCTCAGCCCCGTTGCCTAGCGGATGTTCGGGTCGAAGGTGAAGATCACCAGCGTGCCCAGAAGGATGGTGAACACCGTGGCGGTGTAGAGCAGGCCCTTCAGCCACAGCCGCGTGTTGGCGCGCTCCGCGTAGTCGTTGATGACGGTACGCAGACCGTTGGCGCCGTGCAGCATGGCCAGCCACAGCATCAGCAGGTCCCAGACCTGCCAGAACGGGGAAGCCCACCGGCCCGCCACGAAGGCGAAGCCGATCTTGGAGACGCCGCCGTCGAGCACCAGCTGGATCAGCAGGTGGCCGATGACGAGGACGACGAGCACGATGCCCGAGAGGCGCATGAAGAGCCACGCGACCATCTCGAAGTTGCCGCGGGTCGAGCGCGGGGTCTTGCCGGTGCGCTTGCGCGGGGCCTCGATGTAAGGCGCCGGGTTCTCGGC
The DNA here is from genome assembly GCF_042870715.1 of Streptomyces sp. NPDC006463. NCBI lineage: Bacteria > Bacillati > Actinomycetota > Actinomycetes > Kitasatosporales > Streptomycetaceae > Streptomyces > Streptomyces sp. NPDC006463. The sequence continues at coordinate 116,077 of NZ_JBIAHP010000012.1, read as the reverse complement.
GTCGTAGAGGGATGCGCCCTCGACGTCGCTGATGGCCTTGGCGGAAGAAGTGTCAGAAGACATGCGTGTCACTTCCCGAACAGTTCAAGGTAGGCGTGGCCCAGGACGGGGTACAGGGCCCCGACCATCAGCACGATCCAGATGCCCACGACGGTCCAGAGCATCTGCTTCTGGTAGCGGGGGCCCTTGGACCAGAAGTCCACAGCGATGACACGGAGACCGTTGAGCGCGTGGAAGAGGATTGCGGCGACGAGGCCGTACTCCAGCAGCGCGACGATCGGAGTCTTGTAGGTAGCCACCACATCGTCGTACGCCTCGGGGGAGACGCGGACGAGTGCGGTGTCGAGGACGTGTACGAACAGGAAGAAGAAGATGAGGACGCCGGTGACTCGATGAGCCACCCAGGACCACATTCCTTCCCGGCCGCGGTACAACGTTCCAGCCGGCACGGAAAACCCTCCGGAAGCGGGGCGGGGGCCAGCCGGCTTCTTTGTCGGTCGGGCCCGGCCGGGTACGGTCCACCGGCCCCGGACATCGTAGCGACGCTTTGTCGGTTCCTTCGCGCGGGGGCCATCGGTGTGATCAAACAGGCTCGGACGGGCTATCCCACAGGGGCGAATAGCCCCGTTTCCGCCCCGGACAGACCATCCGCCGACGTCAGCCAATGTGTCAGGTCGCACAATCGGGCCTGCGCCACGCGGCGCAGCTCGTCGGCGGAGATCGAGCGTTCCTCGTCCTCCTCGTGCCCCATCCGGCGGCGGATCGCGGCCAGCAGATGGGCCGCCTGCTCCTCCGGCGGGTGCCCGTCGAGGCAGATCACGAAGGCGTGGCCGAACTTCCGTTCGTACTCGGCGTGGGCCGCGCCGAGGGCCAGCAGCGCCGCGTACGAGGCCCCGTGGCCCAGCTCCTCCGAGCACTCGGCGGCCAGCGCTTCCGTCAGGTCGGCCTGCGAGAGGTCGTACGAGGCTTCGTCCGCGGCGGCGATCAGGGTGCTGAGATCGGGGTAGGGGCGGTGCGCGCAGACCCGGTGCGCCCAGCGGCGGCTTCCGCAGCACTGCATCAGGACCACCTGGGCGGCCTCGGGGGACAGGGCGTTGAACCGGGCCAGTCCGGAGCCGTGGGGAAGACCGGGGCTTCCTCCGGTCTTCTCTCCCGGACTCTGTCCGGAAGGGGCCCCCGGAGGGTTGCGCCCATGGGACTGTGCCGGAAGGTGGCTGGACAGCGGGGGGCTCCTCGGGGCGTCGCGCGGGTGTACGGCCACGCTATAGATGGAGGGCAGGGTGTGTCGTACCCATTCGGGGATTTCACCCGGAAGTGAGCCGAAAGGATGACGTGGGTACCGTGGACCTCGACGGGGCAGCGCCCGGGAACGGGATAAGGAGGGCGGCCGAGGCCGCCACCCCCCACAGGAGAGGCCCCAGCCGCCATCCGTCACGGGCTCGTGCGACAAGCCCGTATCCCTGTCAGCGTCCTGAGTGCGTTTTGTGTCACACCTCGCTGTGCGCAGGATTGGTTGCTCGTTGTACAACTCGTGGACGAAGGTGCGGGAAAGCCGTAACGTGCTGATTTGCGCCAGACGTACAGGACAGTGAACGGGTTGGGGACTTTGCTGGGGGACGACGCGGAGCTGACCGCCGCGGTGCTCGCGGCACAGGACGGCGACGAGAACGCGTTCCGTGCTGTGTACCGCGCTGTGCACCCACGCCTGCTCGGATACGTACGCACGCTCGTCGGGGACGGCGACGCGGAAGACGTGACCTCCGAGGCCTGGCTGCAGATCGCCCGCGACCTCGACTCCTTCGCCGGTGACGCCGACCGCTTCCGGGGCTGGGCCGCTCGCATCGCCCGCAACCGGGCCCTCGACCACATCCGCATGCGCGGCCGACGCCCCGCCATCGGCGGCGACGACACCGAACTCACCGGCTGGGCCGCCGACAGCGACACCGCGGTCGCGGCGATGGAGTCCCTGTCCACCGGCACGACGATGGCGCTCATCGCGCAGCTCCCGCAGGACCAGGCCGAGGCCGTCGTCCTGCGGGTCGTGGTCGGCCTGGACGCGAAGAGCGCGGCCGAGACGCTCGGCAAGCGGCCCGGCGCCGTGCGCACCGCGGCTCACCGCGGCCTGAAGAAGCTCGCGGAGCTGCTCGGAGCCCAGGACGCGGAGGGCGGGTTCACGCCGGACTCGGTACCGGACTCGGTTCGGGGGCCGCGCGTCGGCCATAATGCCGGTGGCCAGGCACGGGGCGGCGGGGGCGGGAGGGATCTCGACGCCGTACCCGCGCAGCGCGGCCACGGCGGGGGCCTCGTAGAAAAAACCGGTGTGACGCATTCACGTTGGCGGACGCAGAAGGACATGTGATGGCCGACGAGCGCGACAGGTGGCTGGACAGGGCCGCCGCGGACAAACTGCTGCGCGGTGAACCGGCGGAACCTGTGGGACCGGCCGCCGACCCGCAGGCCCGGCGCGAAGCCGCCCGGCTGCGCGCTGCCCTCGACGCCCTGGCCGGGCCGCCGCCGGCGACCGGGGAACTGCCCGGCGAGGCCGCGGCGGTGGCCGCCTTCCTCGCGGCGCGCGGCGGCACCGCAGCCACGCCCGCAAGCCCCGAACGCTCTGAACGCCGCGAGTCCGCGGCCTTCTCCGGCGAACCCCTCGTCGACATCGGCCGCGCCTCCGCCGCCTTCCGCGTTCCCGCGCCCCGGCGCGCCCGGACGGTGCGGTTCGGTCTGGCGGCGGCCCTCGCGAGCGTCGCGGTCGGCGGACTGGCCGCCGCGGCGGGCGCCGGGCTGCTGGACCAGTCGCGGCACGACAGCGCCGGGCCCGGCCCCGCGATGTCGGTGAGCGCCGACGGGGTGCCCACCCCGGGCGACGGCAGCGGGGCCTCGACGCTCAGCCCACAGCTGCGCCCCACCCCGCTGCGGGACGGCGCGAGTCCGTCGGCCTCCGCGGGCACGACCCAGCCGCCGGGCACGTCCGCGGGCGGTACGGCATCCGCCGGCGGGCTCTCGTCCGGTACGCCCGCCACCGGCGGCCCGGGCAAGGACGGCAAGGACGGCAAGTCCCGGACGGACGGAACCCCGGACCTCTTCGGCAACGAGAGCAAGGACCGCGACCAGGACCGGGAGAACATGCGTCGGGCGGTGGACCTCTGCAAGGACTACCGGTCCGGCCGGCTCAACGACGACCGGCGCGAGCGGCTCTCGCACCTGGCCCGCGGCCTCGCCCGTATTCCGTCCTACTGCGGGGCGCTGCTGGACGGCGTCGTCGACGACGGCAAGCGCATGGACTCCCCGGGCGTGTCCGCGGGTGGTACGGGTGCCGGGGCGGTCAGGACTCCGACCCTGACACCGCCGCTCCCGGGGGCCTCGGCGGCCCTGCCCGACCGGCTCTGACCGGCTCGGACGAACTGCGTCGAGCGGCCTGTAACACTTTTCGAATCGGCGGCGCAGTACATAACGAGCCGACTGGTCATCGGCCGCGCATGAGCCGGGGTTCCCCCCGTACCCCTGGGCTCTGCGCAACCGGCGCGGGCGGGGCACGTTCCCCCGGCCCTGCCCGCGCCACTAACTTCCGACCACCGGCCTTCGGCCGCCGCCCGGCTCACCAGTAGACGACGACCTTGTCGCCGACCTGCACCTGGTCGAAGAGGGCCGACAGCTTCTTCTTGTCCCGGACGTTCACACAGCCGTGCGAGGCGCCGGCGTAGCCGCGGGCCGCGAAGTCGGCCGAGTAGTGCACCGCCTGGCCGCCGCTGAAGAACATCGCGTACGGCATCGGCGTGTGGTAGATCGTCGACGTCCAGTCCTTGGCCTTCCAGCCCACGTTGAACACGCCCTCGCGGGTCGGGGTGTTCTCCGAGCCGAAGCGCACGTCCATCGTGGAGACGACCTTGCCGTCGATCATCCAGGCGAGGGTGCGGCTCTCCTTGCTGATGCACATGACCCGGCCCTCCATGCAGCGCGGGTCGGGCGCGTCCGCCTCGTTTTCCGTCGGCGGGCGCAGCTCGTCGGCGGTGGGCTTCTTCGAGGAGCTCTGGATCTTCTTCCAGGTGGCCTCGTCGACCGAACCGGTCGCGTTCAGAGAGTTCTTCGACTGGAAGGACTTGACCGCCGCGGTGGTCTTCGTGCCGTAGAAGCCGGTCGGTGCGACCGACATGAACTTGAGCTGCTTCAGGCGTGCCTGGAGCTCGCGCACCTGCTCGGTGTCGTCTCCGTTGGCCATGATCTGCTTCACCGTCGGCGAAGGCGAGGCGGACGCCGACGCGGACGCCGACGCGGACGCCGAGGCGGACGGCGAGGCCGAGGGCGACGCGTCGCCCGGCTTGCCGTCGGTGCTCGGAGAGGCTTCGGGGGTGGCGCCCGCCGTGGGCGAAGAGGAGGCCGAGGAAGCGGAGCCGGCGGACTCCGACTTCTGCGGCCCGCAGGCGGTCGCGGCGAGCGCGACGGCGGTTGCCACCCCGATCGTGCGGATTATGAGTCTCTGGCGCTGCATTGCAGTCCCCCCGGTTTCTACGTCGTGTATGTAGGTGATGCCTCGCGTGCGTGGAGAGTTGCGCTCGGACCCGGGATGTTGCGCCATTGTGACCAGGGGTCGTCCGCAGCCTTACGCGAAGGAGCGGGACGGTTGTACCAGTCCCGGGGCCGGTCGCTCTATGGAGGTTTTCGTCACATGGCACGCACCGAGAGCGGCATCCCGATCGAACCCGTCTACGGCCCCGGCGACCTGACGGGGTGGGACCCGGAGACCGAACTGGGCGTTCCGGGCGATTTCCCCTACACCAGGGGGATTTATCCGACGATGTACACCGGCCGGCCGTGGACGATGCGGCAGTACGCCGGCTTCGGTACGGCGGCCGAGTCCAACGCGCGCTACCGGCAGCTCATCGCGGGCGGCGGGACCGGCCTGTCCGTCGCCTTCGACCTGCCGACCCAGATGGGCCACGACTCCGACGCCCCCCTCGCGCACGGCGAGGTCGGCAAGGTCGGGGTCGCGATCGACTCGATCGACGACATGCGGACCCTGTTCGACGGGATCCCCCTCGACCGGGTCTCCACCTCCATGACCATCAACGCGCCCGCCGCGCTGCTCCTGCTGCTCTACCAGCTGGTCGCCGAGGAGCAGGGGATCGAGGGTGCGCAGCTGACCGGTACGGTGCAAAATGACGTCCTAAAGGAGTACATCGCCCGCGGGACCTACATCTTCCCGCCCGAGCCCTCGCTCCGGCTCACGGCCGACACCTTCCGCTACTGCCGGGCCGAGATCCCGAAGTGGAACACCATCTCCATCTCCGGTTACCACATGGCCGAAGCGGGGGCCTCGCCCGCGCAGGAGGTGGCCTTCACCCTCGCCGACGGCATCGCGTACGTCCGTACGGCCCTGGCCGCCGGGATGGCGGTCGACGAGTTCGCGCCCAGGCTCTCCTTCTTCTTCGTCGCCCGCACCACCCTGCTGGAAGAGGTCGCGAAGTTCCGCGCCGCCCGGCGGATCTGGGCCCGCGTCATGCGCGAGGAGTTCGGGGCCCGGGACCCGAAGTCGCTGATGCTGCGTTTCCACACCCAGACGGCCGGGGTCCAGCTGACGGCGCAGCAGCCCGAACTGAATCTCGTACGGGTGGCCGTGCAGGCACTGGCCGCCGTACTGGGCGGCACGCAGTCGCTGCACACCAACTCCTTCGACGAGGCCATCGCGCTGCCCACGGAGAAGTCCGCCCGCCTCGCGCTGCGCACCCAGCAGGTCCTCGCGTACGAGACGGACGTGCCGCAGACGGCGGACCCCTTCGCCGGCTCGTACGCGGTGGAGCGGATGACGGACGACCTGGAGGCGGCCGCACTGCACCTGATGCAGCGGGTCGAGGCGCAGGGCGGTGCGGTGGCCGCTATCGAGGCCGGCTTCCAGAAGGGCGAGATCGAGCGGAACGCCTACCGCATCGCGCAGGAGACCGAGAGCGGGGAGCGGGTGGTGGTCGGGGTGAACCGTTTCGCGCTGGAGCTGGAGGAGCCGTACGAGCCGCTGCGCGTGGACCCCGAGATCGAGGCGCGGCAGTGCGCGGCGCTGGCCCGGCTGCGGGCGGAGCGGGACGGGGCGGCGGTGACGGCAGCGCTCGCGGCGGTTCGGGAGGCGGCCGCGGGGACGGAGAACGTGCTGTACCCGATGAAGGAGGCGCTGCGGGCCCGGGCCACGGTGGGGGAGGTGTGCGGGGCGCTGCGGGAGGTGTGGGGTGCGTACGAACCGGCGGATTCCAACTGGTGAAATCGATGGCGTGACAGGTGTAACCCTGTGGGACACTCCTGCCCATGCTGGGTGTGACAGATCTTCCGACTTATCTCGCCGGCCTGGTACTGATCATTCTGCTGCCGGGGCCGAACTCGCTCTACGTGCTGTCCGTCGCCGCTCGCCGCGGGGTGCGTACCGGGTACAAGGCCGCCGCCGGGGTGTTCACCGGCGACGCCGTGCTGATGCTGCTGACCGCCGTGGGCGCCGGGGCGCTGCTCAAGGCGAGCCCGCTGGTCTTCACGGTGGTCAAGATCCTCGGTGCCGGGTACCTGGCGTGGCTGGCCGTGGGCATGATGCGGGGCGCCTGGGCGCTGTGGCGCACGCGCCAGGCGCGGGCCGAGGAGGAGGCCGACGCCCCCGCCGACCCGGGTGAGACCGAGCGGCCCTACCGGCGGGCGCTGCTGATCAGCCTCTTCAACCCGAAGGCCATCCTCTTCCTGATGTCCTTCTTCGTGCAGTTCGTGGACCCGTCCTACGCCTACCCGGCCCTGTCGTTCCTGGTCCTGGGCGGACTGCTGCAGACGGGCAGCTTCCTGTACCTGACGCTGCTGATATTCGGCGGCACCCGCCTCTCGGCGGCCTTCCGCCGCCGCAAGAGGCTGTCGGCCGGGGCCACCTCGGCCGCGGGCGTGCTCTTCCTGGGCTTCGCCGCCAAACTCGCCGTCAGCTGAGGCCCGTCAGCGCAGGCCCCTCAGCTGAGGACGCGCCGCAGCCTCCGCGCCACGCGCCGCACCGCCCGGCTCCGCGGCAGGAACGACAGCTGGGCGGGGATGCCGCCCGGCAGGCCGAGCGCGGTCAGCCGGCGGCGGGTGAAGTAGCGCCAGGTGCGCGTGGTCAGATGCCGGGCCAGGTAGGCCTCGGCCACCGGGCGGCGCGCCGCGAGGATCTGCGGCTGCATGGTGAACCCGACCGCGGTCAGCAGCCCGGCCGACTCCGCCCGGACCCGCTCGGGCGTCGGGGGAGTCCAGGAGCGCACCGCCTGCGCGTCCCCGAGATCGGGGAGCAGCGCGTCCACCAGGACCAGCGGGACGCGGTTGCTGTTCGGGTACGGGGTCAGGCGGGCCAGTACGGCGTCCGTACCCGTCCGGGCCACCGGCAGCCCGTACAGCGTGGCGGCGGTCAGCAGGCCGGTGGAGAAGCAGCCGGCCACCAGCGCCGGGCGCAGCCGTTGGTAGAGGACCTCGGCCAGCACCGGGGAGTCGATCACGGTGAGGCGGGCGCCGAGCCGCTCGGCCGCCTCCTCCGCGCGGCGCGAGTAGGCGGCCGGGGCGCTGGGGTGCGGCTTGAAGACCAGCTCGGTGTGGCCCAGGGCGTGCGCGCCGCGGACCATCGAGACGTGCAGCTCCTCCTCCTGGTCCGGGGTCATGAGGTCGAGCGCCGAGAGGTACTGGCCCAGCAGCAGCGCGGGTGACTCCCCGATCCCGTCCAGGTCCGCGTCGTGGGAGGGCAGTTCCGCCAGCACCTTCAGGAACGGCTCCGTAGGCACCAGCTCGACCCGTACCCCGAACTCCGTCAGCAGCAGCGGCTCCAGCCCGGGCACCAGGTCCAGGTGGAGCACGCGCCGCACCCGCATCCCGAGCTGCGGGTCGAGGCGGAAGCGCGTGGGCCCGTAACTCATCAGGCCGTCCGCGTAGACGTCGACCGCCGCGCCCGGGAAGAGCCGGCACAGGGTCTGGGCGGGCGGTACCTGGAGGGACTCCACGATCAGCTCGACGCGGTCCTCGCCCAGACCCCACAGGATGCGCAGCTGCCGTTCCCACAGCGGGACGTCCTCCGCGCGCGGGGCCCAGGTGCTCGGGTGCTGCGGCTCGATGACGCGGTTCCAGTCGAGCACCTCGTCGAAGCGGGTGCGCAGGGCGGCGAAGCCCGGCATGTCCGCGATGCCGGGGCTGACCTCGGCGGTGACGGAGTGGTTGCTGGTGAGCAGGATGCGGCGGTCGGCGGGCGGGAAGGAGCCCGCGTCGATGCCGGCCGCCAGGGTGGCGGCCCCGTACAGGGTGGAGGCCAGGAAGATCTGCGTGGGCATCAGGCGGCCGCTCCCGACGTGCTGCGACGGCGGCCGCGCACGCGGCGCAGCTTGGTGGAGCGTTCCGTGTCCATCGAGTCCAGGACGTGGTCGAGTACGTCCTGGGGCATGCGCCCGAGCGCCGCCGTGCTCATCGATCGGAGTTTTCTGGCCACGGCCGGTTCGTACCTCTCGACCGCACCGAAATGGTGCGCGATGATCGCGCAATATGTTCGGACGGCTTTCGGAAGGAGGAGATCGGATTCCCGGTCCGCAATGACGTCCGAGATCACTTGATCGAATGCGCGGATAAAATCGAGCTGCCGTTCGTCACCGATTTGCGTCAACGAGGTGGCGACCCCGCGACGGTAGAAGATTCCGGGCAGTCCGACCGCGGCGAAGGACCGGGCCTCCCGGTGCAGCCGCCAGATCCACGGCCGGTCCTCCGCCGTCCGCAGCCCGTCGGTGAAGTGCAGCACCCCGCGGTCCAGCAGCCGCCGGTGGTACATGCCGGCCCAGGCGTACGGGTAGTCCACCGAGGTGGCCCGGTCGGCGGGCAGGATCGCGGTGCGCGGATCGGCGACGACCGACTGCGGCCCGTACGGGACCCGCTGCACGCTGCGGGACCTGCCCGTGCACTTCACATGGTCGGTACGGACGAAATCGCAGTCCAGGGCCTCGATGGCGGCCAGGGTCCGGGCCAGGTGGCCGGGGGCCAGCCAGTCGTCCCCGTCCAGGAAGGCCACGTACTCGCCGCGGGCCGCGTCCAGGCCGGTGTTCCGGGCGGTGGCCAGTCCGCCGTTGTGCTCGTGTCTGAGGTGCACCGCCCCGGGCAGCTCGCGCGCGGCCCGCTCCAGCAGGCCGGGGGTCCCGTCCGTCGAGCAGTCGTCGACGAGCAGGAACTCGAAATCGTCCCGGGCATTGAGTTCGAGACTCTTCAGGGCATCCGGTGCATATGTCTGCACGTTGTAGAACGGCACGACAACAGAGAGCTTGGGCACCCGCGAGACATTAGGGCGCCGTCCGGCATTCACCATGGCCCGGATGCGGATTCCACATGAACGAAGCGGGGCGGACGCGTTAACCCGGGCGCTTTCGCATTCAGTCGACGCGTTGTTAACCCGCTGTTGTGCGTTCGTTGGGCCGATCACCAAAATTGCGGAATAGCTTCTGCCGCGTGCCAGAACGCAAACGCGTCGCCGTACTAGCCGATTCCGACACGCGATGGAAATGGGGCGCACTCACCGCCCGCCGTCTCGTGCCCGACCACCAACTCGCCGGATACCTGCTGCGCGGCCGAGCCACACCCACCGCGCGCCAGCTCGGCGAAGTGGGCGTCCAGGGTGACCGGCCGGCCGAGGTGACCTGCGCCGAATTCCTCGCCGAGATCGGGCGGGAGCAGTACGACGTGGTCGTCCTCGCCCTCGTCGGCGGGGCCGTCCAGGCGGTCCTGCACGGGGCCCGCGCCCTGTGGCCCGAACCGGCGGCCCGCCCCGTCCTCGTCACCGGCTACGTCGGCGTCGTGTACGAGAAGCTCGCCGACGGGCTGCTGCTGCGGCACGGCGCCGACCTCGTACTCGCCAACTCCCGGCACGACGCCGAGCGGTTCCGCGCCGTGTACGAAGGCGTCGGTGCGGACACCGGCGCCGTCACCGAGACCGCGCTGCCCTTCCTCGGCGGGGCGCCGTACGAGCCCGCCGGGAGCCGGACCCACACGGTGGTCTTCGCCGTCCAGCCCTCCGTACCCGAGAGCCGCGCCGACCGCGCTTACCTGCTGGAACGGGCCACCCGACACGCGCGGCAGCACCCGGAGCGCGAGGTGCTGATCAAACTGCGCAGCCGGCCCGGGGAGCACACCACGCACCTGGAGGAGCAGCCGTACCAGCGGCTCGCCGCCAAGCTCCCCGGCGGACTCGCGCCCAACTGCCGTCTGGTGTACGGGAACATGGGCGAGGTCCTGGACGGTACCGACCTGCTCGTCACCGTCTCCTCCACCGCCGCCCTGGAGTCCCTGAACCGGTCCATCCCGACGGCCGTCCTCACCGACCTCGGCATCCGCGAATCCCTCGGCAACCACCACTTCCTGGGCTCCGGCTGCCTGGCCTCCTGGGACCAGCTCGACGCCGGTCTGCTGCCGCAGGCCGACCCGGAGTGGCTGGCGGCGCAGGGCGTCACCGCAGGCGGCGACTCCTACGCCGTGGCCCGGGCGAGGGTCGCCGGGCTGCTGGCCGAAGCCGAGCTCCCGCCCGTCGCCCCGTACTACACGCTCACCACCGCCCCCGGGTACCTGCCCGGGATCCTCGCGCGGCAGCACCTCGCGCCCGACGGCACCGCACTGCCCGGCGCGGTGCGGCAGACGGCCGGGCAGTCCCGGCTGCGCCGCCGGCTCCGCGCCCACCTGCGCGAGGCCGCCCGCGGGGCGTACCGGCACGGCGTGCAGCGCGTGGCCCCCGTGATCCGCCGGATGGGGGAGCTGTGAGCCCCCGCGTCCTGGCCGTCATCCCCGCGCGCGGCGGCTCCAAGGGAGTACCCGGCAAGAACCTCGCCGAGGTCGCCGGCACCCCGCTGGTCGCCCGCGCCGTCCAGGCCTGCCTCGCCGCGCCGACCGTCACCGACGTGGTGGTGTCCACCGACTCCACCCAGATCGCCGCCGTCGCCCGCGCCGCGGGCGCCGACGTGATCGCCCGCCCCACCGCGATCTCCGGCGACACCGCGAGCAGCGAGGCAGCCCTGCTGCACTCCCTCACCACCTTCGAGGAACTGCACTCCCTCACCGTGGACGTGGTCCTCCTCGTCCAGTGCACCAGCCCCTTCCTGGCGGCCTCCGACGTCGAGTCCGTCGCCGCGGCCGTCGCCTCCGGCGCCGCCGACTCCGCCCTGACCGTGGCCCCCTTCCACGGCTTCCTCTGGCGGGAGGACCCCGACGGAGCCGGGACCGGCGTCAACCACGAGACGACGTACCGCCCCCGGCGCCAGGACCGACCCCAGGACCTGCTGGAGACCGGCGCCGCCTACGCCATGGACGCCCCCGGCTTCCGCACCGCCCGCCACCGCTTCTTCGGGCGGATCCTGCCCGTCGCCACCGACCCCGCACGGGTCCTGGAGATCGACGACCCGCACGACCTGGAGCGAGCCCGCCTCCTCGCCCCCCTGCTCGACGTACGACCCGACCCGCAGCCCACACCCCGTGGCCCGGGAACACCCCGTCACCCGGGAACACCCCGCACCCCCGCACCCCCGCACCGAAGGACGTCACCTGCCATGACCGCCTCCCCCAACACCCGCCTGCGCACCTTCGGATCGCGCACCGCGGGCCCCGGCCGGCCCGTCTACGTGGTCGGCGAGATCGGCATCAACCACAACGGCGACCTCGGCAACGCCTTCGCCCTGATCGACGCCGCCGCCGAAGCCGGCTGCGACGCGGTCAAGTTCCAGAAGCGCACCCCGGAGATCTGCACCCCGCGCGAGCAGTGGGACATCGAGCGCGACACCCCCTGGGGCCGGATGACCTACATCGACTACCGCCACAAGGTCGAGTTCGGCGAGAGCGAGTACCGCGCCATCGACGAGCACTGCGCCAAGCGCGGCATCGACTGGTTCGCCTCCCCGTGGGACACCGAGGCCGTCGCCTTCCTGGAGAAGTTCGACCTCCCCGCCCACAAGGTCGCCTCCGCCTCGCTCACCGACGACGAGCTGCTGCGTGCCCTGCGCGCCACCGGCCGCACCGTCGTCCTGTCCACCGGCATGTCCACCCCGAAGCAGATCCGCCACGCGGTGGAGGTGCTCGGCAGCGACAACATCCTTCTCTGCCACGCCACTTCGACGTACCCGGCCAAGGCCGAGGAGCTCAACCTGCGGGTGATCAACACCCTCCAGGAGGAGTACCCCAACGTCCCGATCGGCTACTCCGGCCACGAGACGGGTCTGCAGACCACCCTCGCCGCCGTCGCCCTCGGCGCCGCCTTCGTCGAGCGCCACATCACCCTCGACCGCGCGATGTGGGGCTCCGACCAGGCCGCCTCCGTCGAGCCCGGCGGCCTCACCCGCCTCGTCCGCGACATCCGCACCATCGAGACCGCCCTCGGCGACGGCGTCAAGCGGGTCTACGAGTCCGAGCTGGGCCCCATGAAGAAGCTCCGCCGCGTCCAGGGCGAGCTCGCCGCCGTCTGACCCGGCCCGCGGTCCGGCGCGTACGAGGTCCCGTCCCCTGCCGAGGAGTACGTGATGCCCACTTCAGCCACCACCCTGGCTTTCGTCGAGAGCCCGGTCCAGCTCCTGAACGTGCTGGAGTGGGCGTACGCGCACGGCCCCGCACCCCGCGGCCCCCTGCTGGACGGGGTCCCGCGCCAGTCGGCCGGGGGCTCGGACCGGCCGGGCGGGGGCTCGGACCGGCCGGCCGGGGCCGCCGCCGCACCCGCCCTGCGGATCGTCGTCCTGCCGCCCACCGACCCGATGTCCCGCGGCCAGCTGCGCCGGATGGCGGCGCTCGCCCGGGACGAAGGCCACGAGGTCCGCTGGCAGGAGGCCCGCGGGGGCCGGCTCGCACCGCTGAAGGCGCTCGCCGCGCTGTCCCACGACGTACGCGCGGCGCGCACGGTCGTCGTCGGCGACCCCTTCTCCCGTTACGTGCAGTTGCTGCTGACCCTCGTACGGGCCGAGGAGCTCGTCGTGGTCGACGACGGCACCGCCACCATGGAATTCATCGCCCAGACCGCCCGCGGCGAACGGCTCGTCCGCTGGCACCGGGTCGGCGGCGGAGGACTGCCCGGCCGGGTGCGCGAGCTCGCGTACGCGCCGGTCTCGGCGACCGCCCGGCGCCGCTTCAAACCGGGCAAGGCCACCGGCACAGGCACAGCCCGGCGCGTCGAGGTGTTCAGCTCGATGCCCGTGACGGCCCACGGCGCGATGACGCTCCGGGTCAACGACTTCGCCTGGACCCGCGCCCGCTTCGGCCCGCCGCGCCTGACCAGGGGCACCGACCTGGTCGGCACCTCGCTCGTGGAGACCGGAGTGGTCGACCCGGCGTGCTACCTCGACGCCGTGCGCGCCCTGACCCGGGAGCACGGCGCCACCCGCTACTTCGCGCACCGCCGGGAGTCCCCGGAGAAGCTGCGCGCGCTGAGCGAGGCGACCGGGCTGGAGATCGTCCGCCCGGACCTGCCGCTGGAGCTGATCGCGCGGCGCGGCCCGGTCGGCCGTACGATCGTCAGCTTTCCGTCCACGGTCGTCCACACCCTGCCGTACGCACTGACCGGTACGGGTGTCACGGTCGCCGTATGCGATATCGACCCCGCCTGGCTGACCGGGTCCGCGTCGCCGCGCGCCCGCGGGTTCCTCGCCGGGGTCACCGACACCGCCCGTGATGTGCGCAGACTGCCCGCTCAGGCGGCTCCGGCGGCCGGGTGAGCGCGCGAGTTTACCCCCGGGCGCATCCGGTCATGCGTCCAGAGGCCGGGTTTCTTTCCCCTAACGGCATGAACTTTTCGTGATCCCCGGCCAGTTGACCCACGGGTGCGCCTACCCTTCAACAGGTGACCCAGTTGATGTCCCGCGAGTCCCAGACCGACCAGCCCTCCGTGTCCGAGCGGCCTGAGCTGCCAGGCAAGCTTCCGGACCACCTGCGTGCCGAACTGATCGCCTTCCGCCGGGACTTGCACATGCACCCGGAGCTCGGACACCAGGAATTCCGCACCACGGCGGCGATCAAGGCCCGGCTCGAAAAAGCCGGCCTCCGACCACGCGTGCTGGCGTGCGGCACGGGCCTGGTCTGTGACATCGGGACCTGGGACCGGGGGCGGCCGATGCTGGCCATGCGCGCGGACATCGACGCCCTGCCCATTCCGGATGCCAAGACGCACGTCTCGTACCGCTCGATCTACCCCGACCGCGCCCACGCCTGCGGCCACGACGTGCACACCACCGTCGTCCTCGGCGCCGGACTGGTGCTCGCCGAGCTCGACCGCCAGGGTCTGCTGCCCCGCCCCGTGCGGCTGCTCTTCCAGCCCGCCGAGGAAGTGCTCCCGGGAGGCGCCACCGAGGCCATCGACGCAGGCGTCCTGGACGGCGTGGGCAAGATGATCGCCGTGCACTGCGATCCGCGGGTGGACGCCGGGCGGATCGGGCTGCGGCCCGGGCCCATCACATCGGCCTGCGACCGGCTGGAGATCAGCCTGTCCGGCTCCGGCGGGCACACCGCGCGCCCGCACCTGACCACCGACCTGGTGACGGCCGCGGCCCGGGTGGCCGTGGACGTCCCGGCCCTGCTGACCCGCCGGATGGACGCCCGCTCGGGCATGTCGGTGACCTGGGGCCGGATCGAGGCCGGGCACGCCTGCAACGTCATCCCCATGCACGCCGAGCTGTCCGGAACCGTACGGTGCCTGGACCTGAACGCCTGGCACGACGCCCCGGACATGATCCACTCGGCGATCGACGAGGTCGCGACCATGCACGGTGCCAAGTTCGACATCAACCACGTCCGCGGGGTGCCGCCGGTGGTCAACGACCCGGTGGTCACCGAACTGCTCCGCGAGGCGATGTCGGTCCGGCGCGGCGCCGGGTCGGTCGAGGACACCGAGCAGAGCCTGGGCGGCGAGGACTTCTCCTGGTACCTGGAGCACGTCCCTGGCGCCATGGCCCGCCTCGGAGTGCGCACGCCCGGTGACACCGCGAAGCACGATCTGCACCGGGGCGACTTCGACGTGGACGAGTCCGCGATCGCCGTCGGCGTGGAGTTCTTCACGGCCGCGGCGCTGCTCGACGGGCGCCGGGCGAGGCCGATCGGCTGAAGATCGGTACAACATTCGCGCGTCGCCCGTCGGAGGTGTCCAGCCCTTGGTACACAAGGGCTGGGTGCAGGACCAGTTACTGATCGGTCACTGTCCGGTTCGCGACGATCCGATAACGACTCATGAACGGGCCTTTAACTGACATCTACGCGCGTTACGATCGCCGCGAAACCAGCGCCGGTCGTGGCGCTTCGGTCAGGTTTTGAAGGAGCCTCCCCTTGCGCCGGATCACCAGGATCGCCACCGTGGGCATCGCGTCCGCGGCGCTGGCCCTCTCGGCCACCGCCTGTGGCGGAAAGAAGTCGTCGGACACCAGCTCTTCCCCGTCGGCGGGCGCCGCTGCCAGTGCCGCCATCGCGTACGACATCGGTGGCCGCGGCGACCAGTCGTTCAACGACGCCGCCTTCGCGGGTCTCGAGAAGGCCAAGAACGACCTCAAGATCAAGACCGCCGAGGCGGAGCCGACCGACGGCGAGGGTGAGGCCGACAAGGTCCAGCGCCTCACCGAGCTCGCCCGCAAGGGCAACAACCCGGTCATCGGCGTCGGCTTCTCGTACGCCCCGGCCATAAAGAAGGTCGCGCCGAAGTTCCCGAAGACCACGTTCGGCATCATCGACGACACCTCGGTCACCGGCGAGAACATCGCCAACCTGGTCTTCAACGAGGAGCAGGGCTCCTACCTGGCCGGCGTCGCCGCCGCCAAGGCGTCCAAGACCGGCACGGTCGGCTTCATCGGCGGTGTCGAGGTTCCGCTGATCAAGAAGTTCGAGGCGGGCTTCACCCAGGGCGTCAAGGACACCAACCCGAACGCCAAGGTGCTCAGCCAGTACCTGACCCAGCCGCCGAACTTCGACGGCTTCTCCAAGCCCGACCTCGGTAAGGCCGCCGCGCAGGGCCAGCTCGACGCCGGCGCCGACGTGATCTACGCCGCCGCCGGTCTCGCCGGCTCGGGTGCCATCGAGGCCACCGCCGGCAAGGGCAAGTGGGCCATCGGCGTCGACTCCGACCAGTACAACCAGGCCGGTCTGGCGAAGTACAAGGAGCACATCCTGACCTCGGTCACCAAGGACGTGTCGGACTCGGTCTTCAACGTGATCAAGTCGGTCCAGGACGGCAAGCCGCAGACCGGTGAGATCCGTTACGGCCTCGACAAGGACGGCGTCGGCCTGGCCGACTCCAACCCCGAGTACA
The DNA here is from genome assembly GCF_042870715.1 of Streptomyces sp. NPDC006463. Lineage (NCBI taxonomy): Bacteria > Bacillati > Actinomycetota > Actinomycetes > Kitasatosporales > Streptomycetaceae > Streptomyces > Streptomyces sp. NPDC006463. The sequence continues at coordinate 99,822 of NZ_JBIAHP010000012.1, read as the reverse complement.
AGAAGATGACTGACGTCACCGCCGCGGTGGAGAAGGCCAAGGCCGATATCATCGCCAAGAAGATCACCGTCAAGACCGCGCCGTAAGGCCGTTCCTGACATGTAGTCGTGGTCTCGGGGTCCGGGGAGCGGTGTTTGCCGCTCCCGGGCCCCGAGCTACGTTCTGCACAACAGAGTTCGTGTTGCTTGTGGCCAGTTGGTCTCAAGTTTTCACATCCGACAGTGCTACGCGCGTAGAAGCATCGTGGACGCGATACTTTCTCTCCCCGCCCTGTCCCCCTGCCTGCCTCCGCTCCTTCCGCGCCAAGGAGAGTGCGTCATCAACGCGTCCAGCCCGCCCCCCGCCGTAGAACTGCACGGCATCACCAAGCGCTTCCCCGGCGTCGTCGCCAACAAGGACATCGCGATCACCGTCCGCAAGGGCACGGTCCATGCCTTGATCGGCGAGAACGGCGCCGGCAAGTCGACCCTGATGAAGATCCTCTACGGCATGCAGAAGCCGGACGAGGGCACCATCGCCGTCGACGGGGAGCAGGTCTCCTTCCACAGCCCCGGCGACGCCATCGCCCGCGGTATCGGCATGGTGCACCAGCACTTCATGCTCGCCGACAACCTCACGGTCCTGGAGAACGTGGTTCTCGGCGGCGAGAAGCTCTACGGCATCGGTGCCAAGGCCCGCAGGAAGATCAAGGAGATCTCGGACGCGTACGGCCTCGGCGTGCGTCCCGACGCCCTGGTCGAGGACCTCGGTGTCGCCGACCGCCAGCGCGTGGAGATCCTCAAGGTCCTCTACCGCGGTGCCAAGATCCTCATCCTCGACGAGCCGACCGCCGTGCTCGTGCCGCAGGAAGTGGACGCGCTCTTCGACAACCTGCGCGAGCTCAAGGCCGAAGGCCTGACCGTCATCTTCATCTCGCACAAGCTGGGCGAGGTGCTGAAGGTCGCCGACGACATCACCGTCATCCGCCGCGGCACCACGGTCGGCACCGCCGACCCGAAGACCGCCACCACCAAGCAGCTCGCCGAGCTGATGGTCGGCGCGGAGCTGCCCTCGCCGGAGACCCGCGAGTCGACGGTGACGGACGTTCCGATGCTGAAGGTGGCGGGCCTGACGCTCGCCGCGGGCGACGCCGTCGTCGCCGAGCCGGAGATCCTGGTGCGCCAGGAACCGGCGGACTCGGCCCTCTACGAGCACGTCGAGGCCGGCCGCCTCCTGCTGGACGACGTCAGCTTCACCATCCACAAGGGCGAGATCCTCGGCATCGCCGGTGTCGAGGGCAACGGCCAGACCGAGCTGATCGAAGCCCTCATGGGCATGAACTCCGCGGACGCGGGCGTGATCACGCTGGACGGCCGGGACATCACCAAGGCCCCGGTGCGCGAGCGCCGCACGGGCGGCATCGGCTACATCCCCGAGGACCGCCACCGGCACGGCCTGCTGCTGGAGTCCCCGCTGTGGGAGAACCGCATCCTCGGCCACGTCACCGAGGCGCCCAACTCCAAGCGCGGCATCCTCGACCTGAAGGCGGCCCGCAAGGACACCGAGCGGATCGTGCGCGAGTACGACGTGCGCACCCCCGGCATCGAGGTCACCGCGGCCTCGCTCTCCGGCGGCAACCAGCAGAAGCTGATCGTCGGCCGCGAGATGAGCCACAACCCCAAGTTCCTCATCGCCGCCCACCCCACCCGTGGCGTGGACGTCGGTGCGCAGGCGCAGATCTGGGACGCGATCCGCGACGCCCGCCGCGAGGGCCTGGCCGTCCTCCTGATCTCCGCCGACCTCGACGAGCTCATCGGCCTGTCCGACACGCTGCGCGTCATGTACCGCGGCCGCCTGGTGGCGGACGCCGACCCCGCGACCATCACCCCGGAGGAGCTCGGCACCGCCATGACGGGCGCCGCTTCCGGGCACCTGGAAGCAACCGACAACCACTCCGCCACCGGTACCGAGGCCGGTACCGATGCCCCGGAGGACGAGGCCCGATGAAGAAATTCGACAAGGACCGGCTGATCCTCGGCATCGCCGGGCCGGTGCTGGCGCTGGTCAGCGCCTTCCTGCTGACCATGATCGTGCTGGCCGCGACGGGCATCGACCCGATCGAGCCGCTGCGTCTGATGGTGGAGAACGCCGGCTACGAGGACGTCCAGGTCCTCATCGTGAACCAGGCCGGTACGTACTACCTGGCGGCCATGGCCGTGGCCATCGGTTTCCGGATGAATCTCTTCAACATCGGCGTCGACGGTCAGTACCGCCTCGCGGCGATGCTCTCCGCCGTGGTCGGTGCGGCCGTGACCCTGCCGGGCCCGCTGCACCTGCTGCTGATCATCCTCGTGGCGATGCTCGTCGGTGCCTTCTGGTCGGGCATCGCCGGTGTCCTCAAGGCCAAGCGCGGCGTCAGCGAGGTCGTCTCCACGATCATGCTGAACGCCATCGCGACCAGCCTGATCGCCTGGCTGATGCTGACGAAGAACCTCGGTGTCCAGCTGGAGGGCTCCAACGACCTGACGACCGGCGACATCGCCGAGTCCGGCTGGTTCCCGGCCCTGTCGATCGGTGACGGCCTGGAGATCTACGGCTTCACCTTCGTGGCCTTCGCCCTCGGCATCGTCTACTGGTTCGCGCTCAACCGGACCCGCTTCGGCTTCGACCTGCGCGCCACCGGCGCCAGCGAGACCGCCGCCCAGGCCTCCGGCGTGGACGCCAAGAAGATGATCATCACCGCGATGCTCATCTCCGGCGCGGTCGCCGGTCTGGCCGGCATGCCGCAGCTGCTCGGCGAGACGCACACCTACAACCTGGCCTTCCCGACCGGTGTCGGCTTCACCGGCATCACCATCGCGCTGCTCGGCCGCAACAACCCGGTCGGCATCTTCTTCGCCGCGTTCCTGATGGCCTTCATCGACAAGGCCTCCGCCTCGCTCGACCAGGCCGGGTACGCGAAGGAGATCGGCACGATCATGAAGGGCCTGATCGTGCTCGCGGTCGTGGTCTCGTACGAGCTCATCCGCCGTTACGGCATCCGCCGCCAGCAGCAGAAGGTCGGCGAGGAACTGGCCGCGGGCCACGCCATCAAGACCGATAAGGAGGTCGCGGCGTGAGCACCAGCACTGTCTCCGCGACGGCCGCCGCACCGAAGAAGTCGGGCGGCCGCAAGAAGCTCACCCTGCCCTGGATCATGCTGATCATCGCGGGCGGTCTCGCGCTGCTCTCGCTGGTCCGCGTGATCAGCGGGGCCAACGACCTGACCTCCGCCGGCCAGGTCTCCGGCGCCCTCTCCCTCGCGGTGCCGATCGGCCTCGCCGGCCTCGGTGGCCTGTGGGCCGAGCGCTCGGGCGTCGTCAACATCGGCCTCGAAGGCATGATGATCCTCGGCACCTGGTTCGGTGCCTGGGCCGGCTTCCAGTGGGGCCCGTGGACCGGTGTCCTCGCCGGTGTCATCGGCGGCGCCATCGGCGGTCTGCTGCACGCGATCATCACGGTCACCTTCAACGTCAACCACATCGTTTCCGGTGTGGCCATCAACATCCTGGCGCTGGGCTTCACCCAGTACCTGTCGAACTTCACCTTCGCCGACGCCCCGGGCGGCTCCTCCAAGCAGTCCCCGCAGGTCGAGCCGATCTACAAGATCACCGTGCCAGGGCTTTCGGACTGGATGGCCGATCTGCAGGGCAAGCACTGGTTCTTCGTCTCGGACCTCGCCGGCGTCATCGGCGGCCTGGTCACCGAGCTGTCGCTGCTGACCGTCGTCGCGCTGCTGATGATCCCGGGCACCTGGTGGGTCCTGTGGCGCACGACCTTCGGCCTGCGGCTGCGCTCCTGCGGTGAGAACCCGGTCGCCGCCGAGTCCCTCGGCGTCAACGTCTACAAGTACAAGTACATCGCCGTGATCGTCTCCGGCGGGCTCGCGGGCCTCGGCGGCGCGTTCCTGTCGATCGTCGCCAGCCCCATCTACCAGGAGGGCCAGACCGGCGGCCGCGGTTACATCGGTCTCGCCGCGATGATCTTCGGTAACTGGATGCCGGGCGGCATGGCGCTCGGTGCGGGCCTGTTCGGCTTCATCGACAGCCTCAAGCTGCGCGGTGGCGCCGAGAACGTCCACGCGATGCTGCTGCTGATCGCGATCCTGCTGCTGCTCGTCGGTGCCTGGCAGCTGTACAAGAAGAAGTACGTCCAGGCCGGTGTCTCGGCGGTCTGCGCCGCGCTGCTGTTCCTCTGGTACGCGACGACCGACTCGGTGCCGAGCCAGTTCGTGGACGCGGCCCCGTACCTGACGACGCTGCTCGTGCTCGCGCTCTCCGCGCAGCGCCTGCGCATGCCGAAGGCGGACGGCCTGCCGTACCGCAAGGGCCAGGGCAAGTGACGGCGGTGCCCGCCGTCGACTGGGAAGCCCTGCGCGAGGCGGCCCGGGACGCGATGTCCCGGGCGTACGCCCCGTACTCGGGCTTCCCGGTCGGTGTCGCCGCGCTCGTCGACGACGGCCGCACGATCGTCGGCTGCAACGTGGAGAACGCGAGCTACGGGCTCGGCCTGTGCGCCGAGTGCGGCCTGGTCTCCTCCCTGCAGGCCACGGGCGGAGGCCGGCTGACGCACTTCACCTGCGTCGACGGCCGGGGTGAGATCCTCGTCCCGTGCGGCCGCTGCCGCCAGCTACTGTTCGAATTCGGCGGACCGGAACTGCTGGTGGAGACCCCGAAGGGGGTCGTCCCGCTCGCGGAGATGCTGCCCCAGGCCTTCGGGCCCGACCACTTGAGATAGCCGTGTCGACGGCCCTTCGCCCCGCGGGGCGAAGGGCCGTCGTACTTCCCCGAACCCCTCTCTCTATGCGCGTAGAAGGAAGCACCTCATGGACGTCATCTCCGTCATCCGGACCAAGCGGGACCGCGGTGAGCTGAGCCCCGAGCAGATCGACTGGGTCATCGACGCGTACACGCGCGGTGTCGTCGCCGACGAGCAGATGTCGGCGCTGGCGATGGCCATCCTCCTGAACGGGATGAACCGGGCCGAGATCGCCCGCTGGACCGCCGCGATGATCGCGTCCGGTGAGCGCATGAACTTCGACTCCCTCTCCCGCCCGACCGCCGACAAGCACTCCACGGGCGGCGTCGGCGACAAGATCACGCTTCCGCTGGCCCCGCTCGTCGCCGCCTGCGGCGCGGCCGTTCCGCAGCTGTCGGGCCGCGGGCTCGGCCACACCGGCGGCACCCTCGACAAGCTGGAGTCCATCCCCGGCTGGCGCGCGCTGCTCTCCAACGAGGAGATGCTGCACGTCCTGGACACCACCGGTGCGGTCATCTGCGCGGCGGGCGACGGCCTGGCCCCGGCGGACAAGAAGCTCTACGCCCTGCGCGACGTGACGGGCACGGTCGAGGCCATCCCGCTGATCGCCTCCTCGATCATGTCGAAGAAGATCGCCGAGGGTACGGGCTCGCTCGTCCTGGACGTCAAGGTCGGCAGCGGCGCCTTCATGAAGAACATCGAGGACGCGCGCGAGCTGGCGCGGACCATGGTGGGCCTCGGCACCGACTCGGGCGTCAAGACCGTCGCCCTCCTGACGGACATGTCCACGCCGCTGGGCCTGACCGCCGGAAACGCGCTGGAGGTCCGCGAGTCGGTGGAGGTCCTGGCGGGCGGCGGCCCCGCCGACGTGGTCGAGCTGACCATCGCGCTGGCCAAGGAGATGCTGGACGCGGCGGGCATCAAGGACGCCGACCCGGCGAAGGCCCTGGCCGACGGCTCCGCGATGGACCACTGGCGCCGGATGATCGCGGCCCAGGGCGGCGACCCGGACGCGGCGCTGCCGGTCGCGCGCGAGCAGCACGTGGTGACGGCCCCTGCCTCGGGCGTCCTGACCCGCCTCGACGCGTACGCGGTGGGCGTCGGCGCCTGGCGCCTCGGCGCGGGCCGCGCCCGCAAGGAGGACCCGGTGCAGGCGGGCGCGGGCATCGAGCTGCACGCGAAGCCGGGCGACACGGTGACGGCGGGCCAGCCGCTGATGACCCTGCACACGGACACCCCGGAGAAGTTCGCCTACGCCCTGGCGGCGCTGGAGGGCTCCCACGACATCGCCCCGGCGGGCACCTCGTTCTCCGCCACGCCGATCGTCCTGGACCGCATCGCCTGACCTGCGACTTCCCTTTCGGGTGAACGGGACCGGTGGACCCCCGCCGGTCCCGTTCGGCATGCTGGGATCGGTGACGAACCGATTGAGGAGCAATCGATGAGCGCACTCACCGTCCAGCCTGAGTCACGTGGTGGCGACAGCTGGGACGCGCTTGTCCGTCTCTGGGAGGAGATGGACTGGCCGGAGGGCTGCAAGGTGGAGATCATCGAGGGGATCATCACCGTGGCGCCCACGCCTGCCAACCAACACAACCTCATCGCCGGAGAGGTGCAGCGCAAGCTCTACTCGGTCCTCCCCGACGATTGGGGCATCTACCAGACCCAGAGTGTGGCGGTCCCGTCCCGCAAAGGCATGTTCATCCCGGACCTTCTGGTGATGCCGACGGAGGTCCTCTCCGAGTCCGAGTCCGTGTACTACGTGCCCGCCGCCGCTGCGGAACTCGTTGTCGAGATCACATCACCTTCGAACGCATCGCACGACCGCATCGCGAAGGTTGCCGGATACGCGCAGGCTGGTGTTCCGCTGTACCTCCTCATCGATGCGTTCGCCGGGGGCGGCCCGACGGTCACGCTGTACGGAGAGCCCAGTGACGGGGTCTACCGAGTGCTCCAGGCCGGCAAGTTCGGCGACACCTTCCGGCTGCCCGCGCCCTTCGGCATCGACCTCGACACGTCCCCCTTCCCCACCCCCTGAGGCGATTCGCCTGCGCCGATGAGTTCCGGGCCACGGCGGAGTCATCCCCTCGTGGAGATCATGCGACTCGTGCTGCCCGGGCCAACTCCGACCGCGCAGGACACGGCCCGGCTGTGTGCCCGGCTCGCCCTGCTGTACGACAGCGGGGCGTCCGCCGTGGTGTGCGAGGCGGCGGCCGTCACCGCGCCGAGCCTCGGCACCGTCGAGGCGTTGGCCCGGCTGCGGATGACCGCCGGGGCCCGGCCCTTCCGGATCACCGGGGCCGGGCCGGCCCTGCGCGCCCTTCTGGACCTCGTAGGCCTGTCAGAGCTGCTCGGGGAGGCCGAAGAGCGGGAACCACCGGGCGGTGTCCAGGAAGGCGTTGAGCCCGACGATCTTGCCGTCTGATATTTCCAGCACCTGGAGCGCCCACGGGGTGTGGCCCGTCCCCGAGGCGGCCGGCCGGTACTGTCCGAAGGCCGGCATGCCGTTCGCCGTGGTCGGGATCAGGCGGGAGCCCTTGCAGCCGATGCCCTGGTTCAGGTGCCAGGCCGCGATGTCCTCGTGGCCCTGGAGCCACAGGTCGAACGGCGGCATCGACAGCACCGCGTCCTCGTGCAGGAGCGTGGTGAGCCGCGAGATGTCGTAGGCCTCGAAGGCGGTCAGGTACTGCTCCAGCAGCTTCGCCTGGTCCGCGTCCAGCGGGTCGGCGGCCTCGCTCTCGCGGATCCGGCTGCCGGCCAGCGTGGCCCGGGCCCGCTGCAGGGCGCTGTTCACCGAGGCCACCGTGGTGTCCAGGAGCGTCGCGACCTCGTCCGCCTTCCAGGCCAGTACCTCACGCAGGATCAGCACCGCCCGCTGCTTGGCCGGCAGGTGCTGGAGGGCCGCGACGAACGCCAGCCGTACGGATTCCCTGGCGAGGGCCATCTCCGCCGGGTCGGCGGTCTGCGGCAGGACCCGCCCGTCCGGCACCGGCTCCAGCCAAGTCACTTCGGGCCGTTCGTTCAGCACGGCGGAGGCCTGGTGCTGGGGGGCGGACAGGTCCATCGGGCGGGCCCGCTTGTTCCCCGCGCTCAGCAGGTCCAGGCAGACGTTGGTGGCGATCCGGTACAGCCACGACCGCAGCGAGGATCGCCCCTCGAACTTCTCGAAGCTGCGCCAGGCACGGATGTACGTGTCCTGCACCGCGTCCTCGGCGTCGAAGGACGAGCCGAGCATCCGGTAGCAGTACCCCGTCAGCTCGACCCGGTAGCGGTCCAGCGCGGTGTCCAGGTCGGTGCTGGTGGCGAGGTCGCTCATGTCCGTTCATCCCCCTGGTGGTTCCCGGTACTTCGGAAACTACCGGAGGGGTCTGACAGTCGCAGCAGGACGGAATGTCTATCGACATCAAGTATCTTGACGTCAAGATTGATGTGGGGCAGGCTTCCGTCATGTATCTCGATATCGAGACACTTCGAGGTGCGTGGACTGCGGAGGGGGAGGCCCGGAATGCGGCGCGGCACGGAGACCCGGAAGGCGCGACGGGGGGAGCCCGGCCTGCTGGCGCAGCTGCGCCGACCGCCGGGAGGCCGCGACGCGCGGATCATGCTGCTCGCCCAGCTCCTGGACCGCGCCGGTACGGGCGTATGGGCCGCGTCCTCGGTCCTGTACTTCACCTTCGTGGTCGGACTCGACGCCGGGCAGCTGGGCCTGCTGGTGGGCGCGGCAGGAGTGGCCGGCATCGCCGGATCACCGCTGGCGGGCCACCTCGCCGACCGCTTCCCGGTGCGCTCCCTGCTGATCGGCTGCCACCTGCTCCGCCTCGGGACCCTCTGCGCGCTGCTGCTGGTCACCCGCTTCGGCGTGCTGCTGCTCGTGGTGGCCGTCACGTACCTGGGCGACCGGGCGGCCAAGACGCTGGAGATGCTCTTCGCCACCCGGGTCGCGGGCGAGCGGCGCTCCACGTACCAGGCACTGTCGCGCAGTTCGGCGAACGCCGGGTACGCGCTCGGCGCGGGCCTCGCCGCGATCGGCCTCGCCGTCGGGACCCGGGGCGCCTACCAGGTGCTGATCCTGGCCAACGCGCTGTCGTTCCTCGTGGCCGCGGCCCTGGTGTGGCGCACCCGCGAGCCGCGCGGCCGCGGGCTCGTGGCCGCACGGCCCGGCGACGTTGCTCCGCAGACGGCGGGCGGGGAGGCAGCAGGGCCCGGGGCGGCCGGGGCGGCCGGGCGCAGTCCCTGGCGGGACCGCGGCTACCTCCGGTTCGCCCTGCTGGACGTCCCGATGAACCTGGACGACTCGATCCTCGGTGTCGGCCTGCCGCTGTGGCTGGTGCACCACACCGCGGCGCCGCACGCCCTGGTCCCGGCGTTCCTGGTCATCAACACCGTGCTCGTCGTCGTCCTGCAGTTGCGCGTGTCGGCGAAGGTCCAGGGCCCCCGCCAGGCGGCGGGAGCCGTCGCCGTGTACGGACTGACGACGCTCGCGTGCTGCGTCCTCCTGGCCACCGCCACCGGCGGCGGGATCTGGTCCGCCTCGGCGGCCCTGCTCGCCGCGGCGGTCCTGGCCACGGCGGCAGAGCTGATGCGCTCGGTGAGCTCCTGGGAGCTGGCGGTCTCCCTCGCGCCCCGGGAGGCGCGCGCCTCGTACCTCGGCGTGGCCGGCATGGCCCAGTCCGTCCAGAAGTCCGCCGGCCCACTGCTGCTGACCGGCGCGGTGATGACGGCGGGCCCGGCGGGCTGGCTGGCCCTCGGGGCGGCGGTGGCCGGGCTGTCCCTCGTGCAACGACGCGCCAGCCTGCGGCGGTTGGACGCCCTGGCGCAGGCCGACAGGCCCTACGTGCCGGGCTTGCGGCCGTAGACGTAGACGTCCTCGCCGTTCCCCAGCAGGTTCCAGTACGCCTTGGCGTCGGCGGGCCGCATGTTCACGCAGCCGCCCGAACCCGGCGGGTTCCACATGCTCTTGGTGGTCGAGTGGAACGCGATGCCGCCGTCGAAGAACTGCGCGTACGGCATCGCCACGTCGTAGATCGTCGACCAGTGGTCGATGCTCCGGTAGTAGATCTTCTTCAGGCCGGTCCGGGTCTCCGTGCCGTCCTTGCCCGTACGGACCGGGACGGGGCCGTACTTCAAGGCGGCGCCGTCCTGGATCCAGCTGAGCTGCCGCGTCAGGTCGACACAGGCGATGCGCCCCCGGTTCACCGGGCAGGCACCGTCCCTGTTGGGTGTGGTGCCGGCCGCCCGCTGGGCCAGCATGGTGCTCATCGTCTGCCAGGTCAGCGGTCCGGCGTAGCCCTGCGTCGGGGTTATGCCGTGGCTCGCCTGGAAGGCCCTGATGGCCGTGCAGTCGGCCGCCGACTGCCAGCCGTCCACCGGCCGCCCCAGGAACTGTTCCACCTGCCGCTGGTACGGCCCGGTGCCGAGGTTGCAGGATGCGGCCCGGGCCGCTCCGCCGCCCGCCACCACCATCGGCAGCGCGAGCGCCACCGCCCCGCCGAACACCGCGGCGGCCCGCCGCCCCGCGCGCAGGCGCTTCGTCAGCATCCCCATCAGGTCCTCCCCTTCGCGGATACGTCTCCTGTTGAATGCCCGGAAACCAGCGCGAGTTGCATGAGAAGGGGACGTATTTCCCGCCGTTCCCGGCGAGTTCTTCAGCGCGCGGCCACAGCCGGAGTCGGCATCCGCCGTTCCGCGCGGGCCGCGTGGGACCCGTACAGCGTGATCGATACGACGCCGAGGACGGCCAGCAGGGCGATGCCGACCGTGGCCGCCCAGCCTGCGGAGTGGTAGGCGAGCGCGCCCAGGGTGCCGCCCGCGCTGGAGCCCAGGTAGTACGCGGACTGGTAGAGCGCGGAGGCCTGCGCACGGCCCGACTTCGCGGTCCGGCTCACCGCGGCCGAAGCCACCGCGTGCCCGGCGAAGAAGCCCGCCGTGATCAGGACCAGGCCGGTCAGGACCGCGGCCAGGGAGTCGGACAGCGACAGCAGCAGCCCCAGCGCCGTGGTGGTCACCGCCAGGTACAGCGCGCCCCGGCGGCCCGCGCGGGCCACGAGCTGCCCGGCGGCGGCCGAGGAGACCGTACCGACCAGGTAGATCAGGAAGATCGACCCGATCACGCCCTGCCCGAGCGAGAACGGCTCGTCCACCAGGCGGTAGCCGATGACGGTGTACACGGCGCCGAAGACGGTCATGAACAGCGCGCCGATCCCGTACAGCCGCAGCAGCAGCGGATCGCGCAGGTGACCGGCGACCGTACGGCCCACCGCGCGCGGGTTCAGCGACGCCGGACGGAAGAACCGCGCCCGGGGCAGCAGCACCAGGAACGCCGCCGCGCAGGCCAGCGACATCAGCCCGACGGCCAGCAGACCAACCCGCCAGCCGCCCAGCTGCGCCGCCCAGCCGGTGACCATGCGACCGCTCATGCCGCCGATGGAATTGCCCGCGACGAACAGACCGATCGCCCCGACCAGGGCCTTCGGCTTGACCTCCTCCGCCAGGTACGCCATCGCGGAAGCCGGGATCCCGGCGATCGCCGCGCCCTGGACGGCGCGCAGCGCCACCAGCCACTCCAGGTTCGGCGCGAAGGGCACCAGCAGGCCGACGCCCACGGCCACCGCCATCGACCAGGTCATCATCCGGGTGCGCCCGAACCGCTCGGACAGCGCGCTGAGCGGCAGGACGAACAGCGCGAGCGCGCCCGTGGCCGCGGACACCGTCCAGCTGGCCTGACCCGCCGTCACCCCGAAGCCGTCGGAGATCGCGGGCAGCAGCGCCTGGGTGGAGTAGAGGAGGGCGAAGGTGGCGAGGCCGGCGGCGAACAGCGCGAGGGTCATCCGGCGGTAGCCGGGACGGCCGGGCTCACGGCCCTCAGGGGTGGTGGTCTCGGGGGCCGGGAACGACGCGGTGGAGGCACCCGGGATGACGGGTGCCCCGGTATGAGCGGGAGACATACCTCGAAGGTAGGCCCGTGTTTTTCATGCGTCCAATGCACGGATTCGCGATAATCGATCCACTCACGCATCAGTACAGCTCAGGGCGGCGCATGTCGATGAACCGTTACGAAGAAGACGTGTCGGTGACACGTTTGCTGGCCCCGCGCCTCGCGTACTTCGCGGCCGTCGCCCGGCACGAGCACGTCACCCGGGCCGCCCACGAACTGGGCGTCCCGCAGTCCACCCTGTCGCGGGCCATGGTCCGCCTCGAACAGGACCTGGGCGTCACGCTGTTCGCCCGCAAGGGCCGCACCGTCGCCCTCACCACCGCGGGCCGCACCTTCCTGGCCTCGACCGAACAGGCCCTGGACGGGATCGCCCGCGCCGCCGAATCCGTCCAGCAGGACGCCGACCCGGCCTCCGGCAAGGTCGCCTTCGGCTTCCTGCACACCCTGGGCTCCGAGACCGTACCCGGCCTCATCCGTGCCTTCCGCGCCGACCACCCGCGCGTGCGCTTCTCCCTCGTCCAGAACTACGGCGAGGCGATGCTGGAGCGGCTGCGCGCGGGCGAGCTCGACCTCTGCCTCACCTCGCCCCTGCCCGACGCCCCCGACCTCGTCGCCCGCCGCCTCGACGAACAGCGCCTGCGCCTCGTCGTCCCCGACGACCACCGCCTCGCCGGCCGCAAGCGCATCCGCCTCGCCGAGGCCGCCGAGGAAACCTTCGTCACCCTGGAGCCCGGCTACGGTCTGCGCCGCATCACCGACGACCTGTGCGCCGAGGCCGGCTTCACCCCCCGCGTGGCCTTCGAGGGCGAGGAGGCCGAGACCCTGCGCGGCCTGGTCGCCGCCGGCCTCGGCGTGGCCCTCCTGCCACCCCCGGCCGTGGCCCGCCCGGGCGTCGTCGAGCTGACGGTCACCGCCCCGCGCGCCGTCCGCGAGATCGGCCTCGCCTGGCTCGACGGCCACCCCGACACCCCACCGGTCGCGGAGTTCAAACGCTTCCTGCTCTCCCGCCGCGGCCGCCTGATCCCCGAACTGGAGCCGCCGGTCTAGCGTCCTGCGCCACGGTGGAGGTCCAGGAACCGTGCCGCCCGGCGGACATCACCGGGTACCGCTGACCCACCGGCCGCCTTTCCCCGCCCTACCGCGGCTCCGCCCCGCCCGCATGCAGCTCGGCCCACCGCTCCAGCCCTTCCAGCACGCACTGGAGCCCGAAGGCCCACACGGCGTCCGGGTCGTAGGCACCGGCGGCCTCGCCCACCCGCCCGGCGAGCGGATACCGCTCGGCGTCGATCACCCGGGCGAGCAGCGGCCCGACCTCGGCCCACCAGTCGTCGTCGCTCTGCCGGCCGTTCAGCTCGGCCGCGTCGGCGGCCGCCCGGGCGCTGGAGTGGACGAAGCCCAGCAGGTGGCTGAGGGCGGCGTCCCGTTCGGCGTCGGGCAGGCCGATGCCCTCGAACGCCGCCAGCTCGTGCTCGTACTTGCCGATCACACCGGGGCCCAGGGGCGGGCGGGTGACGGACATTTCGGCGATCCAGGGGTGGCGCACCAGCAGGGCCCGGTTGTCCCCGGCGACCCGGGTGACCCGGTCCCGCCACGGCTCGTCCGGGCAGAACGGCGTCAGCTCCATCCGCCCGTACGCCTCGTCCAGCATGAGGTCGAACAGTTCGGCCTTGCCCGGGACGTACGTGTAGACGGTCATCGGCGTGACCCCGAGCCGCTGGGCCAGGGCGCGCATGGTCAGGGCGTCCAGGCCTTCCGCGTCGGCCAGTTCGACCGCCGCGCCGACCACCGCGTCGACGGTCAGCCCTTGGCGGGGGCCGCGCCGCCCTGCCGACGGCTCCGGGGTGCCGGCCTCGCGCCACAGCAGCTCCAGGGTGCGGACGGGGTCCCCACCCCCACTGCGGTTCTTCGTCACGGCTCCTCCATTCCTTCGGAAATATGGTGCGCCAAAACTCTGTATGACGTATAGAGTACATCGTACAGAGAAAGCTCGAGAGTCACCCCTCAGCGAGGAGTTCCGTGCAGATCGCCGACACCGCCATATGTCTGACCGTTGACGACGTTCCCGCCTCCGCCTCATTCCTGACCAGGTACTTCGGCTACGCCGAGGCCATGGCCGCCGACGGCTTCGCCTCCCTCCGCCACCCCGACGCACCCAACGTGATCTTCCACCGGCGGGGTCTCGAAGTGCTCCCCGAGGGCTTCCGCGACCGGCACGCGGACGGGGTGATCCTCGCGTTCGTCGTGAGTGACCTGCGCAAGGAGTACGAGCGACTGCGCGCCGAAGGGGTCACCATCACCCTGGAGCCGCGCGAGGAGTCGTGGGGCGAGCGACTGTTCATGGTCGCCGACCCCAACGGGGTCCCCATCGAGCTGGTCGAATGGGCCACGGAGAACGGAAGCGGAAGCGGGGGCGGGAGCGGGGGCGGGAGCGCGGAGGCGCAGGCGTGAGCCTCCCCTGCGAACCCGGCCGTCGGCCACCAGTTGATCCGGGTGCGGGGAGCCCGCGAGCCCCCGTCCGCGGCTCGCGCCGGTCCGACCCCGACACGTAGACCGGACTGTTGAACCCGGTCCGGATCTGGCTGATCGCCGCCGTACGGCTCCTCGACGCCCGCAAATATTCGTGACGAGGAGCCGGGCGCGGCACCGTCACCTGACCGGCCGGCCGGGTGCCTGCGGCGGCTGCGCGGACAGCAAGTACCCCGCCTGGAAGCGGGACTTGGCGCCGACGGCCCGCATGATCCCGGCGATGTGCCGCTGGCAGGTCCGCTCGGACATGCCGAGCCGCCGCGCGATCGCCTTGTCCTCCAGCCCCTCCGACAGCAGCCGTACGATCGTCTGCCGCAGCTCGTCCGAGACCGACCGCGCCGCCTCCGGACTCACCGTCACCGGAAAGGGCTCCGCCCCCACCCAGGACCGCTCGAAGGCCGCCGTCATGAAGTGCACGACATTCGGCTCGCGCACCACCAGCGCCGCCCCGCTGCGGTCCGGTACCCCCATCAGCCCCGTGTGGTCGTCGAAGACCAGCATCCGCATCAGCCCGTCGCCCAGGGTCCGTACCTGCGCGCCCAGCGCCGTCACCCGCTCGACGTACGCCGCCGTCGGCCGCGAGTACCGCGCCGTGTGCTGGTAGATCGTGCGCATCCGGACCCCGCGCGCCAGCAGCGACTCGTCCCGTCCGATCGACTCCTCCAGCGTCTCCAGCGGCCGGCCCCCGCCGGGCTGCGAGGTCAGCATCTCCCGCTCGCACGCCGCGGCCAGCTCCGCGATCAGTCCCCGTACCGCGCCGAGGTCGGTCACCAGCTCCAGGCGCCCCGAACCGCTCAGGTCCCGGTGCGCGGTCCCCGCCTCGTACGCCGGCACCAGCGTCTCCAGCCGCCCCCGCAGCCGGTCCATCTCGTCGTGGGTCTCCCGCACGAGCAGAGCCAGCGGGGCCAGCGCCCGGGCCGCCGCGGCACGGGGCGCCACCGCGCTCCACCGGTCGGGCCCGCCGCACGGCGCCCGCTGGAGCAGGTGCGCGGCGGCCAGCTCGGTGATCGCGGCGGCCGTGCGCACGCCCAAGGCCTCGGTGGCCTCGGCCGCGTCGAAGGCGTTGCGTTCGACCGCGTACGCATACAGGCGTCGGGCCGCGGGGCTGAGATCGTCGGCTCGATCAGCTGGCATACGCGTATTCGTCCCGGTCTGCGACTGTTCGTAAACCCCTCGTGTTCCCGCAAGGCGGTAAGACGACGCCTGCCCGGCGGCGATCGGCATATGCCGAAGAGGCACAGTGGCCGCACGGCGTGAAGGGGGCACGCCGTGTGGGTGCCCGCACCGTGGTGGTCGCGCCGGGATCCATCGGTGCCATCCGACCGTGAGGGGGCGGAGCGGCGGGCACGGACGGACCGGCGCGACCACCGGTAGCCCGTCGGGCACGTCGGGCACATCGGGGCCGTCGGCCGTAGCGGCGGACGCGTCAGCCGGAAGGCTTCGCGTAGTCGACGTATCCGGTCCAGTCCAGCGCGACACAAGGCTCGTCACCCAGGACCCAGGCGTCGTGTCCGGGTGCGATCTGGATGAAGTCGCCGGGGCCGATCTCGCCGCTCTCCCCGTCGTCCATGACGATCTTCATGCGCCCGCTCACCACGTACCCCGTGTGAGCGGACTGGCAGCTGTCCGTACCCGCCAGCGGCTTGATGTGCTCCGACCAGCGCCATCCAGGCTCGAAGACGGCGCGCCCGACGGCCCCGCCCTCGGTGTTGAACAGGTCCAGCCTGCCCTTGCCGTCCTCGAACGGACGCGTCTCGTCCGGCTTGTCGAAGTTCTTGCTCTGCAGTCCGGCCATGCTTGATCGCCTCCGGGAGGAGAAAGCCCCGAGTCCACTCCTCACGTTACCCGCGGCAGCCGCCCGTCACCTGCGCAGCGATCGCCCGAACCCCGACGCCAGCGGCATCCGCAGGCCCAACGGCGGGGGAGCGGCGAGCGCGTCCGTCACCGGCCGTGAGTACCGTCCCGAGAACACCGAGCCCAGTACGAAGTCCACGACCAGCGCGACGACTTCCGGCTGGTGCTCGCGCAGCCCGTGCCCGTCCGAGTGCACCTCGAAGCGGCAGGTCGACCGGTTGGCCTTCTTCGCCCGGGCCGCGAGCTGAAACGATGCCTCTGGGTCACTGCGCGCGTCGTTCGTGCCGTGCACGATCAGCACCCGCCGTCCCGACAGCTGTTTCACCGGTTCGGGCGAGTCCGCCGCGGCCGCCGCATTCTCCAGGCAAGGGGCCAGCGACACCACGGAGTTGACGGCGTGGTGGCCCGCCGCCCGCAGCGCGGCAAGGCCGCCCGCGCCGTAGCCGGCCAGGCACACCGGCACGTCCCCGTACCGCCGCACCGCCTCATCCGCCGCCCATCCCGTCTGGTCCTCGCGGGAGGATCCCCCGCCGTGGATGACGGTGTGCGCGACCAGCCCCTCCGCCCCGCCCGCCCGGACCAGCGCCCGCCCGAGGGGGCGCAGTGGACCGGGGGAGAATCTGGACGCTCCGGGAAGCAGGAGCACCACACCACTGACCGTCGACCCCGAGCCGTTCGCGCCGGCCGCCCGCCCCAGGCGGGCCCCGCGCGCCGGCGGCGCATGCTGTGCCATGACGGAACAGTCTCAGACGCCGAGGTGTACGCCATCCGTCCGCGCGGTCACTGTTACATATCTGCGGCCGTCGTCGGCGCGTCGCTCTACGCGCGTAGGAGTTAGAGTGCCCAGATGACGAGCGAGACCCCCAACCTGCCGACCCCGGATCAGATCCGCCGCTCCCCGAAGGTGCTGCTGCACGATCACCTCGACGGTGGACTGCGCCCCGGGACCATCATCGAGCTGGCCCGTGAGGCCGGCTACGAGAACCTCCCCGAGACCGACGCCGACAAGCTCGGCATCTGGTTCCGGGAAGCCGCCGACTCCGGTTCCCTTCCGCGCTACCTGGAGACCTTCGCCCACACCTGCGCGGTCATGCAGACGAAGGAGGCCCTCTTCCGGGTCGCCGCCGAGTGCGCCGAGGACCTGGCCGAGGACGGCGTCGTGTACGCCGAGATCCGCTACGCCCCCGAGCAGCACCTGGAAGCCGGCCTGACCCTCGAAGAGGTCGTCGAGGCCGTGAACGACGGCTTCCGCGAGGGCGAGCGCCGCGCGAAGGCGAGCGGTCACCGCATCCGCGTCGGCGCCCTGCTGACCGCGATGCGCCACGCCGCCCGCGCGCTGGAGATCGCGGAGCTGGCCAACCGCTACCGCGACAACGGCGTGGTCGGCTTCGACATCGCCGGCGCCGAGGCCGGGTTCCCTCCCACCCGCCACCTCGACGCCTTCGAATACCTCAAGCGCGAGAACAACCACTTCACGATCCACGCGGGCGAGGCCTTCGGTCTGCCGTCGATCTGGCAGGCCCTGCAGTGGTGCGGTGCCGACCGCCTCGGCCACGGCGTGAAGATCATCGACGACATCGAGGTCGCCGCCGACGGCTCCGTGAAGCTGGGCCGCCTGGCCTCGTACGTCCGGGACAAGCGCATCCCCCTGGAGATGTGCCCGACGTCGAACCTGCAGACGGCCGCGGCCGCCTCGTACGCCGAGCACCCGATCGGTCTGCTGCGCAAGCTGCACTTCAGGCTCACGGTGAACACCGACAACCGCCTGATGAGCGGCACCAGCATGAGCCGCGAGTTCGAGCACCTGGTGGACACCTTCGGCTACTCGCTCGACGACATGCAGTGGTTCACCGTCAATGCGATGAAGTCCGCGTTCATTCCTTTCGATGAACGACTGGCCATGATCAATGAGGTCATCAAGCCTGGTTATGCGGAACTGAAGTCGGAGTGGCTGTTCCAGCAGACCGCTTCCACCAGGGGTTCTGTCTCGGCGTAGGCCACGGCATGACGTACTGAAAGCGCCCGGGAGGAGCAATTCCCGGGCGCTTTCTCGTATTTACTGATGTTTGCGGGCGGGGGTTTTACGTGACTAGTTTGCGGAGCCGCTCAATTCCCCTCCGCAAGGACTATTTTTCATGAAGCAGTCAGCTGCCAAGATCCTCGGTGCCGCCGCTCTCGGTGCCGCCTTCGCCGCCGTCGCCGCCGGTACCGCCTCCGCCGCCGCCCTCCCGGCCGTCGGTCTCACCGACGCGCTGGGCACTGCCACGGGTGCGCTCCAGGGCGTCACCAGCCCGCAGCAGACGGGCGCCCAGGGGGGCCAGCAGTCGAGCGACCCCACCTCCTCGGTCACCGGCCTGCTGAACCCGCTCACCGGCGCCCTCAACGGCGGCTGACGCTGTCCCGATGCGAACGCGCGCACGGCGGTCGTACGCCTCTTCGGCGAGGTGTGTGTACCGCCGTGCCGTGTGCCACGATCACCATCAACTGCCCGCCGACCCCATCGGTATGAGGTTCTTGGTCATGCGCATGAAGGCACGAGCGACGATGGTCGCGCTGGTCCCCGCCCTGCTGCTCGCGGCGGTCGGCTGCGCCGGTACGGGCAGCCCCGCGAAGGACAAGGCCCCGGACCCCAAGGGTTCCGCGAGTCAGGCCTCGGGAGCGCCCGGCGGCCCGGCGGCGACCGCCCCCGGCGGCTCCGCCGCACCCAAGACCGGCAGCAGGCTGGAGCGGTCCGCGCTGGAACAGGGCGACCTGCCCGGCTACCAGATCTCCGCCCAGGGCAAGAACCCGAGCGCCCCGAACGGTCAGCCGCAGGCCGACAAGAAGGCCTGCCAGCCGCTTGCCGACATCATGGGCGACAAGCCGGACCCTGCCGCGCGCGAGACCGTCAACCGCGGCGTCGGCTCCCTGAAGCAGGTCGGACTCGCGGTCTCCGCCTCGGTCAGCTCCTACGCCGAGAGCGACGCCAAGACGCTCATCGCCCGCCTCAAGGCCGCCGTCGCCGCCTGCGGTACGGGCTTCTCCGCCACGGTCGAGAAGCAGACCGGCAGCTACCGCGAGGTGCGGGCCGCCCACTACCGCACGTCCGGCGACGAGAGCGTCAGCTGGACCACGACCGCGGCCGCCCAGGGCGTCTCGGCACAGGTCCACCTGGTCGTCGTACGCGAGGGAGACACCGTCGTGCGGCTGATGGCCCTCAATGTGGCGGCCGGCCAGCAGAAGACCCAGGTGCCGCAGGAAGTCGCCGACAAGCAGCTGGAGAAGGTCCAGCGGGCCGGCTGACGCCCCCCCGGTCCGACGGAGGGCCTACCAGGCGGTGGAGGCGGACTTCTCGTTCGGCAGGAGCAGCCACAGCGCCAGGTAGATCAGGAACTGCGGGCCGGGCAGCAGGCACGAGACGACGAATATGACGCGCATCGTGTTCGCGGAAATTCCGAAGCGGCGCGCCAGTCCGGCGCAGACTCCGCCGATCCACCGGCCGTCACGGGGGCGGGCAAGGGCGCTCATGGGGTTCTCCTTAATCGGGATCGCTTTTCTGCGATGCCTCAATACTCCCGGGGAACCGCCGACAGGACCTCGGTCCAGGGGCCGAGCCCGACCCTGGTAATTCTCGGGGTGGCCCCCTGATAAGCGGTGCGTGAACGCCTCATCCGGGCGCGCAGCGCCGGTACGACGGCCGCGTGCGCGAGCAGCACCCCGACGGTGTTCAGCAGGACCGAGTCCACGTCGACCACCTGGCCCGGCACCGCGGTCTGGAGCATCTCGATGCACACCGAGACCAGCGCGCCCGCGGCCGCGGTCCGGGCGAGCGAGGACCACGCGGACAGTGCCGACGGCGCGAGCCGCCCGCTGACCAGCGGCAGCAGCACCCCTAGCGGGGCGAGCAGCGCCAGCCCCTCGCCGATCCGGTGGGCGGCCTCCAGCGGCCCGTAGGCGAGGTCGGCCCTGATCCCCTCCAGCGGGCTCAGATTGGCGGCCGCGGCCCAGGGCACGTCCAGCGGCCGAAGAGTCAGCCAGCCGACGACCAGGAGGTGGGCGACCAGCAGGACGGCTGCCAGGAGCCGGAACCGGAGATGAATGGCGGTGGCGGCGCTGCCGCCGGCCTCATTGCGCTGCACACCTGCGAGGACGCACCGTCCGGTGGCCCTGGTTCCGCCCGGGGTGAGATGTGCTGGGGAGCACGTACGGGGGCGCAGAAGGACCGGTCAGCCCGTGGCGAGGAGCACGATCAGCACCAGCGCGCCGGCCACGACCGGCGCGATGATCTCGTACGACCACGTCACGCGCACGCTGCCCTGGGCGCCGGGCCGCGAGGCACCGCGCTCCGCCAGGTCCCGCAGCTCGTCCACGACCCGGTCGGCCTCGGCCCGCTGCGGCTCGGCCGGTACGGCAGGCTTCTGCGCATCCGAGGAGGACGGCCCCGGGCCGCCGGGCCCGCCGCCGCGGCGGCCGGGCTGCTGTTGCTGCTGGCGGGCCGCCTTCTTGCGCTCGCGCAGCGAGACGGGGACGGACCAGAGCTGATACTTCGAACCCTCCGCCAGCACCTCGGCCGAGTACCCGGCGCGCACCGAGTCCACGGCCGCCCACGGCAGCTCGATGACCCGGAAGGGGTTGCGTACGCGCAGCCGGTCGGCATTGGCGAAGACGGCCGGGCGGATGGTGAAGGCCACGACCAGCGGTACGGCGCAGAGCGCGACCGCGAGCGCGATCCACGGGCTGTTCCCGGAGCCGCGCACCACGGCGTCCCCGCAGAGCCACGCGATCAGGGCGAGCAGCAGCACGCCCGTGACCACGGCCATGGAGGAGCGGTAGACCCGGTCGTCGTACACCGGTTCATCAGAGGGCTGCTGGCTGCTCATGCGGTCGATTCTGCCCCACGCCGTCTCAGCTGACGAGATCGGCGTACAGGATGATGTTGTCGGGCCGGTGGCCGTCGGTGATCTCGCCGCCGCAGGTGATGACGCGCAGCTCCGGGCGGGTGGTGTCCCCGTACACCTTTTCGGTGGGGAACTGCTTCTTGCCGACCTGCTCCAGTTCGCGGACGCGGAAGACGGCGGTGCTGCCGTCCGCCCGGGACACCGTGATCTCGTCACCGGTGTGGACCTTGGAGACGTCCTTGAGCACGGCGGGGCCGCGCGCGGTGTCGAAGTGCCCGATCAGCACGGCGGGACCGGTCTCGCCGGGGGTGACGCCCTTGCCGTACCAGCCGACCTTGTCCGCTTCGGCCACGGAGGGCACCTCGACCGTGCCGTCGGCGGCCAGCCCCAGCTTCAGCAGCGGCGAGGCGTCCACCCCGGCCGCCGGGATCCGTACGCGTACGGGCGCGGAGGCGGGCATCGGGGCGGCCGACGCCGGGGCGGCGGGGGCGGTGGTCGGCGTGACCGAGGGCGGGGCGGCGGAAGGCGCGGCGGCCCCGGGCGCGGGTGCGGTGGTGGTGGCCGCGCCGCAGCCGGTCAGGGCGGCGGCGAGGAGGACGGCGGCGAGCATGGGGCGGGCGCGGTGGGCCATGGAGTGCTCCGGGGACGGCTTTCGGCGGGCCACCGGATCGGTGGCCCGCCGGAGGAGGGCAGGGGGGAAGCGGGGGCGTCAGCCCTGGGTTGCGCGTCGGCGGCGCAGGACCACGCTGGCGCCCAGGGCCCCGAAGGCGGCGATCAGGCCGGCGCCGGCCGCCATGGTGGCGGTGCCGCCGGCGCCCGAGGCGGTCTCGGCCGGGAGCTCGGCGCCCGCGGCGACCGGGCCCTTCGGGACCACCGTCGTCTGGCCCGCGGTCTGCGGCTTCGTCGGGGCGGGGGTGGTGGGCTTCGTCACCGGCTTGTCGTCGGTGAACTTGTAGTTCGGCTTGCACCCCTTGGGGAACGCGGGGAAGGAGGTCCGGCCGACCGTGCTGTTGCCACCCTCGGTCTTCCACTCGAAGACGGGAGTGGCGCTGCTGGGGTTCACGATCCGGGCGATGATGCCCGCGGACTCGGGCAGCGAGGGTTCGGTGCGGTACAGAGTGGCAAAGGCGCGACCGTCCGGGTCGGCGATGAGGGAAGCTTGCGGGCCGTTCTCGGTCACGCGCAGCTCGGCCCGCATGCCGCCACCCATCGGCTGCCCCTTGAGCCCCGAGCGGCAGTCGGCGCCGGCCTCGGCGGCCGGCAGCGGGTACGACTTGGTGACGCCGTTCATGAACACGGTGAGCACCGGCGCGGCCGTGTCCGCCTTGGTGAGCTCGAAGATCACCCCCTGCTTCGACACCTTGGTGTGCGCACGGTCGAGGGTCGCGACGATGCCCGGCTCGGTCTTGCCGTCGATGACGGCGCGGATCTCGACGCGCGGCCCCCCAGCTGCGGAGTTGCTCATGTGCGCGACCAGGTTCCCGCCGAGGTCGGCCGTCTCGTCGCCGGACGCGGCCGCGCTCGTCGCCGCAACCGCCTGCTGGGCGACCGGGGCGGCGCCCGGCATGCCGGACGCGGCGAACGCCGTGCCGGCGGCTGGGGCCAGGAGCGCGCCGGCGAGGGCGGCCGTGACGATGGAGGTGCGGAGGGCGGTACGCATAACGACTCCTGAAGCGTGGGTGAGGAGGGTGGAGGAGAGCCGCATGCCGCGTTGCGTCTGTTCGGTCTTGTTCACCGGGTCAGGTGTGGCGGGCTGCTGAAGACAAATCTATGGATCTCGTGCGCGCGGACGATCTGCCTCCTGTCATGGCCGTGTAACGGCCGAACGCGTGTCGGAATGGAGGTGTCGATTCCCTATCGGATCCGCCTGAAGCTCGCCCGGAAAAGCGCCCGGAAAAGCGTCCGAAATAGTGCCCGTAAAAGTGTCCGGAAACGCCTCAGGCGGGCATGGACAGGGGGATGCGGGTGCGTCAGCGCTGGGTGGCGCGGGCGCGGCGGCGCAGGGCGAAGGCGGTGCCCACCCCGGCGAGGACGGCGGCCAGGGCGGCGCCCAGCGCGGTGGTGGAGCCCGCGGACTCCTCGGAGGCCGCGACCTCGGCACCGGCCGCGACCCCGCCCTTGGGCACGACGGAGGTCTGGCCGGCGGTCTGCGGCTTCGGGGCGGCCGGGGTGGAAGGCGTCGCGGACGGCTTCGTGACGGGCTCGTCGGACGGAGCCGTCTCCGGCAGCGGCGTCCGGGTCGGCTTCTGCAGCGTGTAGTTGAAGGTGCAGCCCGGGTGGAGCTTCGGGAAGGAGGCGTGGCCGACCGGAGCGCCGTTCTGCACGTGCCACTCCAGGAGCGGCTCGGCGGAGCTCGCGTTCAGGATGCGGACCTCGCCCTCGGAGGCCGGCAGCGCGGGGTTCTTGCGGGTGAGGGTCCGCCAGGCGGTGTCACCGGAGGCCGGGCCGAACAGCTCGGCCCGCGGGCCCTCCGGAGAGGTGGTCATCCGGACTTCGAGGCCCCGGCCCAGGGCCTTGGTCACCGGCCCGCTCACGCACTCGGAACCCTGGCCCCCGGGCAGCGGGTAGGAGGTGTCCGTGCCCTCCTTGGTCACGACGAGGTTCTGGACGTGGATCTCGCCGCCCTCGACGAGCTTCAGCTGCAGCTTGCCGCCCGTGGCGGAGCGGTGCGCGTCGTCCAGCACCGTCAGGACCCGGCCCATGTAGTCGTCGCCCTGCTTCCAGTCCTTGGAGACGGCGCGGATCCAGGCCTCGGGGCCCTCGCCTTGTGGCGCAGCACCGCGACGACGCCCTCGTCGATGTCGGGGACGGAGACAGAGCCGGAAGCGGCCGCGGTGCCGGCCGGTGCGACCGCGAAGGCGGTACCCGCGGCCGGGGCCAGTAGGGCGCCGGCGATGACGGCGGTGGCGAGGGCGGAACAGACGGCGGTACGCATAACGACTCCCGGAAGCAGAGTGAGGAAGAGGGAGGAGGCGCATGCCGAGGTTCTGGCGGGCTGCTGAGAAAGAATTTACGGATCTCGTCCGACCGGACCGTGGGGCTCCCGTCATCGCCGCGCAACAGCAAAAGCGGAGGTCAGCGCTCCGCTAGGCCGATCCGCGGTCCGGCCCGGCCGCGCCCGGATGTGGCCGACCCCGCACAGATGTGCACCCGTGGGGGGTGACAGGTCGCTACGCGCGTAGATATGCTCATCTGGTGACCATGCCCACCACCCTCACCGCATTCGCTGACGTGACGACGTCCGACAGTGCGCTGCGCCGCTTCCTGCACGGGCTGCCCGGCGTCGACGCTGTCGGTCTGGAGGCCCGCGCGGCCTCCCTCGGCACCCGTTCGATCAAGACGACGGCCAAGGCGTACGCCATCGACCTGGCCATCTCGATGATCGACCTGACGACGCTGGAAGGCGCGGACACCCCGGGCAAGGTCCGGGCGCTCTCCGCCAAGGCCGTCAACCCCGATCCGACCGACCGCAGCACCCCGATGACGGCCGCCGTCTGCGTGTACCCCGACATGGTGGCCACCGCGAAGAAGGCGCTGAACGGCGCCGACGTCAAGGTCGCCTCCGTCGCCACCGCGTTCCCGGCCGGCCGCGCGGCCCTGCCCGTCAAGCTCGCGGACACGGCCGACGCCGTGGCCGCCGGCGCCGACGAGATCGACATGGTCATCGACCGTGGCGCCTTCCTCGCCGGCCGCTACCTCGACACCTACGAGCTGATCAAGGCCGTCAAGGAAGCGTGCGTGCGCCCCGACGGCACCGCGGCCCGCCTCAAGGTCATCTTCGAGACCGGCGAGCTGTCCACGTACGACAACATCCGCCGGGCCTCCTGGATCGGCATGCTCGCGGGCGCCGACTTCATCAAGACGTCGACGGGCAAGGTGGGCGTCAACGCCACCCCGGCCAACACCCTGCTCATGCTCGAAGCCGTACGCGACTTCCGGGAGCAGACTGGAATCCAGATCGGCGTGAAGCCGGCCGGCGGCATCCGCACCACCAAGGACGCGATCAAGTTCCTGGTCCTGGTCAACGAGACCGCGGGCGAGGACTGGCTGAGCAACCACTGGTTCCGCTTCGGCGCCTCCAGCCTGCTCAACGACCTGTTGATGCAGCGCCAGAAGCTGAGCACCGGCCGTTACTCCGGTCCCGACTACGTGACGGTGGACTGATCACCATGGCATCCCTCTTCGAGTACGCACCGGCTCCCGAGTCCCGCTCGGTCGTCGACATCGCCCCCTCCTACGGCCTCTTCATCGACGGAGAGTTCACCGACGCCGCCGACGGCAAGGTCTTCAAGACCGTCTCGCCGTCGTCCGAGGAAGTCCTGGCCGAGATCGCCCAGGCGGGCGCCGCCGACGTGGACCGCGCTGTCAAGGCCGCCCGCAAGGCCTTCGAGAAGTGGTCCGCGCTGCCCGGCTCCGAGCGCGCCAAGTACCTCTTCCGCATCGCCCGGATCATCCAGGAGCGCAGCCGCGAGCTGGCCGTCCTGGAGACCCTGGACAACGGAAAGCCGATCAAGGAGACCCGCGACGCGGACCTCCCGCTGGTCGCCGCGCACTTCTTCTACTACGCGGGCTGGGCCGACAAGCTCGACCACGCGGGCTACGGCCCGAACCCGCGCCCGCTGGGCGTGGCGGGCCAGGTCATCCCCTGGAACTTCCCCCTCCTCATGCTCGCGTGGAAGATCGCCCCGGCGCTCGCCACCGGCAACACGGTCGTCCTGAAGCCCGCCGAGACCACGCCCCTGTCGGCGCTGTTCTTCGCGGACATCTGCCGCCAGGCCGGCCTGCCCAAGGGCGTCGTCAACATCCTCACCGGGTACGGGGACGCGGGCGCGGCCCTCGTCGAGCACCCGGACGTCAACAAGGTCGCCTTCACCGGCTCGACCGCCGTGGGCAAGAAGATCGCCCGCCACGTCGCCGGGACCGACAAGAAGGTCACCCTGGAGCTGGGCGGCAAGGGCGCCAACATCGTCTTCGACGACGCCCCCATCGACCAGGCCGTCGAGGGCATCGTCAACGGCATCTTCTTCAACCAGGGCCAGGTCTGCTGCGCGGGCTCCCGCCTGCTGGTCCAGGAGTCGATCCACGACGAGCTGCTCGACTCGCTCAAGCGCCGCCTGTCCACGCTGCGCCTCGGCGACCCGCTCGACAAGAACACCGACATCGGCGCGATCAACTCCGCCGGGCAGCTCGCCCGGATCACCGCGCTCGCGGACACCGGCGAGGCCGAGGGTGCCGAGCGCTGGTCCCCGGCCTGCGAGCTGCCGTCCGCCGGTTACTGGTTCGCCCCGACGCTCTTCACGAACGTCACCCAGGCGCACACCGTCGCCCGCGACGAGATCTTCGGCCCGGTGCTGTCCGTGCTGACCTTCCGCACGCCCGACGAGGCCGTCGCGAAGGCCAACAACAGCCAGTACGGTCTGTCCGCCGGCATCTGGACGGAGAAGGGCAGCCGCATCCTCGCGGTCGCGAACAAGCTCCGCGCGGGCGTCGTCTGGGCCAACACGTTCAACAAGTTCGACCCGACCTCGCCGTTCGGCGGCTACAAGGAGTCGGGCTTCGGCCGCGAGGGCGGTCGCCACGGCCTGGAGGGTTACCTCGATGTCTGAGTCGTCGACGGCGCGTCTGAGCGTCTTCAAGACCTACAAGCTGTACGTCGGGGGCAAGTTCCCCCGCTCCGAGAGCGGCCGGGTGTACGAGGTGACGGACTCCAAGGGCAAGTGGCTGGCCAACGCCCCCCTGTCCTCCCGCAAGGACGCGCGTGACGCGGTCGTCGCCGCCCGCAAGGCCTTCGGCGGCTGGTCGGGCGCGACCGCGTACAACCGGGGCCAGATCCTCTACCGCATCGCCGAGATGCTGGAGGGCCGCCGCGACCAGTTCGTCCGCGAGGTCGGCGAGGCCGAGGGCCTGTCGAAGTCGAAGGCCGCCGCGGTCGTCGACGCGGCCATCGACCGCTGGGTCTGGTACGCGGGCTGGACCGACAAGATCGGCCAGGTCGTCGGCGGGGCCAACCCGGTCGCGGGCCCGTTCTTCAACCTCTCCACCCCCGAGCCGACCGGTGTCGTCACGGTCGTCGCCCCGCAGGACTCGTCCTTCCTGGGCCTGATCTCGGTGCTCGCCCCGGTGATCGCCACCGGCAACACGGCCGTCGTGATCGCCTCCGAGAAGGCGCCGCTCCCGGCGCTCTCCCTCGGCGAGGTGCTCGCCACCTCCGACCTGCCCGGCGGAGTCGTCAACATCCTGTCCGGCAAGGCCGCCGAGATGGGCCCGCACCTGGCGTCCCACCAGGACGTCAACGCGATCGACCTGGCGGGTGCGGATGTCGCGCTGGCCAAGGAGCTGGAGATCGCGGCGGCCGACAACCTCAAGCGCGTCCTGCGTCCACAGCCTGTGGACGACTGGAGCGCGGACCCGGGCACGCGGCGCATGACCGCGTTCCTGGAGACCAAGACCGTCTGGCACCCCACCGGGTCGCTGGGCGCGGGCGGCTCCTCCTACTAGGCCCGCCCGGGTGAGTCCGGCCCCGGCAGCGTCCGTCCACGCTGCCGGGGCCTTCCCGTGCGCGCCTACGACTTGGGGAGCACCGGCCCCAGCAGCGAGGTGACGGCGGCCGTGGGCAGCTCGCCGACGGAGGGCCCCTGCGTCAGGACGCCGGTGACCATGCCCGTACCGACCGCCGGGAAGTCCGCGACCTTCGTGGCGACTCCGTTGTCCAGCGGATCCACGCCCGTGTGGGCGAGCGGATTCACCTTGAGGTTCGAGATCGGGTCGGTGACCCCGGCGAGGGCCGCCGGGACATCGAGTTCGCCGGCCTGCGCGCCGCCGGCGGCCATCGCCAGGGCCGCGCCGGCCATCGAGACCGCCAGCCCGGCGGTGCGGAGCCGGTGCGTTGCGGAGGGGGCTGCGTGACGTGCCATGGGATTCCCGCCTGTGGTCGTAGTCGCGTGCGCACGCAGCGTAGTTGAGGTGTGATCCTGGATACCAACCGGCCACCGGGAGGATCCCCTACCCGGGGGAATGGTTCAGACTGGTGTCCCGTGAGCTGTTCTTCTCCTTCACCGACCCGCGTCGTACTTCTGACCGGTCCGTCGGGCTCCGGAAAATCCGTACTGGCCGCCCGGTCCGGGCTGCCCGTGCTGCGCCTCGACGACTTCTACAAGGAGGGCGCCGACCCCACCCTCCCCCTGGTCGAAGGCAGCTCCGACATCGACTGGGACTCGCCGGGATCGTGGGACGCGCAGGCGGCCGTCGCCGCGATCGCGGAACTGTGCGCGGCCGGGCGGACGGAGGTGCCGGTGTACGACATCGCCACGTCCGCGCGGACCGGGACCGAGACCCTGGACATCTCGCGGTCACCGCGGACCCCGCTGTTCATCGCTGAGGGGATCTTCGCCGCCGACATCGCGGCGCGCTGTCAGGAGCTGGGTCTGCTGGCCGACGCGATCTGCCTGCGGGGGCGGCCCTCGACCACCTTCCGGCGGCGCCTCGCCCGTGACCTGCGGGAGGGGCGCAAGTCCGTGCCCTTCCTGCTGCGCAGGGGCTTTCGCCTGATGCGGGCCGAGCGGGGCATCGTGGCCCGGCACGTCGCGCTCGGCGCGCACGCCTGTGGCCGCGACGAGGCCCTCGGCCGCCTGGCCGCCGCCGCGGCGGGCCGCCACCGCGCCGCCGCTCCGGCGTAACCGGGGACTTCGCCGCGGCGCCGCTGGCGGGGGCGGCGCGCCCGGACCCTCAGCACGCGAAAAGGCGGGATCACGCGGACCCCCGGCCGCCTGATCCCGCCTTTTCCCCCCGCGGCCCCCGCCCCACCCCCGTAGGACGGGCCCCCTGGCCCGATGGCTCTTTGTCGGCGCCGCGTTACGCGACGAGTTCCTCGAAGGACTCCGCCTCGTCGCGGCCGAAGCTCAGCGCCTCGTCGTCCCGCATGCGCCGCAGCGACCGCCAGATGCTCGACTTCACCGTGCCGACGCTGATCCCGAGGATCTCCGCGATCTCCGGGTCCGTCCGGCCCTCGTAGTACCGCAGCACCAGCATGGTGCGCTGCGGCTCCGGGATCCGGGCCAGCGCCTGCCACAGCACCGCGCGCAGCTCCGTACCGCCCATCGCGTCCGTGTCCGAGGCCGTCTCCGGCAGCTCCTCCGTCGGGTACTCGTTCAGCTTCCGCCGGCGCCACGCGCTGATGTGCAGGTTCGTCATCGTGCGGCGCAGGTAACCGCCCACGGCCGCCTTGTCGCTGATCCGGTCCCAGGCGCGGTACGTGGAGAACAGTGCGCTCTGCAGCAGGTCCTCGGCCTCGTGGCGGTCGCCGGTGAGGTGGAAGGCCGTCGCGTACAGCGCGGCCCGCCGCTCCTGGACGTACGCCGTGAACTCGGCCTCGGACGTGGAGGACGGCGTGCCCTGTGCGGGAACCGCCCGGTACTGGTTTGCGTCAATGGCTACGACGTGTGCCGGCCGGGGACGGGTGACCGCAACCTTACGGACACCCGCCCGGCGGTTCACATCGTGCAGCCGCGTGACAACCGCGCTGGTGGTGGTGCTGTGCAGCGTGTTCATCTCGCGCCCCCCGTCGTGGAGTCTGCTTGGGTCCGTCGTGTTCGGTTGCTGATAGAAGACTGCCCGGCCGACTTAACCGGGGTGTCCGTCGACTGTCACAGGCCTGTCACAGCGATCTCGGCGAGGGCGCGGCGAGGACGCGAAGAGATCCCGTACCCCGGACGGTCGAACTCCCGTCGGTCGATGGGACAGAATGAGCCCGTGCCTTTCCTGTTGCTGATCGAGGACGACGACGCCATCCGCACGGCCCTCGAACTCTCCCTGTCTCGCCAGGGCCACCGTGTGGCCACCGCGGCGACGGGCGAGGACGGCCTGAAGCTGCTGCGCGAGCAGCGGCCGGACCTGATCGTGCTGGACGTGATGCTGCCCGGGATCGACGGTTTCGAGGTGTGCCGGCGCATCCGGCGCACCGACCAGCTGCCGATCATCCTGCTGACCGCGCGCAGCGACGACATCGACGTGGTCGTGGGCCTGGAGTCCGGGGCCGACGACTACGTGGTCAAGCCCGTGCAGGGGCGGGTCCTCGACGCCCGCATCCGCGCCGTGCTGCGCCGCGGTGAGCGCGAGTCCAGCGACTCCGCGAGCTTCGGCTCCCTCGTCATCGACCGCGCCGCGATGACGGTGACGAAGAACGGCGAGGACCTCCAGCTCACCCCGACCGAGCTGCGGCTGCTGCTGGAGCTGAGCCGCCGTCCCGGACAGGCGCTCTCCCGCCAGCAGTTGCTCCGGCTCGTCTGGGAGCACGACTACCTGGGCGACTCGCGGCTCGTCGACGCCTGCGTGCAGCGGCTGCGCGCCAAGGTCGAGGAAGTGCCTTCCTCCCCGACCCTGATCCGTACCGTCCGGGGTGTCGGCTACCGGCTGGACTCGCCGCAGTGATCAGACCTCTGTTCGCGGGCCGGCGCTGGACCAGCCTGCGGCTGCGGCTCCTCGTGGTGTTCGCGCTCGTCGCGCTCACGGCCGCGGTCTCCGCGTCCGGGATCGCGTACTGGCTCAACCGGGAGGCCGTCCTCACCCGTGTCCAGGAGGCCGCACTCGGCGACTTCCGGCAGGAGATGCAGAACCGGGCCGCGGCACTGCCCGCCGACCCGACCCCCGCGGAGATGCAGCGCACCGCCGAGCTGATGGCGGGCAGCAGCCCCGGGTACAGCGTGCTGCTGGTGCAGGAGCTGGGCGACCACCGCCAGGTGACCGGCGCCGCGGGTCCCGACACCTTCGGGCTGGGCGACGTACCGAAGTCCCTGCAGAACGCGGTCAACGACCGGCAGAAGACGACGGCGGCGAACGACGCCGAGTACCACGTGTACTGGCAGCGGACGAAGCCGCACGGCAACCCCTACCTGGTCGGCGGCACCCGGATCGTGGGCGGCGGACCGACCGGCTACATGTACAAGTCGCTCGCGCAGGAGCGCGACGACCTGAACGCGCTCGCCTGGTCGCTGACGATCGCGACGGGTCTGGCGCTGCTGGGCTCGGCGCTGCTGGCGCAGGCCGCGGCCCGTACGGTGCTCAGGCCCGTGCAGCGGCTCGGCGACGCGGCGCGGCGGCTGGGCGAGGGCGAGCTGGACCACCGGCTGGACGTGTCGGGGACGGACGAACTCGCGGACCTGTCGCACACCTTCAACAAGACGGCGGAGGCGCTGGAGAAGAAGGTCGCCGACATGAGCGCGCGGGAGGAGGCGAGCCGGCGCTTCGTCGCGGACATGTCGCACGAACTGCGTACGCCGCTGACGGCGTTGACGGCGGTCGCCGAGGTGCTGGAGGAGGAGGTCGACGACCTCGATCCGATGATCGCACCGGCGGTGGCGCTGGTCGTCAGCGAGACGCGCCGCCTCAACGACCTGGTGGAGAACCTGATGGAGGTCACCCGCTTCGACGCGGGGACGGCCCGGCTGGTGCTGGACGACGTGGACGTCGCCGACCAGGTCACGGCCTGCATCGACGCGCGCGCCTGGCTGGACGCGGTCGAACTCGACGCCGAGCGGGGCATCGTGGCGCGGCTCGACCCGCGCCGCCTCGACGTCATCCTCGCCAACCTGATCGGCAACGCCCTCAAGCACGGCGGCTCGCCGGTGCGGGTGAAGGTGGTCGTGGAGGACGAATGGCTGGTGATCGCGGTCCAGGACAACGGGCCGGGCATCCCCGAGGACGTCCTGCCGCACGTCTTCGACCGGTTCTACAAGGCGAGCGCGTCGCGGCCCAAGTCGGACGGGAGCGGACTGGGCCTGTCGATCGCGATGGAGAACGCGCACATCCACGGCGGTGACATCACCGCCGCCAACGTGGCCGGGGCCGGGGCGCTGTTCACCCTGCGGCTGCCGATGGATGTGGGGAAGGTGATCGCGGGTGACCAGGATGCGTAGGGCCCTGCCGGTGGCGATGGTGCTGCTCGCCGTCTCGGGGTGCGGGATCAGGGCGACCACCGTGCCCGTGGACGTGGGCCCGGCGCCCTCGCGGG
The DNA here is from genome assembly GCF_042870715.1 of Streptomyces sp. NPDC006463. Lineage (NCBI taxonomy): Bacteria > Bacillati > Actinomycetota > Actinomycetes > Kitasatosporales > Streptomycetaceae > Streptomyces > Streptomyces sp. NPDC006463. The sequence goes on along the minus strand of NZ_JBIAHP010000012.1, from coordinate 67,850 downwards.
TGTCGTGCGAAACCCCGGCGCAGCCGAGCGGGCAGAGCGGGGTGCAGGGCTTCCGGGCCACGGTCGAACTGGTCTGCGGATCGCAGCTGGTGGGTGTGGAGCGGGTCGTCCCGATACCGGAGAAGAGGGTGCTGAAGGACCCCGTGGCGCTCGTCGCGCAGGCGCTGCTGGAGGCGCTGGAGCGGACGCCGAGCGCGGAGGAGCGGGACGCCGGCTTCACGACCGGGGTCCCCTCGGGGCTGACGGCGGTCGCGCCGAGGACCGGCGACCCGGCCGGCACGGTGCGGCTGAGCCGCAAGCCGGAGGACCTGCCGCCGGTGGCCCTGTCGCAGGTCGTGTGCACGCTGGCGGGCAGCGAAGCCGTGTCCGCGGGCCCGGGACCGGTGGTCCTGGGCGGCCCGGACGCCGATCCGCCGCGGAAGTGGGAGTGCACGGACGCGGTCCGCTCCCGACCGGAGTCGATCCCGACCCTGGGCGACGTCGTGCGCCCCACCCCTTCCTGACGCACCGTTCGCACGGCGCGGCCCCGGCGGGCCTCGGAGACGACGACGGCCCCCCGAGCTCGAGCTCGGGGGGCCGTCACCGTACCGGGCGGGCTAGATGCCCGCGGCCGCAGCCAGGTCCTTCTTGATCGCGTCCAGGATTTCCTGGCCGCGGGCGCGGGCCGGAGACAGGTCGGAGGCTTCGGGTACGGGGACCACGACCTCCAGGTAGCACTTCAGCTTCGGCTCCGTGCCCGACGGGCGGACGATCACCCGGGCCTTGTAGGCGCCGTCCAGGTAGTAGCGCAGTCCGTCCGTCGGCGGGAGGGACTCCGTGCCCTGGTTCAGGTCCTCCGCCGAGACCACGCGCAGGCCCGCGAGGGAGGTCGGGGGCTCCGCGCGGAGCGCGGCCATCGCCGAGGCGATGACCGACAGGTCCGAGACGCGGACCGACAGCTGGTCGGTGGCGTGCAGGCCGTGGGCCATCGCCAGGTCGTCCAGCAGGTCGGTCAGCGTACGGCCCTGCTCCTTGAGCTCCGAGGCCAGCTCCGCCACCAGCAGGGCGGCGGTGACGCCGTCCTTGTCGCGGACGCCCTCGGGGTCCACGCAGTAGCCGAGCGCCTCCTCGTAGCCGTAGCGCAGGCCCTCCACGCGGGCGATCCACTTGAAGCCCGTGAGGGTCTCCTCGTGGCCTACGCCCGCCGCCTCCGCGATCCGCCCCAGGAGGGAGGAGGAGACGATGGACTCCGCGAAGACGCCGCGCGCACCCTTGTGCACCAGGTGGGCCGCCAGCAGCGCGCCGACCTCGTCACCGCGCAGCATCCGCCAGCCGGAGGCGGCGGAATCGTCCGGGACGGCCACCGCGCAGCGGTCCGCGTCCGGGTCGTTGGCGATCACGATGTCCGGCCCGGCCTCCGCCGCCTTCGCGAAGGCCAGGTCCATCGCGCCCGGCTCCTCCGGGTTGGGGAAGGCCACCGTCGGGAAGGCCGGGTCGGGCTCGGCCTGCTCGGCCACCAGGACCGGCTCCGGGAAGCCGTGCCGGGCGAAGGCCGCCATGACGACCTCCTTGCCGACGCCGTGCATGGCCGTGTAGACGGTCCGCACGCCCCGGGGGGACCCCGGGGTCAGGACGGAGTCCGTACGGGTCAGGTAGGCCTCCAGGACCTCCTCGTCGAGCTGCAGCCAGCCGTCCGTCGGGCGGGGTACGTCCGACAGCGCCCCGATGGCCGCGATCTGCGCCGCGATCTCGGTGTCCGCCGGGGAGACGATCTGCGAGCCGTCGCCGAGGTAGACCTTGTAGCCGTTGTCCCGGGGCGGATTGTGGCTCGCGGTGACCTCGACGCCGGCGACGGCACCCAGGTGCCTTATGGCGTACGCGAGGACCGGCGTCGGCAGCGGACGGGGCAGGACGGCCGCGCGAAGCCCGGCGCCGGTCATCACGGCCGCGGTGTCGCGGGCGAAGTCCGCGGACTTGTAGCGCGCGTCGTAGCCGACGACGACCAGGCCGCCGGTGTGACCCTGGGCCTTCAGGTAGGCCGCGAGTCCCGCCGCGGCCCGGATGACCACGGCACGGTTCATCCGCATCGGGCCCGCGCCCAGCTCGCCGCGCAGTCCGGCGGTGCCGAACTGGAGCGTGCCGGAGAAGCGGTCCGCGAGGTCCGCCGTGTCGCCGGCCTCGATCAGCCCGGCGAGCTCGTCCGCCGTCTCCGGGTCGGGGTCCTCCGCCAGCCAGGCCTGGGCCCGGGTGATCAGGTCGTCCTGTTCCTGCACTGCTTCCGCCTTACCTCTCGTACCTCTGCGGCCTTTTCGACGGTCACTCAGATGCGGGCGAGGACCTGGGTCAGCAGCTTGCCCATGCGCGCGGCCGAGTCACGGCCGGCCTGGAGCACCTCTTCGTGGTTCAGCGGCTCGCCGGAGATGCCCGCCGCCAGGTTGGTGACCAGGGAGATGCCCAGCACCTCGGCGCCGGCCTCGCGGGCGGCGATGGCCTCCAGCACGGTGGACATGCCGACCAGGTCGGCGCCCATGACGCGGATCATGTTGATCTCGGCCGGGGTCTCGTAGTGCGGGCCGGGGAACTGCACGTAGACGCCCTCTTCGAGAGTCTCGTCGATCTCCTTGCACAGCGCGCGCAGGCGCGGCGAGTAGAGGTCGGTGAGGTCCACGAAGTTCGCGCCGACGATCGGCGAGGTGGCCGTCAGGTTGAGGTGGTCGCTGATCAGGACCGGCTGGCCGGGCTTCATGCCCTCGCGCAGGCCGCCGCAGCCGTTGGTGAGGACGACGGTCTTGCAGCCGGCGGCGACGGCGGTGCGCACGCCGTGGGCGACGGCGGCGACGCCGCGGCCCTCGTAGTAGTGGGTCCGGCCGAGGAAGAGCAGCGCGCGCTTGTCGCCGATCTTGTACGAGCGGATCTTGCCGCCGTGGCCCTCGACGGCGGGGGGCGGGAAGCCGGGCAGCTCGGTGACCGGGAACTCGGCCTCGGGGGCGCCGAGCGCCTCTGCGGCGGGGGCCCAGCCGGAGCCCATGACGAGGGCGACATCGTGGGATTCGGCGCCGGTCAGCTCACGCAGACGGGCGGCTGCGGCGGTGGCGTCGGCGAAGGGGTCGGTAACAGATGCGTTCACGCGGAAGAGCGTAGCCGCTCATTGCCTACGCGCGTAGATGGCACAGGTCACGGTGTTCGGATCGTTGCCTTGTCGTTTCCGCCGAATCGTCCCCGCAAGACCGGTCAGGGCCCCTGGCGGGGCCGGTCAAGGACCCAGGCGGGGCCGCGCAGGGTTCAGCAGGGCCGCTTGCGGAGTTCCATCACATAGTCGTGCGGGGCGCCCGCGGACTCGGCCGCGTCGGCGATCTCACCCAGGTAGCGCGCCGAGGGCAGCCCGCCCTCGTAGCCGTTGAGGACGTACACCCAGGCCGCCTCCTCGCCGTCCAGTGTGTGCACGCGCACACGCATCCGGCGGTAGATGTCGAGCCCGACCCCCTCCCAGCGGTCCATCGAGTCCTCGTCCAGCGGCGCGATGTCGTACAGGGCGACGAAGACCTGGTGGCGCGGGGCTTCGACGATCGTGGCGAGTGCGCCCTCCCAGCCCATCTGCTCGCCGCCGAAGGTCAGCCGCCAGTCGTTGATCCAGCCCGTTCCGCGCAGCGGCGAATGGGGAGCACGGCGCGTCATCAGCCGCGGGTCGAGGTTGCCGGCGTACGCGGCGTAGAGCGACATGAGTCCGAGAGTACGGGAGGGGTGGCGATCACGGTGTGCCCGGCCGGTGCCCGGATGGAGGGACCGGGCGCGAAGCACCTTGAAGCGTGCGGGACAATGGGGCACGGAATGCATCCCCCGGGGAGACCCCCCGGAAGCCCCGGCCGGGGCGGCAGCCGGCCGGGTAGACGTGAGGCGGAGTTTTCGTGACCCGGATCGTGATCATCGGCGGCGGACCCGGCGGGTATGAGGCGGCCCTCGTGGGGGCCCAGCTCGGCGCGGAGGTGACCGTCGTCGACTGCGACGGTCTGGGTGGCGCGTCGGTGCTGACCGACTGCGTGCCCTCCAAGACTCTCATCGCGACCGCCGAGGTCATGACGACCTTCGACTCCTCGTACGAGGAGCTCGGCATCGTCGTCGCGGACGACACCCCGCCGCTGGAGCAGGCCGCGCGTGTCGTCGGCGTTGACCTCGGCAAGGTGAACCGGCGCGTCAAGCGCCTGGCGCTCGCCCAGTCGCACGACATCACCGCCTCCGTCACCCGGGCCGGCGCCCGCGTCGTACGGGGCCGCGGCAAGCTCGGCGGCCCCCAGGGCATCGACGGCACCCGGGACGTCATCGTCACGGCCGCCGACGGCTCCGAGACGATCCTGACCGCGGACGCCGTGCTGATCGCGACCGGCGGGCACCCCCGCGAGATCCCGGACGCCATGCCCGACGGCGAGCGGATCCTGAACTGGACCCAGGTCTACGACCTGGACGAGCTCCCCGAGGAGCTCATCGTGGTCGGCTCCGGCGTGACCGGCGCCGAGTTCGCGGGCGCCTACCAGGCCCTCGGCTCCCGGGTGACGCTGGTCTCCTCCCGCGACCGCGTGCTGCCGGGCGAGGACCCCGACGCGGCCGCCGTCCTGGAGGACGTGTTCCGGCGCCGCGGCATGAACGTCATCGGCCGCTCCCGCGCCGAGTCCGCCAAGCGCGTCGGCGACCGGGTCGAGGTCACCCTCGCCGACGGCCGGGTGCTGAGCGGCACGCACTGCCTGATGGCGGTCGGCGCGGTGCCGAACACCTCCGGGATGAACCTGGAGGAGTCCGGGGTGCGGCTCAAGGAGTCCGGGCACATCTGGACCGACAAGGTGTCGCGCACCTCCTCGCCCGGCGTCTACGCGGCCGGCGACGTCACCGGCGTCTTCGCCCTCGCGTCCGTCGCGGCGATGCAGGGCCGCATCGCGATGTACCACTTCCTCGGCGACGCGGTGGCCCCGCTGAACCTGAAGACGGTGTCCTCGAACGTCTTCACCGACCCGGAGATCGCCACCGTCGGCTACACCCAGGCCGACGTGGACTCCGGCAAGATCGACGCCCGCGTGGTCAAGCTCCCGCTGCTGCGCAACCCGCGCGCCAAGATGCAGGGCATCCGGGACGGCTTCGTGAAGCTGTTCTGCCGCCCGGGCACCGGCATCGTCGTCGGCGGTGTGGTCGTCTCCCCGCGCGCGAGCGAGCTGATCCACCCCATCTCGATCGCGGTCGACAACAATCTGACGGTCGAGCAGATCGCAAACGCGTTCACCGTGTACCCCTCGCTGTCGGGTTCGATCGCCGAGGTGGCGCGGCAGCTGCACACGCGGAAGGCCGCCGGAGAGGCGTAACCGCCGCATGCCGTAAGGAGTTTGGGGCGGGGCGCCGTCCCGTGGCCGGTCGTTCACGCAACCAACCGACCGCGTATACCACTAGTCGCCCCGCCGTACGGACAACTTCGGTATTCCGGTGCAAGGAGCTGAAAGCAGACGGTCGTTGGGGTTACTGTCAGTTTCGTGTTCGCTGCAGAACGTCGCCAATTGATCCTCGAAATGGTGCGGGCCAACGGAGCGGTATCGCTCCGGGAGCTCGCCCGCGTCGTCCAGACCTCCGAAGTGACCGTACGGCGGGACGTGCGGGCGCTGGAGGCAGAAGGACTCCTCGACCGCCGGCACGGCGGTGCGGTCTTGCCGGGCGGTTTCACGCGGGAGTCCGGCTTTCCGCAAAAGTCCCATCTCGCGACGGCGGAGAAGACCGCCATCGCCGATGTCGCGGCCTCCCTCGTCGAAGAGGGCGAGGCCGTCGTCGTCGGCGCGGGCACCACGACCCAGGAGCTGGCTCGCCGGCTCGCCCGGGTGCCCGGACTGACCGTCGTCACCAACTCGCTGCTGGTCGCCCAGGCGCTGGCGCACGCGAACCGGGTGGAGGTGGTGATGACCGGCGGCACCCTGCGCGGGTCCAACTACGCCCTCGTCGGCAGCGGCGCCGAGCAGTCCCTCCAGGGACTCCGGGTCTCCCGCGCCTTCCTCTCCGGCAGCGGCCTGACCGCCGAGCGCGGGCTGTCCACGTCCAACATGCTCTCCGCGAGCGTCGACCGGGCGCTCGTCCAGGCGGCCGCCGAGGTCGTCGTCCTGGCCGACCACACGAAGCTCGGCACCGACACCATGTTCCAGACGGTGCCGACGGACGTGATGACCCGCCTGGTCACGGACGAGCCGCCGCCGCACGACGACCGGGCCGCCACGGAGCTCCAGGCGCTGGCCGACCAGGGCGTGCAGATCACCGTGGCCGGTGGCGGTGTGTCCGTCGGCGGAGACGGCATGGCGGGCCGCCGCCCGCGCCGGGACTCCCCGCTGCCGGTCCAGCGCCGGGGCGGGCCGTCGGCCCAGTTGCGGAGCGCGCCCGCCTCGCTGCTGGAGCAGCAGGCCGGGGAACGGGCGCGCGTCGCGGACATGCGGCGCCGATAGCCCCTGCGGGCCGGCTGCCGGGGCTCGCCCCGGACCTCGTGCCCCGAACGCCGACGGGGCTGGTCTCCCAGCCCCGCCGACGTTCTAGGTGTGCAAAGGACGTCAGTCCTTGATCTCGCAGATCGTCGCGCCCGAGGTGAGGGAAGCGCCGACCTCGGCCGTGAGGCCGACGATGGTGCCGGAGCGGTGCGCGTTGAGCGGCTGCTCCATCTTCATGGCTTCGAGTACGACGACCAGTTCGCCCTCGGTGACCTGCTGGCCCTCCTCGACCGCGACCTTGACGATCGTGCCCTGCATCGGGGAGGCGAGGGTGTCGCCGGAGGCGGCCGGGCCGGACTTCTTGGCCGCGCGCCGCTTGGGCTTGGCGCCGCCAGCCGCCGCCGTACGGGCCAGGGTCATGCCCAGGGACGACGGGAGCGAGACCTCCAGGCGCTTGCCGCCGACCTCGACGACCACCGTCTCGCGGCCCGGCTCGTCCTCGGTGTCCTCCGCGGCCGGAGCCGTGAACGCCGGGATCTCGTTGACGAACTCGGTCTCGATCCAGCGGGTGTAGACGGTGAAGGGGCTGCCGTCGGTGGGGGCGAACGCCGGGTCGGCGACGACCGCGCGGTGGAACGGGATGGCCGTGGCCATGCCCTCCACCTCGAACTCGGCGAGCGCGCGGGCGGCCCGCTGGAGGGCCTGCTCGCGGGTGGCGCCGGTGACGATCAGCTTGGCCAGCAGCGAGTCCCAGGCGGGGCCGATGACCGAGCCGGACTCGACGCCCGCGTCGAGGCGGACACCCGGACCCGTCGGCGCGGCGAACTTCGTCACCGTGCCGGGGGCGGGCAGGAAGCCGCGGCCCGGGTCCTCGCCGTTGATGCGGAACTCGATGGAGTGACCGCGCAGGACCGGGTCCCCGTAGCCGAGCTCCTCGCCGTCGGCGATGCGGAACATCTCGCGCACCAGGTCGATGCCGGCCACCTCTTCGGTGACCGGGTGCTCGACCTGGAGGCGGGTGTTGACCTCCAGGAAGGAGATCAGGCCGTCGGCGGAGACGAGGAACTCGACGGTGCCCGCGCCGACGTAGCCGGCCTCCTTGAGGATCGCCTTCGACGCCGCGTACAGCTCGGCGTTCTGCGCCTCGCTCAGGAACGGGGCGGGGGCTTCCTCGACCAGCTTCTGGTGGCGGCGCTGGAGCGAGCAGTCACGGGTGGAGACGACGACGACGTTGCCGTGGCTGTCGGCGAGGCACTGGGTCTCGACGTGGCGGGGCTTGTCGAGGTAGCGCTCGACGAAGCACTCGCCGCGGCCGAAGGCGGCGACGGCCTCACGGACGGCGGAGTCGTAGAGCTCCGGCACCTCTTCGAGGTTGCGGGCGACCTTGAGGCCGCGGCCGCCACCGCCGAAGGCCGCCTTGATGGCGATCGGCAGGCCGTGCTCCTTGGCGAACGCGACGACCTCGTCGGCCCCGGAGACCGGGTCCGGCGTACCGGCGACCAGCGGCGCGCCGGCGCGCTGGGCGATGTGACGGGCGGCGACCTTGTCACCCAGATCGCGGATGGCCTGCGGCGGCGGGCCGATCCAGGTCAGGCCCGCGTCGATGACAGCCTGCGCGAAGTCGGCGTTCTCGGACAGGAACCCGTATCCGGGATGGATGGCGTCCGCGCCGGAATCGGCTGCGGCCTGGAGGACCTTGGAGATGTCCAGGTAGCTGGCGGCCGGGGTGTCACCGCCCAACGCGAAAGCTTCGTCGGCCGCGCGGACGTGCAGAGCGTCCCGGTCCGGATCGGCGTAGACGGCTACGCTCGCGATCCCGGCGTCCCGGCAGGCCCGAGCAACGCGGACAGCGATTTCGCCACGGTTGGCGATGAGCACCTTGCGCACGATGGCTCCCTCCTTGAAACAAGCTGAGTTTAGGGACAGTCCACACGGCCTTTCGACCCTTCCCCGGTGGTGACCTTGCCCACACAGAGTGTGATTCGAGGCTCTCTCCACCGGGGAACCCTTATGGCGCCCCAAGTCAGGGGGATCCCCGACTGCACAGTAACCCCGTCATGTAGCCAAGGTCTCTGTCTTGCCGGTCAGCCGCCCCGGGTGATTCTTTGTCGAGTCCCTACGAACGGCCCACGTTTTCTTTGCTTGATCGCCGCGCCGGGGCCCTCCCGTAACGAAGCGGCCCGGACCCCTTGTCCGCACGTTTACCCGTTAGTAGCCTCCAGGCGTCGAACAGGCTTGTGACGTGTGAGGAGTGGGGGCGTCGTGCTGCGCAGACTCGTGGCCGGACTGGCCGCGATCGCACTTGTCGCGGAAGCGGCCGTGCTCGTGCTCGTCCACATCGTGCTGGGCACGACCACCGCGAACCAGTCGATGTCGATCGCCGGCAGCGATCCGGATGTCATGTCCAAGGCAACCTACGCCCTGGGGGCGGGCATGGGCGCCTTCCTCCTGCTGGGCGCCGTGCTCGCCGCCGTCGTGGCCGTCCGCGACCGGGCGCCCGGCGCCTTCGCCCGTGTCGTGCTCGTCGCCGCGGCCGTCACCCACGGGGTGCTCGGCATCCTCGCCGTCGCCCTGGTCGGCTGGGGCGCCTTCGCGGTGACGACGCTGATCCTCTGTCTCCTCGCCTGGACCCTGGTGCTCTACGCCGCCCCGGGCGAGCCCGCCTCCGCCGCATCCGCGGTCGCATCCGGGCCGGGGGACGGCGTTCAGGACACCCCGCCGCCGGTCGGGGGACTCAAGCCCACAAATCCGTGATGGATACACCCAGTTCGCCCAGCAGGGAGCGCAGCAGCGGCAGCGACAGCCCGATCACGTTGCCGGGGTCCCCGTCGATGCCCTCGATGAACGGCGCCGACAGCCCGTCCAGGGTGAACGCCCCCGCCACGTGCAGCGGCTCGCCGCTCGCCACGTACGCCGCGACCTCGGCGTCCGTCGGCTCGCCGAACCGGACCGTCGTGGAGGCCGTCGCCGAGACCTGACGGCCGGTCGTCGTGTCGATCACGCAGTGGCCCGTACGCAGGATTCCCGACCGCCCGCGCATCGCCTTCCAGCGCGCGACGGCCTCCTCGGCGTCCGCCGGCTTGCCCAGCGCCTCACCGTCCAGCTCCAGTACGGAGTCGCAGCCGATCACCAGCGCGCCCGAGGCCTCGCCCAGGGCCGCCACGACCGCCGCCTTCGCCTCGGCCAGCGCCAGCGCCAGCTCGGCCGGCTCGTCGTGGTCCAGCGCGTCCTCGTCGAAGCCGCTGACGATCACGTGCGGGGCGAGCCCGGCCTGCCGCAGCAGGTTCAGCCGGGCGGGGGAGGCGGAGGCGAGGACGAGCGAGCGCGGTTCGACAGTCATGGTGGCCATCGTAGGGGCGCTGCGGGGTACCCCTAGAAGTGGTCGGCCAGGTGATCCACGCCGAGTACGTAGACCACGACGAGCATGGCCAGCGCCAGCACCACGGTGAGCCGCCGGACCATCGCCTGCGCGTCGCGCATGTCCTTCGGCGGCTCGTTCTTGGGATCGGACCAGAGCATGCTCCGATCCTGTCCCCGGGACGGGAGCGGCGCCTGAGTACCCGTACTCAGGCGCCACCTCACGTTCACACCATCTTCGCCCCGGCAGGGCTAACCGGGCCAGTACGTACGGCCCCACGCCCGCGGCCCCGGCTGCGGCAGCCGGTGCCGTGCCACCCGGGCGGGCGCCGACCACTCGTCCGCCGCCCGCGGCGCGCCCGACGGCGCCGATGCCAGCACCGCCGCGCGCGCTTGGACCACCGCCAGTGCGGCGGCCAGCTCCTCCGGGGTCGGGTTTCCCTTGACGACCTTGATCACCACAGGACTGACCTCCTAGAGGGGGATGTTGCCGTGCTTCTTCGGCGGCAGGGACTCCCGCTTGGTGCGGAGCTGGCGCAGCCCCTTCACCACGTGTGCCCGCGTCTCCGACGGCATGGTCACCGCGTCGATGTAACCGCGCTCGGCGGCCGTGTACGGGTTCAGGAGCGCGTCCTCGTACTCGGTGATCAGCCGCGCACGGGTCTCCTCCACCTCCTCCGGGGAGGCTTCCGCGATCGTGCGCCGGTGCAGGATGTTGACCGCGCCCTGGGCGCCCATGACGGCGATCTGGGCCGTCGGCCAGGCCAGGTTGAGGTCCGCGCCCAGGTGCTTGGAGCCCATGACGTCGTACGCGCCGCCGAAGGCCTTGCGGGTGATGACGGTGATCAGGGGGACGGTGGCCTCGGCGTACGCGTAGATCAGCTTCGCGCCGCGCCGGATGATTCCGTTGTACTCCTGGTCGGTGCCCGGCAGGAAGCCCGGCACGTCCACGAACGTCAGCACCGGGATGTTGAAGGCGTCGCACGTCCGGACGAACCGCGCCGCCTTCTCGGAGGCGTCGATGTCCAGGCAGCCGGCGAACTGCATCGGCTGGTTGGCGACGACGCCCACCGGGTGGCCCTCGACCCGGCCGAAGCCGGTCAGGATGTTCGGCGCGAAGAGCGCCTGCGTCTCCAGGAACTCCGCGTCGTCGAGCACGTGCTCGATCACGGTGTGCATGTCGTACGGCTGGTTCGCGCTGTCCGGGATCAGCACGTCGAGCTCGCGGTCGGCGTCGGAGACCTCGGTGTCCGCCTCCTCCGGGAACGCGGGCGGCTCGGAGAGGTTGTTCGACGGCAGGTACGAGAGCAGCGACTTCACGTACTCGATGGCGTCCTTCTCGTCGCCCGCCATGTGGTGCGCGACGCCGGACGTGCTGTTGTGCGTCCGGGCCCCGCCCAGCTCCTCGAAGCCCACGTCCTCGCCGGTGACCGTCTTGATGACGTCGGGTCCGGTGATGAACATGTGCGAGGTCTGGTCGACCATGACCGTGAAGTCGGTGATGGCGGGGGAGTAGACGGCGCCGCCCGCGCAGGGCCCCACGACGAGGCTGATCTGCGGGATGACACCGGAGGCGTGGACGTTGCGGCGGAAGATCTCCCCGTACATGCCCAGCGCGCTGACGCCCTCCTGGATGCGGGCGCCGCCGGAGTCGTTGATGCCGATGACCGGGCAGCCGGTCTTCAGGGCGAAGTCCATGACCTTGATGATCTTCTGGCCGTAGACCTCGCCGAGGGCTCCGCCGAAGACGGTGAAGTCCTGCGAGAACACCGCCACCGGGCGGCCGTCCACCGTGCCGTAGCCGGTGACGACGCCGTCGCCGTAGGGGCGGGTCTTCTCCAGCCCGAAGTTGGTGGAACGGTGCCGGGCGAACTCGTCCAGCTCGACGAAGGAACCTTCGTCGAGCAGCAGGGCCACCCGCTCACGCGCCGTCAGCTTGCCCTTGGCGTGCTGCTTCTCCACGGCACGCGAGGACCCGGCGTGGGTGGCTTCGTCGATGCGGCGCTGCAGATCCGCGATCTTGCCCGCGGTGGTGTGCATGTCGATCGGCTCTGACGGTTGTGACATCGGGGTCGCGGCTCCCTGCGTGGTGTCAACGGCCTGGTCAATTGGATGTCTACTGCTGGCTACTGGTGCGTAGCGTATCGGCGGGCATGGCGCTCGGCAGTGCGGCGTTTGACACACCTGCATTGGCTTGCTTGGCCTCGCCGCCTTCCCTAGGGGGACGGGACCCCGGCCTCGCGGCCGGGGTTTCCTGCTTCATCACGCGCTGCCCCGCACGGGGAGAACCCGGTCGAGGTCTTACGCCCGCTCCACAGGCAGTGACCGCCAGCCCGGCGGCCAGAAGATTCACAGCGGCGTTGACGGCCCGGTCGTGGTTCGTCCCGCAGCTTGTGCACGTCCACTCGCGGACGTTCAGGGGCATGGTGTCAGCGACGGCCCCGCAGACCGAGCACAGCCGCGTGCTGGGGAACCATCGGTCGATGGTGATCAGGTCGCGCCCGTACCCGGCCGCTTTGTACGTCAGCATGGTCCGCAGCTCACGCCAGGCCGCGCCCGAGATGGCGCGGGCCAGTTTGCGGTTTCCCAGCATGTTGCGGACGGCGAGGTCCTCGATCACGAGCGTTTGGTTTTCGCGCACGATTCGAGTCGTCAGCTGGTGCAGGTGATCACGGCGTCGGTCGGCGATCCGGGCGTGGATCCGGGCCAGCCGGGTGCGGGCCTTGGCCCGGTTCCTACTGTCCTTGCCCTTCCGGGACAAGACCCGCTGCGCGCGGGCGAGGCGCTCCCGGTCTCTGCGTTCGTGATTCGGGTTCGCGACCTTCTCGCCGGTGGAGAGGGTGCCCAAGGCTGTCAGCCCGACCGTCCGGAAGCGGGCGTGGGCAGACGATGGCGAGAGGAGCGACCATCTTGGCCGGTGTGAGCTGCCCGTCCCGGTAGGAGAACGCAGATCGGGTGTACTCGGCACTGGCGCGCGAACGCCGTTTCGATTTGAATCGCGGGCGCTTCGACAGATTGCCCCAGAAGGCGACGGACGCGCTCTGCAGGTGACGCAACGCCTGTCGAAGGGGCACGCAGGACACCTGAGCCAAGCAGGCCAGCTCTGCGGTCTGCTTCCACACGGTGAGCATCGCCGAAGTCTGCGCGTAGTTCACCCGCTCACCACGCGTCCAGGCCTCGGCTCGGGCGGACAGGGCCAGGTTGTAGGCGTTGCGTACGCATCCGAAGGTCCGCGACAGTTCCGCTGCTTGAGCGTCGTCGGGGTAGAAACGGAACTTGAATGCCCGCTTTACCGGAGAATTCCCCACAGGCCGGAGGCTAGGGTCGGTCACGATCCGAACACAATCCCGGGTCGAAGGATCACGTGCGGTAACGCAAAGGAACTCGAAAATGCCATCAGATGCATCAGCTGGAGCTTCCGCCGGTCGCTGGTCGAACCTGGACCGGCCGCCCCTGAACGCCGCGGCCCTGCAGCGGGCCCTCGTCACCGGGGAAGGGCTGTGGACCTCCCTGGAGGTCGTAGCCGCCACCGGGTCGACCAATTCCGATCTCGCGGCCCGGGCGGCGCAGCTGCCCGAGGGGGCCGTGCTCGTCGCCGAGGAGCAGACCGCCGGGCGCGGGCGCCTCGACCGCAGCTGGGTCGCGCCGGCCCGGTCCGGGCTGTTCTTCTCCGTCCTGCTCAAGCCGGGCGACGCCGTGCCGCAGGAGCGGTGGGGGTGGCTGACCCTGCTGGCCGGGGTGGCCACCGCGAGCGGGCTCTCGCGGGCGGCGGGCGTGGACACCGCCCTCAAGTGGCCCAACGACCTGCTGGTCACCGTGGACGGCGAGGAGCGCAAGACCGGCGGGATCCTCGCCGAGCGGGTCGACGACGGCGTGGTCATCGGGATCGGGCTCAACGTCAGCCTCACCGAGGACGAGCTGCCGGTGCCGGGCGCCGGGTCCCTCGCGCTGGCCAAGGCGTCCGTGACCGACCGTGACCCGCTGCTGAGGGCCGTACTGCGCTCCCTGGAACAGTGGTACGGGAACTGGCGCGCGGCCGGCGGCGACCCCGCCTCCAGCGGCCTCCAGGAGACCTACGCGGCGGGCTGCGCGACCCTGGGCCGTCACGTCCGCGCGGAGCTGCCCGGGGGCCGCACGCTCACCGGAACGGCCGAAGCGGTCGACACCGACGGTCGCCTGGTGATCCGTACGGCCGAGGGAGCGCACGAAGCAGTGGGAGCCGGGGACGTCGTCCACCTGCGGTCGGTGCACTGAGGGCCGGCCGGACCCGGACGGAGCGAGCCGCAAAACGGGGAGGGGGAGTGAGCTACGGCACACCTGCCGTATGGTTTAGGCGATCCCGGTACTCGTGTGATCACCCGGTTCGGCAGGGCAGTGCGCACGGCAATGGACAGGAGGCGGCCCTTGACCGTCGACGACTCTACGTCCAGCGCGTCGGCCCCAGGGCCCTCGGGTCCTGGAACGCCGATCGGGCGCGACCAGCACACCCCGCTGCACGAGGTGGACCACACGGCCCATCCGACGGCGGACCCCCTCGCGATCAGGCTCGAACAGCTGATCCTGGGCGCCGAGCGCCGGTACACCCCCTTCCAGGCCGCCCGCAGCGCCGGTGTCTCGATGGAGCTCGCCTCCCGCTTCTGGCGGGCCATGGGCTTCGCGGACATCGGCCAGGCCAAGGCCCTGACGGAGGCGGACGTACTGGCGCTGCGCCGGCTCGCGGGCCTGGTCGAGGCCGGGCTGCTGTCCGAGCCGATGGCGGTGCAGGTGGCGCGGTCCACCGGGCAGACCACGGCGCGCCTCGCGGAGTGGCAGATCGACTCGTTCCTGGAGGGGCTGACGGAGCCGCCGGAGCCGGGGATGACCCGTACGGAGGTCACGTACCCCCTCGTCGAGCTGCTGCTGCCCGAGCTGGAGGAATTCCTCGTCTACGTGTGGCGCCGCCAGCTGGCGGCCGCCACCGGGCGCGTCGTGCAGGTGGCGGACGACGAGGAAATGGTCGACCGGCGGCTCGCCGTGGGCTTTGCCGACCTGGTCGGATTCACCCGTCTGACGCGGCGGCTGGAGGAGGAGGAGCTCGGCGAGCTGGTCGAGTCCTTCGAGACGACGTCGGCGGACCTGGTGGCGGCGCACGGCGGCCGGCTGATCAAGACGCTCGGCGACGAGGTGCTGTACTGCGCCGACGACGCGGCGACGGCGGCGGAGATCGCGCTGCGGCTCATCGAGACGATGGAGGCCGATCCGCAGATGCCCGAGCTGCGGGTCGGGATCGCCTTCGGCACGGTGACGACCCGGATGGGCGACGTCTTCGGGACCACGGTGAACCTGGCGAGCCGGCTGACCTCCATAGCCCCCAAGGACGCCGTGCTGGTGGACGGGGCGATGGCCGAGGAGCTGGGCCGGACCGGGGCCGCGCCGGTGTCGGAGAAGGAGGCCGAGTCGGAGGAGGGCGGCGGCGGGTACCGCTTCGCGCTCCAGCCGATGTGGCAGCGGCCGGTGCGCGGGCTGGGCGTCGTGGAGCCCTGGTCGCTGACGCGCCGGAAGCCTAAGATCCCGGGATAACGTTCGTTAACCGGGAGGGTCCTGTGGCTGTGCAGTCTGAGTTCGTGGCGGTACGTCGGCACGATGACGGGGTCGCGGAGCTGGTCCTGGACCGCCCCAAGGCGATGAACGCGGTGTCCACGGACATGGCCCGCGCCATCGGGGCGGCCTGCGCCGACCTCGCCGCGGACGCGTCCGTACGGGTGGTCGTGGTCTCCTCGACCGCGGAGCGGGCGTTCTGCGTGGGCGCGGACCTCAAGGAGCGCAACTCCCTGTCGGACGCGGAGCTGGTGCGGCAGCGGCCGACCACGCGCGGGGCGTACGGGGGCGTACTGGAGCTGCCGATGCCGACGATCGCCGCCGTGCACGGCTTCGCGCTGGGCGGCGGCTTCGAGCTGGCCCTGGCCTGCGATGTGATCGTCGCCGACGAGACCGCGGTGGTCGGCCTGCCCGAGGTGTCGGTGGGCGTGATCCCCGGCGGCGGGGGTACGCAGCTGCTGCCGCGCCGGGTCGGCGCGGCGCGGGCCGCCGAGCTGATCTTCACGGCGCGCCGGGTGGAGGCGGCCGAGGCGCTGTCCCTGGGCCTGGTGGACTCGGTGGTCCCGGCGGGCACGGACACGGCCGAGGCCCTCGACCTGGCCGGCCGGATGGCGGCGAACTCCCCCGTCGGGCTGCGCGCCGCCAAGCGGGCGCTGCGGCTGGGGCACGGCATGGACCTGTCGGCCGGTCTGGAGATCGAGGACGCGGCCTGGCGGACGGTGGCCTTCTCGGGCGACCGGGCCGAGGGCGTGGCGGCGTTCAACGAGAAGCGGAAGCCGAACTGGCCCGGGCAGTAGCCCAGTGGGGACGTCGCGCCCGCGGCGCGGCGTCCCCGCGCCGCCCGCCGCCGTCACCGCTGGTGATCTTGTCGCCACCGAAAGTCGCGCCAACTATCACTAAATCGGGCAAAACTCCCTAACCTGGGGTGATGGGAGTCGACGGGCGGCTGCGAGCCGTGGTGAGCCTCGCGCAGGCGATGGCCGCCGCGTGCGCGCCGCGGGACAGTGTGCGGGCGGCTGCGCGGGGGGCGCGGATGGCCCTGGACGGCTCCTTCGCCGCGATCTCCGCGTGGGAGCGCGAGCGGGGGCGCCTGCGGGTGCTCGTGAACGAGGGGGAGCGGCGGGCCGGGGAGGAGGAGTTCCCCGAGGACGAGTCCTATCCCGTCCACGACTTCCCCGAGGTCACCGAGTTCCTGCACGAGCGCTGGGTGGGGGGCGGCGGCCCGCACGCCTGGGTCGAGAGCGCTGTCGGCGACCGGTCGGGCCACCGCGGCGCCGCCCTGCGCCGGCGCGGCCGCGGGACCTGCGTGGTCGCGCCCATCGTGCTCAGCGGGCGGGCCTGGGGCGAGCTGTACGTGGCCCGGGACGAAGGGCTGCCCGACTTCGACGAGGACGACGCCGAGTTCGCGACCGTGCTCGCCGCCGTGGTCGCCGCCGGTCTCGCGCAGAACGAGCGGCTGGCCGAGGCCCGGCGCCTGGCCTTCACCGATCCGCTGACCGGCCTCGCCAACCGGCGGGCGGTCGACATGCGGCTCGACGAGGCCCTGGAGGAGCACCGGCGGACGGGGGCCGTGGTCAGCCTCGTGGTCTGCGACCTGAACGGGCTGAAGAAGGTCAACGACACCCTGGGCCACGCCATGGGCGACCGGCTGCTGGAGCGGTTCGGTTCGGTGCTGAGCCTGTGCGGGGCCATGCTGCCCGGCGCGCTGGTGGCGCGCCTCGGCGGCGACGAGTTCTGCCTGGTCGGGGTGGGTCCCGCGGCGGACGAGGTGGTGCGGGTCACCGAGGAGCTGTGCGCCCGGGCCGCCGAGCTGGAACTGGGCGAGGGCGTGGCCTGCGGGGTGGCCTCCACCGGGGACCCGATCGGGCTGGTCAAGTCCTCCCGGCGGCTGTTCCGCCTCGCCGACGCCGCCCAGTACAAGGCGAAGGCCGCCCGTTCGGCCAAGCCGGTGGTCGCGGGCCGGGACACCGCGGTGGTCCGCCTCGCCGACGCGGCCGCCCAGGAGGCTCCGGGGGAGCGGCGCCGCTTCCGCGGGCGTCAATGACCGCCCCCGGCGCGTGCCCGACGGGTGCCGACGGTAAGGGGTCCTCGTACTGCGCGATCGTGACAGTTCTAGCTAGTGACATGTAGCGATTCAATCCGTAGGGTGCTGAATATGGATATGCACACTGTCGTGGTGGGGACGTCCGGGACCACCGCTGAGGACGTCATCGCCGTCGCCCGCGGCAATGCCCGGGTCGAACTGTCCGGCGAGGCCCTCGACGCGCTCGCCCGCGCCCGGGAGATCGTCGACGCGCTCGCCGCCAAGCCCGAGCCCGTCTACGGGGTGTCCACCGGATTCGGCGCCCTCGCCTCCCGGCACATCAGCCCCGAGCTGCGCGCCCAGCTCCAGCGCAACATCGTCCGCTCCCACGCCGCGGGCATGGGCCCGCGCGTGGAACGCGAGGTCGTCCGCGCGCTGATGTTCCTCCGGCTCAAGACCGTCGCCTCCGGGCACACCGGCGTACGGCCTTCCGTCGCCCAGACCATGGTCGACGTGCTCAACGCCGGGATCACCCCCGTCGTCCACGAGTACGGCTCCCTCGGCTGCTCCGGCGACCTCGCACCGCTGTCCCACTGCGCGCTCGCGCTCATGGGCGAGGGCGACGCCGAGGGTCCGGACGGAACCGTCCGCCCCGCCGGGGAACTGCTCGCCGAGGCCGGCATCGAGCCCGTCGAGCTCCGCGAGAAGGAGGGCCTGGCCCTCCTCAACGGCACCGACGGCATGCTCGGCATGCTGGTCATGGCCCTCGCCGACCTCGGCAAGCTCTACACCGCCGCCGACATCACCGCCGCGCTGACGCTGGAGGCGCTGCTCGGTACGGAGAAGGTGCTCCAGCCCGAGCTGCACGCCATCCGCCCGCACCCGGGGCAGGGCGCCTCCGCCGCGAACATGGCCGCCGTCCTGGAAGGCTCCGGGCTCGTCCGCCACTACCAGGAGGAGACCGCCCCCCGCGTGCAGGACGCCTACTCCGTGCGCTGCGCCCCGCAGGTCGCCGGCGCGGGCCGCGACACCATGGCGCACGCCGCCCTGGTGGCCTCCCGCGAGCTCGCCGCCGCCGTGGACAACCCGGTGGTCCTGCCCGACGGGCGCGTCGAGTCCAACGGCAACTTCCACGGGGCCCCGGTCGCGTACGTCCTGGACTTCCTGGCCATCGCCGCCGCCGACCTCGGCTCCATCGCCGAGCGGCGCACCGACCGGCTGCTCGACAAGAACCGCTCGCACGGCCTGCCGCCGTTCCTCGCGGACGACGCCGGCGTCGACTCCGGGCTGATGATCGCCCAGTACACGCAGGCCGCGCTGGTCAGCGAGATGAAGCGGCTCGCGGTACCGGCCTCCGCCGACTCGATCCCCTCCTCCGCGATGCAGGAGGACCACGTCTCCATGGGGTGGTCGGCCGCGCGCAAGCTCCGTACCGCCGTCGACAACCTGACCCGGATCATCGCCATCGAGATGTACGCGGCGACCCGCGCCATCGAGCTGCGCCACGGGCTCACCCCGGCCCCGGCCAGCCGGGCCGCGATCGCGGCCGCCCGGGCGGCGGGCGTGCAGGGTCCCGGGCCGGACCGTTTCCTCGCTCCTGACCTGGCCGCTGCCGACGAGTTCATCCGTACGGGAGGCCTCGTCGACGCGGTGGAAGGCGTGACGGGACCGCTCGCCTGACCCCGTCCGCACGCACAGCGAAGGGCCGCCCCCGGTGGGGGCGGCCCTTCGCCGTTCACGCGGTGCGGGAGCGGCGTACGGAGAAGGCCACGAAGCCGGCGCCGACGCCCAGGAAGAGCGTGCCGCCCAGGAGGTAGGGGGTGGTTTCGACGGAGCCGGTGTCGGCGAGCACGACGGCCGCGGGACGGGCGTCCGGCGGCGCGTCCGACCCCGTCGCCGTCAGGGTGGTCGTCAGGGTCGTCGTCCGGTCCGTGTTCGCGGACGAGGGCGCGCCGGAGCGGCCTGATGCCTGCTCCGGTGCGGTGGCGTTGGCCGATGGTACGAACCAGAGGGCGGCGAGGAGGGTTGTCGCTCCGAGAGCGGTGAGCAGCGGTCGACGTGCGGACACGGTGCGATCCCCCTTGTGGCAGCAGCGAATTGGCCGTGTGCGGTGATGCTACGGAAAGGGGCGGGTCGTGGGAAAGTCAGGGCTTCCGCGGGCTTACTCTCCGTCGTATGAACTCTTCAGAGACATCACGATACGTACGCCTTCGGGTGGATTTGGTACTTGAGGTGCCGGACCCGCAGGCACTGACCGGAGCCGCGCTCGCGCACATCGAGGCCGACGAGTTCATGCCGGACGAGGAGCGCGGCCACGCCGAGTCCGCCGTCAGGGAGGACGAATCGGAGGCCCTGGCCTACCTGGTCGACCCCACCGACCTGGTCCTGGAGATCCCCGGCGTGGAGCTCGCCCAGGCCTCCTGGAGCAGCGAGCCCGTCGAATACGACCCCGAGTCCATGGAGTGGGACATGGGCGAGGAAGATGGGGACTTCGACGAAGAAACCGACAACGCCTGACCGTGTGGTGGCCCACATCCCAACGGAATGTGGAACCGATCCGCTCCGTTTTCGCGTTGTCATGGCGAGGCAGGGGGCGTTTCCCCCTGCCCGGCCAACCCCGGGACGGCAGCCTCGGGGGTTCCGGCAACGATGGAGTGGCGTGTGAGGACGGACAGCAAGCGGCGGAGAAGGTCCCTGGTGGCCGTATCCGCCGTGCTCGGCGGTGTACTGATGCTCTCGGCCTGCAATGACGGGGGCGGCGAACCGAAGGGCAGCGGCGAGAGCAGCAAGTCCCAGGCGGATGTCGACGCGGCGGCGGCCAAGGACGCCTCCAAGGCCCGAATAACCATCACGCCGAAGGACGGCGCCACCAATGTCGGCCTCAACGACGCGGCGAACGTCGCCGTCGCCGACGGCACCCTGACGCAGGTGGAGCTGAAGACCAGCGAGGGCACGGCCGTGGCGGGCAAGATCGCCGCGGACGGCAAGAGCTGGAAGCCCGACGCCGCGCTGAAGCGCTCCACGAAGTACGCCCTGTCGGCGACCGCGAAGGACGCCGACGGCCGCGAGGCGCACGAGAACGCCTCTTTCACCACCCTGTCCCCGGAGAACAGCTTCGTCGGCTCGTTCATCCCGGACGACGGCCAGACCGTCGGTGTGGGCATGCCGGTCTCGATCACCTTCAACAAGCCG
Organism: Streptomyces sp. NPDC006463; assembly: GCF_042870715.1. Lineage (NCBI taxonomy): Bacteria > Bacillati > Actinomycetota > Actinomycetes > Kitasatosporales > Streptomycetaceae > Streptomyces > Streptomyces sp. NPDC006463. The sequence continues at coordinate 47,282 of NZ_JBIAHP010000012.1, read as the reverse complement.
ATCAAGGACCAGAAGGCGGTCCAGGCGGCCATATCCGTCACCTCCAGCAGCGGCCAGGAGGTCGTCGGCCACTGGTTCAACCCGCAGCGGCTGGACTTCCGGCCGGAGCAGTACTGGCAGGCGAACTCCACCGTCACGCTGAAGCTGGCGCTGGAAGGCGTACAGGGCGCTCCCGGCGTCCAGGGCGTCCAGAACAAGACCGTCACCTTCAAGATCGGCCGCAGCCAGGTCTCCACGGTCGACACGAAGACGAAGAAGATGACGGTCACCCGGGACGGCGCGGTCCTCAAGACCATCCCGATCTCGGCGGGCTCCCCGGAGAACCCGACCTACAACGGCCAGATGGTGATCTCCGAGAAGTTCAAGGAGACCCGGATGGACGGCTCGACCGTCGGCTTCAAGAACGACGAGGGCAAGGGCGAGTACGACATCAAGGACGTCCCGCACGCCATGCGGCTGTCCACCTCCGGCACCTTCATCCACGGCAACTACTGGGGATCGGACTCGATCTTCGGCAGCGTCAACACCAGCCACGGCTGTGTCGGCCTGAACGACGCCAAGGGCGCGGGTGACCCGAACCAGCCGGCCGCCTGGTTCTTCGACAACTCGCTCATCGGCGACGTGGTCACCGTGGTGAACTCCCCGGACAAGACCATCAAGCCGGACAACGGCCTCAACGGCTGGAACATGAGCTGGGCGGAGTGGAAGGCCGGCGCGGCCTCCTGACGGAGCCCCTGACGGCACGGCGCATCCGGGCGGACGGCGGGAAACCCCACGGGGTTCCCGCCGTCCGCTTTTCGTTCGGACGAGTCCGGCGACGAGGTCACCGTCACCGAAAACCCCCGAGCGCGGCGGAACCGCCGGTCTAGGGTCGGGGACATGACGATCCGAGCGCTCGCCCTGCCCCCGTCCGGCCCCGAAGTCGACGGCTGGCTGGCGGTCCTGGCCGCCGCCGGGGCCGCCGACCAGCCGCACCTGGCGCCGCCCTCCCGCGTGGAGGTCGCCGGCCGGCTGTGCGTGGCGCCGGCGCGCGGCCGCGCCGCACTGTGGGCGGCGGACGGGGGCGAGGGCGTGGCGGGCCTGCTCCTGTTCACGGACGAGGCCAACCGGCACACCGCGTACCTCGACGTGCTCGCGGTACGTCCCGAGGCGCGGCGGCGGGGGATCGGCACGGCCCTGTGGCAGCGGGTCAGGGAGGAACTGCTGGCACAGGGTCGGACCTCCGTCGCGACGATGATCGACCTGGGAGGCCCGGGCCAGGCGTTCGCCGAGTCGCTCGGGTTCGCATGCGTGCTGCCCATGGCCTGGTACGTACAGGAAGTGGCGCGGCGGCAGCCGCAGCAGGCCGGGGAACCGGCCGCACCGGGATACGAACTGCGGGCCTGGCACGGACTGGTGGCGGACGACTGGGCAGGGCCGGTGGCCAAGGCCCACGGGGCGATGGAGGACGCGCCCACGGGGGACATGGACGAGAACATCGAGCCCTGGACGGCGGAGCGGCTCCACGCGGCGCAGCGGCTGATCCTCGACCGGGGCGGCGAGCTGACCACGGTCGCGGCGGTGACCGAGGCCGGCGAGGTGGCGGCGTACACGGAGCTCGTCCTGCCGGACCCGGGCGGCCCGCGGGCCCTCCAGTACGACACCGTGGTCGTCCCCGCCCACCGCGGCCACGGCCTCGGCCGGGCGGTGAAGCGGCGGATGCTGGCGCTCGCGGAGCAGCGGTATCCCGCCCTGCGGCAGATCGCCACGACGGTGGCGGACGAGAACACACCCATGCGCGCGGTGAACGAGGCGCTGGGCTACCGCCGCGAACGCGGCGCGGCGTACTTCCAGCTCAAGTTGTAGCCGCCGGATCGCGCCCCTCGGCCCCGTCCGACGGGCCCGAGGGGGCGGAGGCGGCTGAGGTAGCAGAAGTGGCAGAGGGGACGGACGGGGCGGAGGAGGTCGACGGGGCCGCCGGGGCCGACCACGACGTCAGCAGGCGCAGCGCGTCCGCGGACGGGGAGCCCGGCGCCGCGTGGAAGGTGACCAGGGACTGCGCCGGATCGTCCGGGAGCCTCAGCGTCTCGAAGGCCAGGTGCATCTCACCCACCAACGGATGCCGCAGCCGCTTCACCCCGTGCGTCTTGTCCGCCACCGTGTGCGCCGCCCACAGCCGCCGGAACTCCTCGTCCTTCACCGACAACTCCCCGACCAGCGCCGACAGCTGCTCGTCGTCCGGGTGCTGGCCGGCGTACATCCGCAGGTTGCTCACCACTTCGCACGCCCGGCACTCCCAGTCCGCGTACAGCTCCGCCGTCGCCGGGTCCAGGAACACCAGCCGCACCAGGTTCCGCTCCGCTGCTGGCAGCCGCCCGAAGTCCCCGAAGACCGCGGCCGCCAGCCGGTTCCAGCCGATGACGTCCTGCCGGTGCCCCACGAGGTACGCCGGTACGCCCTCCATCGCGTCCATCAGCGTCCGCAGCTCGGGCCGGACCTGCTGCGGGCGATGGCTCTGGCGGCGCCTGCGCGCCTTCGGGCGGGCCAGGTGCATCAGGTGCGCCTGCTCCGAACCGTCCAGGCGCAGCGCCCGCGCGATCGCGTTGAGGACCTCCGCCGACACGTTGGTCCCCCCGCCCTGCTCCAGGCGCGTGTAGTACGCGACCGACACCCCTGCCAGCTGCGCCAGTTCCTCCCGGCGCAGGCCGGGGACACGCCGGCGGCGCCCGTAGTCGGGCAGGCCCACGTCCTCGGGGCGCAGCCGGGCGCGGCGGGAGCGAAGGAATTCGCCGAGCTCGGTGCGCTGGTCAAGCTGGTCCATACGGCCAGTATCCCCGCCCGGCCGGTCGCGGCGGGGGCCTGAGCCTGACCCCGCCAAGGGTAGGTTTGCCGGTCCTAGGCTGGACAGGGGGCTGGGTGGGTTCGCGCCGGTGGCGCAGGCTGGAGCCCGTCGCCACAGCGCACAGGGCTGCGGCGGCACACAGCCAGCGTCACCCGCCGAGGAGCACCCATGTCCGTCACCCAGGTCGCCGCCTACGCCGCCCCCGCCCCCAAGGCCCCGCTGGAGCGCATCACCGTCCCCCGCCGCCCCGTCGGCGAGCACGACGTCCTCATCGACATCAAGTACGCCGGCATCTGCCACTCCGACATCCACCAGGTCCGCGACGGCTGGGGCGAGGGCATCTACCCCATGGTCCCCGGGCACGAGATCGCCGGGGTCGTCACCCAGGTCGGCCCGGGCGTCACCAGGTTCGCGGCCGGGGACCGGGTGGGCGTCGGCTGCTTCGTCGACTCCTGCCGGGAGTGCGAGTACTGCCTGCGCGGGCAGGAGCAGTTCTGCGCCAAGGGCGCGACCGGCACGTACAACGCGCTCGACAAGAACGGCGAGCCCACGTACGGCGGTTACTCCACCCACCTCGTCGTCGACGAGAACTACGCCGTCCGCATCCCGGACGGCCTCGCCCTCGACGTCGCCGCCCCGCTGCTCTGCGCCGGCATCACCCTCTACTCGCCGCTGATGCACTGGCAGGCGGGCCCCGGCAAGAAGGTCGCGATCGTCGGCCTCGGCGGGCTCGGGCACATGGGCGTGAAGATCGCGGCGGCTCTGGGCGCGGAAGTGACCGTCCTCTCCCAGTCCCTGCGCAAGAAGGAGGACGGCCTGAAGCTGGGCGCCTCCCACTACTACGCCACCAACGACGAGGCCACCTTCGAGGAGCTGGCCGGCAGCTTCGACCTGATCCTGTCCACCGTGTCGGCGCCGCTCGGACTGGACCGGTACCTCGCGCTGCTGAAGGTCGACGGCGCACTGGTGAACGTCGGCGCCCCGGAGGAGCCGGTCGAGCTGAACCTCTTCTCCGTCATAGGCGGCCGCAAGACCCTCGCCGGGTCGATGATCGGCGGGATCGCCGAGACCCAGGAGATGCTGGACTTCTGCGCCGAGCACGGGCTGGGCTCGGAGATCGAGCTGATCCGCGCCGAGCAGATCAACGAGGCGTACGAGCGGGTACTGGCCAGCGACGTCCGCTACCGCTTCGTGATCGACGCCTCGACGATCTGACCGGACCGGCCCAGCGCCGTACGGAGCCGGTCGCGGGCCTCGGTCTGGGCGGCGATCCGGGCCTCCAGGACGGCGAGCCGCTCCCGGGCCACCGCCAGCCCCTTCGGGGACGGTGGCCCGGCGGCCACGTCGCCGTCCAGGCACGGCAGGAACACGTGCACGTCGTCCAGCGTGAGACCCGCGTCCAGCAGCGCCCGGATGTTGCGGACCCGTACGGCGGCCGGCTCGCCGTAGACCCGGTAGCCGTTCGGCGCCCGCTCGGAGGAGATCAGCCCGGCCTGCTCGTAGTGGCGCAGGGCGCGCGGGGTGGTCCCGGTGGCTTCGGCGAGTTCCCCGATCAGCATGGGGCCATGGTGCCAAGGCAGGCGCTACGCCACCAACGCGCCCCCGTCGACGGGGAGTACGACCCCGGTCACGAACGACGCCGCCGGGTCCGCGAGCCGGCACACCGCCCAGGCGACCTCCTCCGGCCGACCCACCCGCCCCAGCGGAGTACGGGCCACCTGCCACGCCCGCACCTGCCCGGCCCGCTCGGGGCTCAGCCCCTGGTGCTCGGCGATCGGTGTGTCCACGGCGCCGGGTGCGACCGCCACGACCCGGATGCCGCGCGGGGCGAGCTCCACGGCCCAGCTGCGGGTGAGGGTGTCGAGGGCGGCCTTGCCTGCGGCGTAGAGGGAGTTGCCGGGCCAGCCGCGCTGCCCGACGCTCGTGGTGATGTTGACGACGACCCCGGCCGGGGCGGCCTCCAGGGCGGGGAGGGCGGCCTGGGTGAGCAGCACCGGCGCGACCAGATTGGTGGCCAGCTGGTCTGCGATGTCCTGGGCGGCCAGGCCGCCGAGCGGCCCGCTGCGTACGATCCCGGCGTTGTTCACGACCACGTCGAGCCTGCCGTGGGCGTCCAGGACGGCCCGGACGATCCGCTCCGGGGCGCCGGGGGCGGTCACGTCGCCGGTCAGGGGATGGATGCCGGGGTGACCTTCTGCCGTTGCGGCGAGCGGCCCGGGCCGCCGGCCCACGGCGACCACGAGGTCGCCGCCGGCGGCGAAGGCCCGGGCGGTGGCACGGCCGATGCCGGTGCCGGCGCCGGTGACGAGGATGACGCGCTGGGTGCTGTGGCTGGTGTCCATGAGACGACCCAACAACCCTGCCGCCAGTGGCAAGGTCAAGCGGGGCAGGCCGGCAGTGCCCGCCGCACCCGCTGTACGAGCGGGGCTAAGGGACGTACCACTGCTGGGTCTTGATCCCTGGAGTGCAGGTGGTGGCGGTCAGCTCCTTGCCCGAGCCGTCGTCGGTCAGGCAGTTCCGGCCCGCGTAGTCCTTGATGCATTACGCGCCCGACGCGGGGGCTTCGTACAGCTTCCACGACGTGCTGCCGCCGCCGGGGGAGATGAGACGCGGAGTCGAGGAACCGTACGACTGGCCGAGCCCGGGACCGCTCAGGCTGCAGGAGTTGAACTTGGTCCACTGGGGTTTCGTGTGCACCCAGCCGAACTCGGTATGGCCACCCATGATCACCTTCGACCCGCCGTCAAAGCTGTCGGCGGCGAGGCCGATCTTGAGCCCGTCGCCGACGTTGGTGATCGCGCCCCAGTTCGCGCCGCCGCAGCCCTGCGGGGCGGCGGGCGCCTGGGTGGCGGGCGGGGACGCCGGCTTGTTGCCGGAGCCGCCCGGACCGCCGGCGGCCGGGATGGCGCCGGCGTTCCCCTGAGCCGGACCAGGACCAGGGGTCGTACTCCCAGCGCCAGTCGTGGCTCACGGCAGGTGGGCGGCGAGGGCGGCATGGGCCGCGTCGAGGATTCTGCCGATCTCGGCGGCGGCTCGCCGGGCCCGCGAGGCGTCGCCGGTAGCCGCAGTGTCCTCCCAGCGCCGCAGCTCCTCGGCGAGCCGGAGTTGGCGCTGGACCTGGACGAACGCCGCCCACTGGGCGATGAACCGCCGCAACGGGGCCAGGTCTGAGCCTTGCCGGGACTGGTCCGCCGCCAGGTCCAGCTCGCGGGTGAAAGCGGGCAGCGCCGCCGGGGAGACCTGCGCGACGGCCTGCCGCAACTCGGTCACGGTGGACGGCGGCTGCGGGATGAGCGGCTGCCCGCGGGCGGACGTGGTCACGGTTGCTGGGCGAGATTCTGGGCCCCGCCGCCGGCGTACCCAGCTCGATGCGCGGCCCTCACGCGAAAAGGTGAGCCAGGACGGTTCGTCACTCCGCCGGAGCCACGCCGATCGGGCAGGAGACGCCCGTGCCGCCGATGCCGCAGTAGCCGCCCGGGTTCTTGTCGAGGTACTGCTGGTGGTAGGCCTCCGCCGGCCAGAAGGGGCGGTCCGATGCCGGGAGGACGGCCGTGGTGATCTCGCCGTGGCCCGAGGCCGTCAGGACGCGCTGGTAGGCGGTGCGGGAGGCCTCGGCCGCGGCCTGGTGGGCGGGGGAGTGGGTGTAGACCGCCGAGCGGTACTGGGTGCCGACGTCGTTGCCCTGGCGGAAACCCTGCGTGGGGTCGTGGGACTCCCAGAACAGCTTCAGCAGGGTCTCGTACGACACCAGGGACGGGTCGAAGACCACGCGGACGACCTCGGTGTGGCCGGTCTGGCCCGAGCAGACCTCCTCGTAGGTCGGGTTCTCCGTGAAGCCGCCCTGGTAACCGGCCAGGGTGGTCCACACCCCGGGGGTCTGCCAGAACTTGCGCTCCGCGCCCCAGAAACAGCCCAGGCCGAAGTCGGCGACTTCGAGGTGCGCGGGATAGGGGCCGGCCAGCGGGTTGCCCAGCACGGTGTGCTTCTCGGGCAGGCCGAAGAGAGGCTCCGCGCGGCCGGTCAGGGCCTCCTCGCGGGTGGGGAGCTCGGGCGTACGGCGGTACGAGAACATGGGGTTCCCTCCTTGTCACCGATGACAACGGGCGGGGGGGGGGGGGGGGGTGGCCCCCCCCCCCCCCCCCCCCCCCCCCCCCCCCCCCCCCCCCCCCGCCCCCCCCGGGCCGCGACACCGCCGCCCCCCCGGTTACCCCC
>NZ_JBIAHP010000012.1:0-40239 GCF_042870715.1 Streptomyces sp. NPDC006463 | reverse complement strand
CGGGGGGGGGGCCGCCCCCCCGGGGGGGGGGGGGGGCCGGGGGGCGGGGGGGCCCCCGGGGGGGGGCCCCCCCCCGGCCCCCCCCCCCCGGGGGGGGGGGGGGGCCGGGCCCCCCCCCCCCCCCCCCCACGTCAGACTTCCGTCATATCTCCGTCACGCGGCTCACGCGTTCCGCGTCACCTGGCGCACGCAGTAGTCCCGCGCCTGCAGGTAGCGGGCCTTGCTGTCCGCCACGTACGTCCACGGGGTCGCGCCGATGAAGCCGTCGATCGCCCGGAACTGCTCCAGCGCCTCCGGACAGCGCTCCTGCCAGTACAGGACCCATGCCAGCATGTGCCGCAGCCGTCCCGCCCGCAGGTCGTCGGGGCGTGCCGCCGCCAGGTCGGCCAGCGCCGCGTCCGCGGCTGCGACGACCTCCGGCCGGTTGTAGAAGACCTGCGGGTCCGCTTCCTGGTCGGACATCTCCTCCTCCAGGTACGCGTACAGCGGCAGCAGCGACAGCAGGTCGCCCGGGGCGCCCGCGGCCGCCGACTCCCGGGCGAACGCCCGGGCCTCCTCGTGCGAGCCGCGCCACTTGCGGCACCAGTACTGCAGGGCGCCCACATGCGCCGACAGCACCCTCGGGTCGCGCTTGACGATCTGCGCCCACAGCTCCCGGTACTGCTCGTGCGAGTACCCCAGCGCCATGCCGATGGGCTGTTCCACCATGTACGGGACCGGGTCCGCCGGGTCCGCGACGCGCTGCGCCTCGTGGGCGGCCTCCTGGGCCTGCGCGATGAGCTGGTGGAAGACGCGGAACTGCTCCTGCGTGGTGTGCCGCGCGCTCAGCGACCCGCGCACGTTCCACGCCACCTGCACCGCGGTGTCCGCGTGCACGACCGCGGCCGTCGGGTCCTGTGGCCGGGCCGCCCGCCAGGCGAGCAGCCAGCCGTCCTCCTCGGCGGCCCGCTCGGACAGCACCTGGACGCGCCGGATGCGCTCGTCCCAGTCCTGTCCGGCCTCGTCCAGCCAGGCCGCGGCCGGCTGCCAGTCACCGGCCCGGACGGCGGCCAGGGCGGCCGTCTGCCCGGGGGACACCGGGAAACGGTTCTCCGTGTCCAGCTGGGAGGCGGGTACGAAGCCCATCTCGATCGCGGCGCGGACGTCGGCCCCGCTGCGGCCGCGCCCCTGCGCCTTGCGGTCCTGGCGGACCTTGCGCAGGAACTTGTACGCGCCGCCCAGCAGGATGACGCTCAGGATGATCAGGCCGATCACGGGGCGAGCACCAGCTTTCGCAGGGAATCGGTGTCGGGCTGGTCCGCGACGGCCGCGTCCAGGGCCAGGCCGAGCTGGTCCTCGAACCCGTCGGACGGGTAGCGCAGGGTCGCCGAGTCGGACCACGACAGCTGCCAGCGGGCGGCGTCGCGCGCCGTGAGCTCGGCGGTGACCAGCTGGTCGAGGGCGCGCCGGACGACCGGGCGGGCGAACTCGCGCGCCGCGCGGCCCGTGGCGGCCGCCGCCTGCTCGGACTTCGGCAGGCGGTCGGCGATCCGCCAGCGCACGGCCGGGTCGGCGTCGATCGCGTCCAGCAGGGCGGCCAGCTCCGGGCCCGCGCCCTCGGCGGTGATGGCCTCGCGGACCTCCGCCGCGCCCTGGCCGACGTACAGGGTCATCGACTCGTGGACCAGGTCCTCCCAGTCCACCCGCTTGAGGGCGAGGGCCTGCGGCGTGAGCACGGCCTGCTCCAGAGCGGCCAGCGAGGCCTCGGGGGAGGCGAGGAGCTCCAGTGCGGGGCGGGCGGCCTGGCCGGAGCGGCCGTCGTCGGGCAGCGCCTCGATGCGGGCCACGCGTTCGGCGAGCGCGGGGTGGGAGTCGTACGGGGAGGTGGGCTCGGTGGACAGCTCGCGGCGCAGCTCGTCCAGGTCGGCGGAGCGGGCCGCGAGGAGGTTGCGCAGGCCGCCGAAGACCTGGCCGGGGCGGGGCAGCAGGCCGGCGCCGACGCCGAGGGTGGCGTACGAGCTCATGTAGAAGTTGTTCGCCGAGTCGAGGGCGTTCAGCTCGCGCAGCGCGGACGCGGCGGATTCGCGGCCCGCGACCGCGACCGAGGCGAGGTCGGCGGCGAGCTCCTGGCGGCGGGATGCGGTGAGGGTGGCGCGCATGTAGAAGTTGCCGTACGCCGTGTAGATCTTGGCCATGCCGCGGTACGTCGCACCCAGGCCCGGGGTGTCGACCATCGTCGCCCTCCTGCCCTTGGCGATCCGCTTGGCGGCATGCTTCTCCTGCCTCTCGCGTTCCTTGGCGACCTTCGCGGCGGAGCGCTCGTGGAAGTGGGCGATGGTGCGGATCAGTTGGGCGCGGCCGCGGGCGATCAGCGGGGTGAGACGGGTGTCGAAGTTGGCGTAGTGGCCCATCTCGTGGGCGAGCACGGCGCGCAGCTGCATCTCGTCCATGCCCATCATCAGCGGCAGGCCGATATAGAGGCGACGGGTGCCGGGCCGCATGCCCAGCAGCGAGGAATCCTCGCTGACGGCCGCGTTCACCTCCTCGATCAGCACGATCTCGTCGGGCGCGCGGGTGCCGACCTGCCGGGCGACGTCGCGCACGGCCTCCCACAGCGCGGGCTCCTGGGCCTCGGTGACGGTGACGGTGACGCCGGCCGACGGCTCGCCCTTGGGGGTGCGAAGCATGAACATGCCGCGGACGACCGGGATCGCGAGGACGACGGAGACGATGACGACCTTGTAGACGATCGGGCCGTGCAGCCAGGTGAAGACGGCGTAGTCGGCGCCCACGAGGGCGGCCAGCAGGACGACACCGAGCAGGTAGAAGCCTGCGAGCAGGCCGAGAGCGCGCGCAGCGCGCAGTGAAGCGCCCATATGGAACAGATCCCCCCACGGGATGAAAGCGGTGCGGTGGAACGAGGCCGGAGACGGCCGCCACCGCCGCATCATGCGGCCCTGTGGTCACTTACGGCAACCTTATAGGCCGGTGATTTCCGCTGGTGAGGGGTGCCGGTGCGGCTGGGGGAGGGCCCGGGGGCGGGGGTGGGATCCCCCGCCCGCGCCCCGTCAGTTCGGCAGCGTCGCCGGGGAGCCGCCGTTCGCCTCGTACCCCGCCACCGCAAGCGCCCGGTACACCGCGTACTGCGCTGCCGGGTCCTGCGACGCCGACCACGGCAGGGCGCCCACGTAGCCGTCCACGTGCCGCACCTGCTCCATCGCCTCCGCCCAGCGCTCCATGTTGACCAGGAACAGCAGCAGCAGGTGCCGTACGTGCGCCAGCATCGGGTCGTCCTGCCGCGCCGTGTGCACCGCGTACAGCGCGCCCTCCACCGCCCGCGTCACCGCGGCGCTCTGGTAGAAGCTCCCCACCAGCACCACGTCCGGCAGGTTCTCGTACAGCGAGAACAGCGGCAGCGCCGCCAGCAGCGAGCCCTGCGGGGCACGCGCCGCGGCCGCGTGCGCGAACGCGTCGGCCTTCTCCCGCGAGCCGTGCCACTTCCCGCACAGGTAGTGCAGGGCCGCGAGGTGCGCGCCCATGTGCGCCGGGGCCCGGTCGATCACGTTCGCCCACAGTGCGTCGAACTCCGCCTCCGGGTAGGCGAGGCCCCGTGCGATCGCCAGCTCCGTGATGTACGGAACCGGGTCGCCGGGCGCCAGCAGCGCCGCCCTGCGGCAGGCCTCCCGCGCCTCCTCCAGGATGATGCGGTGGTCCTCGGAACCGACCCCGCCCGAGTGCCGCCACGCCTGCTGCACCAGCAGCTCCGCGTGCACCTGCGCGCCGCCCGCGTCCTCGTCCGCCTCCAGCCGCCACGCCTTCAGCCACTGCGCGCCCACACCGGGCTGCTGCACCAGCTCCAGCGCCGCCGCGCCGCCGAAGGCCTGCACGCGCTGCCAGCGCAGCTCGCCCTCGACCGGGGTCCCGGCGAGCAGCTGCGAGGCCGCCTGCCACTGGCCGGTGCGGCGCACGTTGTCGAGGGCGTCCATCAGATCCCGGTCGGGCCCGGGAACGCGGATGTCCAGGTCCTCCTGCCGGTCGAATCCGTAGTTCGCGGGGTCGGCGGCGTCGGGGCTGCCCGGAGCGACCAGGCGGATCCCGCCGCGCCTGCGCCGTATGTACGGGCTGAGCACGAACACGATCATGAGCATCGCGAACACGAACCACAGAATCTCCATGCCTCCAAGCGAACCAGACCGGGTGGGCAGCAGGCCAATAGGGATGCGGACCCCGGGCGGGGCTTAGGCTCTGCCCATGAGCGATGACAGCCATGAGCACCAGAGCTTCGAGACCCGCGCGATCCACGCGGGCAACACGGCGGACCCGCTGACCGGCGCGGTCGTACCCCCGATCTACCAGGTGTCCACGTACAAGCAGGACGGCGTCGGCGGACTGCGCGGCGGTTACGAGTACAGCCGCAGCGCGAACCCGACCCGCACCGCGCTGGAGGAGAACCTCGCGGCGCTGGAGGGCGGCCGGCGCGGGCTCGCCTTCGCGTCCGGGCTCGCCGCCGAGGACTGCCTGCTGCGTACGCTGCTCGCCCCGGGCGACCACGTGGTCATCCCGAACGACGCGTACGGCGGCACCTTCCGCCTCTTCGCGAAGGTCGTCTCCCGGTGGGGCGTGGAGTGGTCGGTCGCCGACACCTCCGACCCGGACTCCGTACGCGCCGCCCTCACCCCGAAGACCAAGGTCATCTGGGTCGAGACCCCTTCCAACCCGCTGCTCGGCATCACCGACATCGCGGTCGTCGCCGACATCGCGCGGTCGGCCGGCGCCAAGCTGGTCGTGGACAACACCTTTGCCTCGCCCTACCTCCAGCAGCCCCTCGCGCTCGGCGCGGACGTGGTCGTGCACTCGCTGACCAAGTACATGGGCGGCCACTCCGACGTGGTCGGCGGCGCGCTGATCACCGGTGACGCGGCGCTGGGCGAGGAGCTGGCCTACCACCAGAACGCCATGGGCGCGGTGGCCGGGCCCTTCGACTCGTGGATCGTGCTGCGCGGCATCAAGACCCTCGCAGTCCGCATGGACCGGCACGCGGAGAACGCGACCAAGGTCGCCGAGATGCTGACCCGCCACCCCAAGGTCACCCAGGTCCTCTACCCGGGCCTGCCGGAGCACCCGGGCCACGACATCGCGGCCAAGCAGATGCGCAACTTCGGCGGGATGATCTCCTTCCGGGTCACCGGCGGCGAGGAGGCGGCGGTCGAGGTCTGCAACCGCGCCAAGCTCTTCACCCTGGGCGAGTCCCTCGGCGGCGTCGAGTCCCTTATCGAACACCCGGGCCGCATGACGCACGCGTCGGTGGCGGGCTCGGCCCTGGAGGTCCCGGCGGACCTGGTCCGCCTGTCGGTGGGCATCGAGAACGCCGACGACCTCCTGGCGGACCTGACCCAGGCCCTGGGCTAGGCCCCGCACCCCCGCCGGGCCCCGCCCGGGCCCGGCGGGGGCGTGCCGACGTTGCCGGGGCGGACCCCCGGCAGCGCGGCGCCGCAGCAGCGGCTACCAGCCCTCCAGCGGAGGCGAGACGCCCGCCGGCGGTGTGGCCCAGGGGTGGGTCAGGGAGGCCCAGACGGTGAAGGCCACCGCCGCCGCGAAGAGCACCGCCCAGCCGAACCGGCGGAGCACCCGGCGGCGGCGCAGCATGCGGTCGCCGCGGGCCGCCGCGCCCGCCGCCAGCCCGGCTGGAACCACCGGGTACGGGCTCTCCATGAGTCGCCTGACCTGGTCCTGCTTGTGGTCAGCGGTGCCGCTCACGCCGCCTCCCGGGAGCGCAGCGCCACCACGGCCCGGCTGCACAGCACCCGTACCCGGTCGACCGACAGCCCCAGCTGCGCGGCCGTGACCTCCTCCGCGACGCCCTCGTAGATCCGCAGGACGAGGACGAGCCGCTCCAGCGGGCTCAGCCGGGCCAGTACGCCGGCCCCGCCGTGGTGCCGCCAGCCGGTGCGGGCGAAGGCGGCGCACAGATCCTGGCGGGTGAAGTCGTACGGATCGTCCCCGCGCAGGCGCCGCCAGTTCGCGTACGTGCGGGCCAGCGCCCCCGCCAGCAGCCGGCGGGCGGCCTCCGGCTCACCGGTCAGCAGCAGCGCGACATGGAGCAGCCGCCCCGCCGCGCCCGCGACGAATGCCTCGAACTCCGCGTAGGGGTCCGCCCGTTGGTCAACCGCCCGCATAGCCCACATAGTGCGGGCAGCGGGACCACCCTGGTCAAGAGGTCGGACGCAGGCGCCTCACGGCCGCCCCGCAGCCCCGGCTCAGGACGCCGGAACCGTCCCGGCTCAGGACGCCGGACCGGCCTCGGCGACGGCCGCCATCAGATCCGACAGCGACAGGTTGAAACGCGTCAGCAGATGCGTGAAGGACTCGCGCTCCTGTTCGTTCCAGCCCTCCGTCACGCGTGCCATCAGCTCGCGCCGCGACGAGCGGACCTCCTCCAGCCGCGCCAGCCCCCGCGGGGACAGCGCGAGCACCACGGCCCGCCCGTCCTCGGGGTGCGAGGTCCGCTTGACCAGACCGCTGTCGACGAGCGGCGCGACCTGCCGGGTGACCGTGGACGAGTCGATGCCCATGCCGCAGGCGAGCGCCTTGACGCCCATCGGCCCCTCCAGGTCGAGCCGGTTCAGCAGCAGGTAGGCGGCGCGGTCCATCGAGTTGCGGGCCTGGCCGACACCACCCAGGCGGGTCTGCTCGGCACGGCGGGCGAAAACCGCCACCTGGTGCTGGAGCGCGTCGAGGAGACCGGCTCCGGCGGGCGCTTCGGCCGCCACGGGCAGGTCGGAATTGGCCGGGGAGGAAGGCATGGCCGTGGGCTCTCTTCGCGTGGGTCCGACAAGGATGGGGGACAGAGTACGCGGCCGTGCGGCGGCTCGTACGCCTCGTACGAGAACTCGTGCGGCCCGTCCGCGGGGCTGTCACACTGCTGTCCCGGATGGCGAGATTTCGCCCCTGCTCCCACCCCTGTCCGCGTGCTGCGCCGAGGCGTGCGCGGGCTGCGAGACTTGCGGCATGAACTACCGCGTGCCCCAGCCCGTCCCACAGGTCATGCTCGACGACGTCCGGGGGGCTCAGAAGATGCTCTCCGGCGTCTCACGGGTCACCGCGATGGAAGGCAGCCGGCACCTTTCCGCGCTCACCGGCTCCCCGGTGCACTTCAAGTGCGAGAACCTCCAGCGCACCGGATCCTTCAAACTGCGCGGTGCGTACGTGCGCATCGCCGGCCTGCGCCCCGAGCAGCGGGCGGCTGGCGTCGTCGCGGCCAGCGCGGGCAACCACGCGCAGGGCGTGGCGCTGGCCTCCTCCCTCCTCGGGGTCCGCTCCACGGTGTTCATGCCCTTCGGGGCGCCGCTACCCAAGGTGGCCGCGACCCAGGAGTACGGCGCCGACGTGCGCATGCACGGACAGGTCGTCGACGAGACCCTCGCCGCCGCCCAGGACTACGCGGACCGCACGGGGGCGGTGTTCATCCACCCCTTCGACCACCACGACGTCATCGCGGGCCAGGGCACGGTGGGCCTGGAGATCCTGGAGCAGTGCCCCGAGGTGCGCACGATCCTCGTCGGCATCGGCGGCGGCGGGCTCGCGGCCGGCATCGCGGTCGCGGTGAAGGCGCTGCGCCCGGACGTCCGGGTCGTCGGCGTCCAGGCCGCCGGCGCGGCCGCGTACCCGCCCTCGCTCAAGGTCGGGCACCCGGTGTCGATCGACAACCCGAACACCATGGCGGACGGCATCAAGGTCGGCCGCCCCGGCGACATCCCCTTCAGGATCATCGGCGAGCTCCTCGACGACGTGCGCACGGTCTCCGAGGACGCCCTGTCCAGCGCCCTGCTGCTGTGCCTGGAACGGGCCAAGCTGGTCGTCGAGCCGGCCGGGTGCAGCCCCGTCGCCGCCCTGCTCAGCGAGCCCGAACTGTACGGCGGGGGCCCGGTGGTGGCCGTCCTGTCCGGCGGCAACATCGACCCGCTGCTGCTCCAGCGGATCCTGCGCCACGGCATGGCGGCGGCCGGCCGCTACCTGTCGCTGCGGCTGCGGGTGGCCGACCGGCCGGGAGCTCTGGCCGGGCTGCTGGGCGTGCTGTCCGTGGTGGACGCGAACGTGCTGGACGTGAGCCACGTACGGACCGACCCGCGGCTCGGGCTCACCGAGGTGGAGGTGGAGCTGCACCTGGAGACGAAGGGCCCCGAGCACTGCACGGAGGTCGCCAGGTCGCTGCACAGCGCCGGTTACAAAGTGATGAGCTAAGGGATTCACCCCTAGGCCCCGCCGCCCTCATACCTGATACTCGTGGGCAGAACGAGGCAGATTCGAGGCGGGTATGTGAAAGTTCCCGCCTTGTTCACATGGGGTGGGAGTCTCAACGGTGCACACAAGCGTCAGACCGCAGACAGCGGCCGTCATCGCTCTGGCCGCGTCGGCGGCCCTCGCCCTGGCCGGGTGCACGTCCGCCTCCGAGACCGCCGGTCCCGCCGCGGCACCGGCGGCCGCCTCCACGGCCGCGGCGTCGCCGCCCCCGAAGGCCACGCCCAAGAGCACGGGCGCGCCGCTCACCCGCGACGCCGTGGACGGAGAGGTCCGGGCGGCGCTGCGTACGGCGGGGCTCGACCCCGCGAAGGGCAAGGCCACCTCGGAGACGACCGGCAGGAAGAATCCGAGCCAGGTCGACTGGACCGCCGTCGTCACCACCCAGCAGGCGGAGTTCGCCCTGCCCAGGATCGGGGAGCAGCTGCAGCACCTCGGCTGGCAGCCGCACCCGGTCGGCACCGCGACCCTCAGCTACGAGAAGACCGACTGGGTCCTGCTGGTGGGCAGTGTGAAGCAGGCGGACGGCGTCGCTCTGCGTCAGAACGAGAGCCTGCTCACGGTGAACGTCACGTACCTCGGCACGGGCTGACCGGGCGGGGGCTGACCGGGCGGGGGCCGGCCGGGAGGAGCCGCACCCGGGAAAATGCCCGTGCGGTACGCGATATGACGCGTTAGCGTGGTCTCACCCGTTCGGCCGACGGGCGAGGTCTGCCCGCCGACCATGGGCTTCGCCCAGGGAAGCCGAGGGAACGATCCTGCTGGCCCGATCCAGACTGGGAGAATCCATATGCCAGGCGCCATCTATGCCGAAGGCCTGGTCAAGACCTTCGGTGATGTACGGGCTCTGGACGGCGTGGACCTCGATGTCCCCGAAGGCACCGTCCTGGGTCTGCTCGGCCCCAACGGCGCGGGCAAGACCACGACCGTACGCGTCCTGACCACCCTCCTGCGGCCCGACAGCGGCAAGGCCGTCGTCGCCGGCATCGACGTACTCAAACACCCCAACGAAGTCCGCCGCGCCATCGGCCTGTCCGGCCAGTTCGCCGCCGTCGACGAATACCTCACCGGGCGCGAGAACCTCCAGATGGTCGGCCAGCTCTACCAGATGAGGGCCAAGGCGGCGAAGGCCCGGGCCGACGAACTCCTGGAGCGCTTCAACCTCGCCGACGCCGCCGACCGTACGGCCAAGACGTACTCCGGCGGCATGCGCAGGCGCCTGGACCTCGCGGCCGCCCTCGTCGTCAGCCCGCCCGTGATGTTCATGGACGAGCCGACCACCGGCCTCGACCCCCGCAACCGCCAGCAGCTGTGGGGGATCATCCAGGAACTGGTCGCGGGCGGCACCACCTTGCTGCTCACCACCCAGTACCTGGAGGAGGCCGACCACCTCGCCCACGACATCTGCGTGGTGGACCACGGCAAGGTCATCGCCCGCGGCACCTCCGACCAGCTCAAGGCCCGTACGGGCGGCGAGCGCGTGGAGGTCGTCGTCCACGAGCGCGAGCACATCGCCACCGCGCGCGAGGTGCTCGCCGGCTTCGGCAAGGGCCAGACCACGGTCGAGGAACACACCCGCAAGCTCACCGTGCCGGTGTCGGGCGGCGCCAAGCTGCTCGCCGAGGTCATCCGCGAACTGGACGGCCGGGGCATCGAGATCGACGACATCGGGCTGCGCCGTCCCACCCTCGACGACGTGTTCATATCCCTGACCGGCCACGCGGCCGAGCTGACGGCCGACGAGAACGGCGACGGCCCGGCCGCCGCCCCCACCGAAGCCAAGGGCCGCAAGGCGGCGCGCAAGGAGGCGGCGAAGTGAGCACCACCTCTCCGACCCGGATCCCCGACCTCGCGTCACCCCGCCCGCGCGGCGGCCTCGTCCAGGGCGTCAACGACTCCCTGGTGATCGCCAAGCGGAACCTGATCCGCATGTCCCGCATCCCCGAGATGATCATCTTCGGTGTGATCCAGCCGGTCATGTTCGTCGTGCTCTTCAGCTACGTCTTCGGCGGCTCCATCAGCGTCGGCGGCAGCACCTCGCCCGCCGCCTACCGCGAGTTCCTGATGGCCGGCATCTTCGCCCAGACCGTGACCTTCGCCACCGCCGGAGCGGGCGCGGGCATCGCGGACGACATGCACAAGGGCCTGATCGACCGTTTCCGCTCGCTGCCCATGGCCCGCGGCGCGGTCCTCACCGGCCGCACCCTCGCCGACCTCGTCCAGACCTCGCTCACCCTCGTCGTCCTCGCGATCGTGGCCGTGCTCGTCGGCTGGCGCACCCACACCAACATCGGCGAGGTGCTCGCGGGCTTCGGCCTGCTGCTCCTGCTCGGCTACGCCTTCTCCTGGATCGGCGCCCTGATCGGCCTGTCGGTGCGCACCCCGGAAGCGGCCACCTCGGGCGGACTGATCTGGCTGTTCCCGCTGACGTTCATCTCGAACGCCTTCGTCCCCTCCGAGAACATGCCGGCCTTCCTGCAGACCATCGCGGAGTGGAACCCCTTCAGCGCCACCGTCCAGGCGTGCCGCGTGCTCTTCGGCAACCTCCCGGAGGGCTACCCGGTCCCGGACGCCTGGCCGATGCAGAACCCGGTGCTGGCGTCCGTGCTCTGGTCGCTGCTGATCATCACGGTCTTCCGGACCCTGGCTGTCCGCAAGTACCGCTCGGCGACCGCGTAGGCCCGTACGCACCCCCTGCACGCACCGATGCCCGGCCGGGAGGACCCGGCCGGGCATCGATGTGACGAAAGAAGGGTGATCAGCCGGTGAAGGGCTTGACGTCGAGGATCTTGACGGAGGCCTTCTTGCCGTTCGGCAGCTCGTACTCCGCGTCCTCGCCGATCGCCTTGCCCAGCACGCCGCTGCCCAGCGGGGACTGGGGCGAGTACGTCTCGAAGTCCGAGGACGCGTACTCGCGGGAGGCCAGCAGGAACTCCATGGTGTCGTCCTCGTCGCCGTCAAAGGCGATCTTGACGAGTGTGCCGGGCGCCACCACGCCGTCGGACGCGGGCGCGGTCCCGACCTTGGCATTCTCCAGGAGCTGCGTCAGCTGGCGCACACGGAGCTCCTGCTTGCCCTGCTCCTCCTTGGCCGCGTGGTAACCGCCGTTCTCGCGCAGGTCGCCCTCTTCGCGGGCGGCTGCGATCTTCGTGGCGATCTCCGTGCGGGCGGGACCAGAGAGGTAGTCCAGCTCCGCCTTCAGCTGGTCGTACGCCGCCTGGGTCAGCCAGGTGACGCTTTCGCTCGTCTGGGTCACGGGTGCTCCTCGTCGGTACAGGGGACTACATAGCCGCCAGCGGCGGACGAAACCACGAGCCTAACAATTCGGGAAGAAAAGGGGGAGGACCCACGTGCCGGTTTGCCCGCCGTCCGTGTCACGACCAGGCACTCAGCGCGTCGCGGACCCCGCCTGCTGGCAGCCGACCAGTTCGATCATCGTGGCGCGGCCGGTGGTCTTCAGCGACACGAGCTCGTCCACGCGCGCCTCGGGCTGCGCGAAGGTGAAGTCGGCGCGACCCACCTCGTTGTGCTGCTCGTCCTGCGAGCTGAGCGTGCAGACCCCGGTGACCGAAGCGTCCTTGCGGATCTCCAGGTGCGCCTTCACCTCTGTGTCCGAGACCACCTGGAACTTGATCACCTCGGCGCTCACGCTCTGCCCCGAGACGTAATCCCAGCCGATCCAGCCGATCACACCCAGTAGCAGGGCACCGAGCGCCGCCCCGACGATCTTGAGCTTCCGGTCCGCACGCTCGTCCGCCGACCGGCCGTAACGGCCCTCGGGCAGCCCTCCGCGCACCGTGCTCATCGATCGTTCCTTCCGGCAGGGCGGGGCCGGGCCTTCATAGGCCCACCCCCGGAATTTTCCGTCCCCCGATTCGGTCACTATAGAAGTCGACCGTCACGCCGAAACGCAGAGGATCCCGTCTTGACCGAGCAGCTTCGACTGATGGCCGTCCACGCCCACCCCGACGACGAGTCGAGCAAAGGCGCGGCCACCATGGCCAAGTACGTCTCCGAGGGCGTGCCCGTTCTGGTCGTGACCTGCACCGGCGGCGAGCGCGGCTCGATCCTGAACCCCAAGCTCCAGGGCGACAAGTACATCGAGGACAACATCCACGAGGTGCGCCGCAAGGAGATGGACGAGGCCCGCGAAATCCTGGGCGTGCAGCAGGAGTGGCTCGGCTACATCGACTCCGGCCTGCCCGAGGGCGACCCGCTGCCCCCGCTGCCCCAGGGCTGCTTCGCGCTGGAGGACGTGGACGAGGCGGCCGGCCGCCTGGTGAAGAAGATCCGCGCCTTCAAGCCGCACGTCGTCACCACGTACGACGAGAACGGCGGCTACCCGCACCCCGACCACATCATGACCCACAAGATCTCGATGGTCGCCTTCGACGGCGCGGCCGACACCGAGAAGTACCCGGAGGCCGAGTTCGGCCCGGCGTACCAGCCGCAGAAGCTCTACTACAACCAGGGCTTCAACAAGCCGCGCACCGTCGCCCTGCACGAGGCGCTGCTCTCGCGCGGCCTGGATTCCCCGTACGGGGAGTGGCTGGAGCGGTGGAAGGAGTTCGAGCGCACCGAGCGGACCCTGACCACCCACGTGCCCTGCGCGGACTTCTTCGAGATCCGTGACAAGGCGCTCGTCGCGCACGCCACGCAGATCGACCCGGACGGCGGCTGGTTCCGCGTCCCGATGGAGATCCAGAGGGAGGTCTGGCCCACGGAGGAGTACGAGCTCGCGAAGTCGCTCGTCGACACTTCCCTCCCCGAGTCCGACCTCTTCGCGGGCATCCGGGAGAATGCGTAGCTATGAGCGCTACGCAGGCAGCACTGACCCAGCTCCTCCCGCTGGCGGGTGACACCTTCGACAAGAACAAGGTGACGCCCGGCATCCTGGGCTTCATCGTGTTCGCGGCCCTCGCCCTCGGCGTGTGGGGCCTGATGAAGTCGATGAGCCGCCACATGGGCCGGGTGGACTTCGAGGAGGCCCCCGAGCCCGGCGCCGCGGCCCCCGCCCCGGACCGGACGGCCGGCTGACGGATCCGCCGAGCGCCGGCTGACCGGATCCGCCAAGCGCGGCCGACCGGAGCGGTCGAGCGGCGCTGACCGGATCCGCCGAGCGGCGCCGACATCCGCCGCGTGACCGCCCCCGCCCGACCGGCCGGGGCGGTATCCGCGCGTCACACGGTCGTCGCCGGGGCCTGGGGCGGCAGCGGAACGCCCATGATCTCCCGCGAATGCAGGTTCGGGACCAGGCCCAGCCGCCACGCCTGCCAGCCCTCCGCCGGGTCCACCCCGCGGCCCAGGATCACCCCGTACGACTCCAGGCAGTCCTCCAGCCGCCCGTCCCGCGCCGGATGCGGCGCCGCCGTCAGCCGGGCCAGCTCCGCCCGGGCCTCCTCCGGCGCCCCCGGGACCGTCAGGTCCGCCAGGTCTGCGTACGGCAGCAGCGTGCACCGCAGGAAGCGCGCCCAGTCCTCCCCGCGCCGGTCCCCGTAGGAGATGAACAGCCGCACCGCCTCCTCGCACAGGTCCAGCGCCTGCGAGATCTTGGCGTTGCCCGCGTCCACCACCGCCAGCTCCAGACAGGTCCACGCCTCGCCGTGCGCCAGCCCGATCCGCCGGAAATCCGCCCGCGCGTCCACCAGCAGCTGACGCGCGAAGCCCGAGTTCTTCAGGTTCCCCGTCTGCGCCGCCCGCTGGTCCCGCGTCACCCGGCCCGAGTGGTGCCGGGCGTGCGCCAGGCCGTACACGTCCCGCATCCGCGAGAACATCGTCCGGGCCCGCTCCAGCTCCCGTACCGCCTGATCGCGCTCGCCGCCCTCCTCCAGCGCCTGCCCCAGGTAGTACAGCGTCCACGCCTCGCCCCGCGCGTCCTCCGCCTCACGGTGCCGGGCCAGCGCCTCGCGCAGCCGCTCCAGCGCCGGCCCCGGATCCCCGTCCACCACCCGGGCCCGGCCCAGCTGCGTCAGCGCCCACGCCTCACCGCGGTCGTCACGCGTACGCCCGTACAGGTCCAGCGCCTCCCGCAGCTCGGCCTCCGCCCGCCCCACGTCGCCGACCCGCAGGTAGACCTGGCCCAGCTGGAAGTGCGCCCACGCCTCGCCGTGCATGCTCTCGCTCTCCCGGTGGAGGGCGAGGGACTGCTCCAGCAGCGTCATCGCCTCCCCCAGATGCGCCAGGTCCCGTTCCACCGCGGCCAGCGCGTGCAGGCCCCACGCACGGTCGCCCGCCAGCTCCGGCGGCTCCTGGAGCACCAGCGCCTCACGGATGCGGGCCGCGGCCTCCGGGAGATTGCCCTGGTGGTGCAAGGTGATGCCGAGGGACACGAGCGCCATCGCCGCCCCCGCCTCCTGATGGGCCTCCATGTACTGGTCCACCACCGAGGTCAGCGTGGTGCGGGCCTTGTCCAGCTCGCCCAGCTGGCGCGCCGCGATACCGGTACGCCACTGCACCGACCGCACCAGCCGCCCCTGCTGCCCGCCGACTCCGCCCGACTGCCCCGCCGCCGACGCCACCGCCTGCGTCAGCTCGTCGATCTCACCGAGCCGGTACAGGTCCCCGCGCAGCAGGCAGAAGTCGCACAGCGCCCCCAGCAGGTCCAGTACCGCCTGCTGGTCCACCCCCTCCGAATGCCGCAGCGCCGCCGTGATGAAGCTCGACTCGTCGTCCAGCCAGCGCAGCGCCGCGTCCAGCGAGGTGAAGCCGTGATTGCCGAAGTGGTTCGCCCGCGTCGACATCTTCCCGTCGACCATCCGGATCACCGAGTCCGCGAGCTGCGCGTAATTGCGGACCAGCCGCTCGTGCGCCGCCGAGGACCGGTCCCGGTCCTCCTCCGCGGCCAGCCGGGCCGCTGCGTACGCGCGCACCGCGTCGTGCATCCGGAACCGCTGCCCGCGCACCCGCTCGATCAGCCCGGCCTCCCACAGCTCCTCCAGCGTGCGCAGCGCCGCCTGTTCGGTTACGTCGGCCAGCGCGGCCGCGGCCGCGCCGCCCAGGGAGGCCCGCCCGGCCAGGGGCAGCCGCCGCAGCAGCAGCCGGGCGGGCTCGGCGAGGCGGGCGTCGGCGGCCCGCAGGGCGCGCTCGACCGGGTGGCCGTCGACGGGATCCGGGGCGAGGCCGGGGTCCGAGGGGCCGGGACCTGACGGGCCGGGGTCCGAGAGGCCGGGGTCCGAGAGGCCCGCCCGGGCCAGCGGGGCCAGCATCCGCAGCGCCAGCGGCAGTCCGCCGCTCACCTCCACCACGGCGGCCAGGGCCTTGTCCGCCTGGGCCCGGGCGTCGGCGTCCGTCTCCGCCGCGGCCGCGGCCGTACCCGGTGCGACCGCCCGGACCAGCTCCACCGCCTCCGCCTCCGCCAGCCGCTCCACCGGCAGCTGGTGCACCCACGCCGCCAGATCCGCGGGCAGCTCCAGCGGCTCCCGCGCCGTCACCAGCACCAGGCTCTCGGACCGCTCGGGCACCAGCAGCCGGACCTGCGCCGCATCCACCGCGTCATCGAGGACCACCGTCACCGGCAGCCCCTGCAAGTGCTGGTGGTACAGCTCGCCCAGCCGCCGCACCTGCTGATCCGCCGAAGCCCCCTCACGGAACAACAGCTGTTCGCGCGGCGCACCCAGCCGGTTCAGCAGGTGCAGCAGCGCCTCCCGCGTCGACAGCGGGGCGCCCGGGTCGCCGCCCCGCAGATCCACCACGCACGCGCCGCGGAACTGGTCCCGCAGCCCGTGCGCCGCCCGCAGCGCCAGCGCCGTCCGGCCCACCCCCGGTTCGCCGTGCAGCACCACGACCACCGGGCGGGTCTCCGTGCTGGCCCGGGCCGCCTGCACCCACTGCGCGATCCGCGTCAACTCCGCCCGCCGACCCGCGAACGGCCCGGCCGGATCGGGGAGCTGCCCGAAGGACTGCTCCAGCACGCTGCGCCGCCGCGCCTCCGCACTGCGGTCCGTCCCGCGCAGCGGCGGCGTGCCCGTCCGGGCAGCCGGCCGGGGCGCCCGCGCCGCCGCGGCCACCGCTCGCTGCTGCTCCAGGAACGGCCGTATGCCGCGCACCTCCAGCGCCGACAGCCACTGCAGCCTCAGCTGTTCCGGCCCGCCCGGCCGACCACGCTCACCGGCCCGCCGGTTCGCCGCCGGCAGGTGCAGCGCCGTCACCTTCGCCACCGTCGCGACCGCCCCCGCGACGCCCGCGACGGCCCCCGCGGTCAGGGCCGTACCGGCCGCGACGCCGA
The DNA here is from genome assembly GCF_042870715.1 of Streptomyces sp. NPDC006463. Taxonomy (NCBI): domain Bacteria; kingdom Bacillati; phylum Actinomycetota; class Actinomycetes; order Kitasatosporales; family Streptomycetaceae; genus Streptomyces; species Streptomyces sp. NPDC006463. The sequence continues at coordinate 23,738 of NZ_JBIAHP010000012.1, read as the reverse complement.
GCGACAGGTCCGCCCCGACGGCCGCGGCCGCCGCAACCGCCGTGACGAGTAAGGCGGTTGACGTGTTTCCGCGCCGGAAGGCCTCACCGAGCGACTGCTCGCCGGCCGCCGCCTCGTCCAGGGCCGTTACGTACGCCTCGTACTCCGGAGCCGCACTCGCCGCGAGCGAGTCCAGCGCCTCCCGGGCGCGGGCCAGCAGCGCCGCCTTGTCGACCGGTGTGCCCGCCGCGCTCCGCCGGCCCTCCTCGTCCACGGCCCGCTCCAACAGCCGCTCGGCCTCACCGCGATGGCTGTCCCGCATCGGCATCCCCCTCAGAGAGCTCCGGCAACGTGCCACAAGTGTCCGTCGGGACGCTCACGAGCGCGAGGGAATCTGAGCTAGTTAAGAGGGAGTTGGTGACCGCGACCGTCCTATAGTCATCCACGTTGATCCAACTCGTATAAAAAGGAGACCTGGTGACGGTACGGGAGATCCGCACGGCCGCACGGCTCATAGGCCGGCGCAACGCGCTGCGCTACCTGGCCATCGGCGTGGGGGCCTCGGTGCTCGCCGCCTGCACCGGCGAAGGCAAGGACAAGTCCGCGTCACCTGCCACCACTTCGTCCGACACCACCGCCCCCGGCGCGTCCACCCCCACCCCCTCCGCCTCGGCGTCCCCCTCCCCATCGACGGCCCCCACTCTCACTCCCACCCCTGCCCCCACGGTGGCCGGCCGCGCCTTCGACGCCTTCATCAAGGGCTCCTGGACCATCGAATCGACCACCCCCGGCGGTCGCACGGGGCGCGGCAAAGCCACGGTCAACGCGGACGGCGGCGGCAACGGCGGCTGGTCCATCGAATGGGAGGGCGCCGCAGGCACCTGGCACGGCGGCTTCCTGCTGCGCGGCGGCCACCTCGTGCTGGACGTCTACGAGGCCCCCAAGGGCGTCCAGCGCCTGACCGGCGGCGAGGCGCTCACCGTCCCCGCGACGGTCGGCGAGACCGTGTCCCTCACCTTTCCGTGGAAGCCCCCGGGCCACGCGAACGCGAACGACGGCCAGAAGCTGTCCGTCGAATACGAGAAGAACACCCTCCGCATCCGCCACATCGAGACCAGCGGCAGCACCACCACGCACGTCTGCACCCGGGCATGACCGCCGTACGGCGCCTGGCCGCGGCCCTGTGCTGCGCGGCCGTGCTGATGCCGGGCCTGGCCGGGTGCGAACAGGCCCTGCCCGCCCGGGGATTCGTACCGCGCTACGAGAAGCCGGTGGAGGGCGACCTCGACGCCGCCCGGTTCCTGAAGCAGCGGAAGCTCGCCGAGACGGTGGCCGCCGACCTCAACGCGTACGTCGCCGTCCCGTACCGGGTCACCGTCCTCGCCCGCTCCTGCACGGGCGAGGGCACGGGCTACGACCCGGAGAAGCTCCGCATCGAGCTCTGCTACGACGACCTGGCGGAGGACCGCGAGCTCTTCGAGGACGCGGACCACCGGCCGGCGGACGAGCCGCTCGCCGAGGTCGTCCGCGAGACGCTCTACCACGAGGCCGGCCACGCCCTCGTGGACGCGCTCGACCTGCCCGTCCGCGGCGACGACCGCGCCGAGGAGGACGCCGCCGACCGCTTCGCCCAGCTGATGCTCCTGCGCGGCCACCCGGAGGGCGAGCAGACCCTCCTGACCGCCGCCCGCGCCTACGACCTCGCAGCGGCGGCCGGCCCCGCCCCCGACCCCACCGACGAGCACGCCCCGGACGCCGCCCGCGCGGAATCCCACCGCTGCGCGGTCTACGGCGCCGCCCCCGCCCGCCACCAGGACCTCGCCACCCCGGCCCGCGCGGCCTGCCCCACCACCTGGACCCAGACCCGCGACGCCTGGCTGAAGGACCTGGCACCCCTGCTCAGGGCGTAACCCGACTGTCCGTTCGTGAGTTATGGCGAGCATCGCAACAATTCACGAAGGGGAAACGCGCCATGGGCCGGATACCGGTCGCCTCGTACGCCCGCACGTCACAGGATTCACCGCAACGCGACGCGCGTGGCGTCCGCCAGCAGCACCGCATCAACGAACGCACGGCCCGCGAACACGGCTGCGTCGTCGTGTCGACCTACACCGACAACGCGCGCAGCGCCACCAGGGACGACCGGGAACGCCCGGCCTTCGACCACCTGCTCGCCGACCTCCACCGGGGCCATGCCTTCACGGCCGGACCACTCCGCGGCGTCGTCGCCGTTGCCGATGACCGCCTCTACCGCAGGCCCGAGGACTTCATCCGGTTCATGGCGGCGCTCACTTCGGCGCCCGGCCGCGTGTTCGTCGCCCGGGACGGGCTCCGTGATCCGTACAGCAAGGCCGGTCTCCTGCACGGCATCGAATCGCTCCAGGGGGCCGTCGCCGAGGGGCAGGTGCGCAGTCGCCGCGTGCAGGACTGGCACTGGTCGAGGGCCATGGACGGACTGCCGCACAGCGGGCCCCGGCCCTTCGGCTGGCAAGAGGACCGACAGACCCTGCACCCGGTTGAGTCGGAGCTCGTGCGCAAGGCGGTCGAGCACCGCATCGCCGGTGGTTCCATTGGACAGGTGGCGCGAGAGTGGGTGGCACTGGGCGTCACGGGAACGCGCGGCGGCCGCCCGAATCCGCAGACGGTCACGCAGATCATCACGGCTCCGAGGGTGTGCGGCTTCCGTGCCAACCGGGGCGAGCTGCTGATCGATCCGGAGACCGGGACACCATTGGTCGGCGCATGGCAGGCCATCGTTACGCCAGAGCAGTGGAGGGCTGCATGCGCAACGTTCTCCGCGGGGAACCTGTACATGCACCGGGGCCCGCTCAGCCCGCGACTGACCGACCGCAAGGCCGCCCCGAAGTATCTCGCCAGCGGATTCCTGCGCTGTGGGGCAGGGACTGCGGGTGGCGGTAGGTGTGATCAGCTCATGGGCGGTGGCAAGAGCACCAGTCGCAAGAGCCCGTACAGCTACGTCTGCGTCTCGGGTCGTGGCTGCGGGCGATGTGCCATCAGCGGTCCCCTCGTAGAGAACGCCATCGAGCGGCTGCTCTTCCCGGGCGACGGACAGGGTCGGGTCCGGCTGCCGGAGCCGATGCGCTTGCGGTGGCAGTCGGAAGAGATGGGATTCGAGGAGAAGCGGAAGGTGATCGCCTCCGTTTTCACCCACCTCGTGATCACACCAGGGAGGAAGGGCTGCGGCGCCTGGGACTACACCCGTGTGGTCCCGGTATGGAAGTGGGCTGATCGCAGAAAGGCAGCCGAACCGGCGGCCTGATGGCCTCGTCATGAGCCGCGTACCAGGTGGTGCGGCAGGATGGGAGTATGCCGAACCGCCTCGCGAACGAGACCTCGCCGTACCTGCTCCAGCACGCCGACAACCCCGTCGACTGGTGGCCGTGGTCGCCCGAGGCCTTCGCGGAGGCGAGGGAGCGGGGCGTCCCTGTACTACTGAGCGTTGGTTACTCTTCGTGCCATTGGTGCCATGTCTTGAGCATCGAAAGCTTTGAAGATGAACTGACCGCCGCCTACATGAACGAGCACTTCGTCAACATCAAGGTGGACCGCGAGGAGCGGCCCGACGTTGACGCCGTCTACATGGAGGCCGTGCAGGCCGCCACCGGGCAGGGCGGGTGGCCCATGACCGTGTTCCTCACCCCGGATGCCGAGCCGTTCTACTTCGGGACCTACTTCCCGCCCGAGCCGCGGCACGGCATGCCCTCCTTCATGCAGGTCCTCGAAGGCGTGCGGACCGCATGGGTGGGGCGGCCCGAGGAGGTCACCGAGGTCGCGCAGCGGATCGTACGGGACCTGGCCGGACGGCAGTTGGACTACGGGAAGGCCGGCACCCCCGGGCCCGAGGAGCTGGCGGGGGCGCTGCTCGGGCTGACGCGGGACTACGACGCCACGCGCGGCGGGTTCGGCGGGGCGCCGAAGTTCCCGCCGTCCATGGTGCTGGAGTTCCTGCTGCGCCACCACGCGCGTACCGGGGCCGAAGGGGCGCTGCAGATGGCCGCCGACACCTGTGAGGCCATGGCCCGCGGCGGGATCTACGACCAGCTCGGCGGCGGGTTCGCACGGTACTCCGTGGACCGGGAGTGGGTCGTGCCGCACTTCGAGAAGATGCTGTACGACAACGCCCTGCTCTGCCGGGTCTACGCGCACCTGTGGCGGGCCACCGGCTCGGATCTCGCCCGCCGGGTCGCCCTGGAGACCGCCGACTTCATGGTCCGGGAACTGCGGACCGACCAGGGCGGCTTCGCCTCCGCCCTCGACGCGGACAGCGAAGACCCGCTCAGCGGCGAGCACGTGGAGGGGGCGTACTACGCCTGGACGCCCGCTCAGTTGAGGGAGGTCCTGGGAGGGGACGACGGGGATCTGGCCGTCGCGTACTTCGGGGTGACGGAGGAGGGGACCTTCGAGCACGGGAAGTCCGTCCTCCAGTTGCCCCAGGACGGGCCGGCGGCGGACGCCGAGCGGATCGCCTCGATCCGGGCGCGGCTGTTCGCCGAGCGGGAGACGCGGCCCGCGCCCGGGCGCGACGACAAGGTCGTGGCCGCGTGGAACGGGCTCGCCATCGCCGCGCTCGCGGAGTGCGGGGCGTACTTCGAGCGTCCCGACCTGACCGAGCGGGCCACCGAGGCCGCCGATCTGCTGGTGCGCGTGCACATGGACGGACGGGCCCGGCTGGCCAGGACGAGCAAGGACGGCCACGTGGGGGCCAACGCGGGGGTGCTGGAGGACTACGGCGATGTGGCGGAGGGGTTCCTGGCACTGGCCGCCGTCACCGGTGAGGGGGTCTGGCTGGAGTTCGCCGGGTTCCTCGTCGACCTGGTCCTGGACCAGTTCACCGCGCAGGACGGTTCGCTCTACGACACCGCGCACGACGCCGAAGCGCTGATCAGGCGGCCCCAGGACCCCACCGACACGGCGGCGCCGTCCGGGTGGACGGCCGCGGCCGGGGCGTTGCTGTCGTATGCCGCGCACACCGGTTCGCAGGCCCACCGCACGGCGGCCGAGAAGGCGCTCGGGGTGGTGCACGCCCTCGGGCCGCGTGCCCCGCGCTTCATCGGGCACGGGCTGGCGGTCGCCGAGGCGCTGCTGGACGGGCCGCGCGAGGTGGCGGTCGTGGGTCACCTGGAGGATCCGGCCCGGGCGGCGCTGCACCGGACGGCGTTGCTGGGGACGGCTCCTGGGGCCGTGGTGGCGACCGGGATGCCGCGTTCGGCGGACGGTGGTGGGGGTGAGTTCCCCCTGCTGGCCGAGCGCACACTTGTACACGACCTTCCGACGGCGTACGTGTGTCGACATTTCGTCTGCGCGCGGCCTACGACGGATCCGGTCGAGCTGGCGGAGCAGTTGGGCACGGTTCGCCCCTGAAGTAACCGGAGTACCGTCAATTCCGGTTGCTCTCATATGAGTTCAGAAACGTGGTTTTTATCTGAAGTGCTCGTGGGTGTCATGTTCACTGTCTAATCTCGTGGTGTCATTCGGGAGTCACCGGGGCGGCGCACTGGGGGGTGCGCACGGGGGGAAGTTGGGGGGCGGCGGGCCGGGGGGCCTGCCGTGAGCCTCCGGGGTTTGACGATCGCCGCCTGGGGTTGCGGCATGTCTGGGGGGACAATTTGTACACCTCTGTGTTCATTTCTGTGATTTCGCTTGCGCTCTTCGGGATTGCCGCCTTCACGCTCTGGTGGCAGATGCACGCCTGGCGGACGCCCGAGGTGCTCGCCTCCACCCGCTTCGACCGCCCCGACGGGGGCGGCCGGCTGGCCTTCTCCCTGCTGCTTCCGGCCCGGCACGAGCAGGCGGTGCTGGAGCACACCATCGACCGGCTCCTGGAGTCGACCCACACCGACTACGAGATCATCGTGATCGTCGGCCACGACGACCCGGAGACCGCCGCGGTCGCGGAGCGGGCCGCCGCCCGGGAGCCGGCCAGGGTCCGGGTGGTCGTCGACCACCACGAGACCAAGAACAAGCCGAAGGCTCTCAACACCGCTCTCCCGTCCTGCCGGGGCGACATCGTCGGGGTCTTCGACGCCGAGGACCAGGTCCACCCCGAGCTGCTCTCCCACGTCGACCACGCCTTCCGCTCCACCGGCGCCGACGTGGTCCAGGGCGGGGTCCAGCTGATCAACTTCCACTCCAGCTGGTACAGCCTGCGCAACTGCCTGGAGTACTTCTTCTGGTTCCGCTCCCGGCTGCACCTGCACGCCGAGAAGGGCTTCATCCCGCTCGGCGGCAACACCGTCTTCGTGCGCACCGAGGTGCTGCGCGAGGCCGGCGGCTGGGACCCGAACTGCCTCGCCGAGGACTGCGACCTGGGCGTGCGGCTCTCGTCGGTCGGCAAGAAGGTGGTCGTCGCGTACGACTCCGACATGGTCACCCGCGAGGAGACACCGGGCTCGCTGCTGAGCCTGCTCAAGCAGCGCACCCGCTGGAACCAGGGCTTCCTCCAGGTGTACCGGAAGAAGGACTGGCAGCAGCTGCCCGGCCGCGGCCAGCGCTGGCTGGCCCGCTACACGCTGATGACGCCCTTCATGCAGGCCGCGTCCGGGGTGATCATCCCGCTCAACTTCGCCGTCGCGGTCTTCCTCGACGTACCGGTCGGCATCGCGATCATCACCTTCCTCCCCATGATCACGGCGATGGTGACGTTCGTCTTCGAGATCGTCGGCCTGCACGACTTCGGCAGGCAGTACGGACTGCCCGTCCGCTTCTCGCACTACGTCAAGCTCGTCGTCGGCGGCCCGTTCTACCAGGTGTTGCTCGCCGGCGCCGCGATCCGCGCGGTCTGGCGCGAGCAGCGCGGCCAGAGCGAGTGGGAACTGACCAGCCACACCGGCGCCCACCTCGGCGAGGCGACGGCCGCCGCCACGGCGTCCGCCTCGGCCCTGGCCTCCGCCTCCGCCGCCTCTGCCTCTGCCTCCGCCGTGCCCACGTACAGCGCGTCCACCTCGCCCGCCGCGCACTCCGCGCACTCCGCGCTCCGAGAGGACAGTCACCGGTGACCGCCACCCTGCCCACGGCCACTGATCCCCACCCCGCCGCGACCGCCATCGCCGCCGCCACCGCGACAGAGCCCCGCGTCCCCGCCCAGCGGGAGGGCCGCGGCGGGCTCGGAGTCGAGCCGCCCGCGCCCGCCCGTCCGCTCGTGCGCTTCCGCTCCTCCCGCCCCGACCTGCTGCTCTGCGGGGTCCTGCTGCTCGTGATCGTCCTCGTCCAGGGCTGGAACATCACCGACTTCCCGACCCTCAGCGACGACGAGGGCACCTACCTTGCCCAGGCGTGGGCCGTCCAGCAGGGCGACGGCCTCGCCCACTACACGTACTGGTACGACCACCCGCCGCTCGGCTGGATCCAGGTCGCGGGCCTGACGTACCTCCCCTCCCTCTTCGTACCCGACTCGATGACCGTCGCGACGATGCGGTTCTCGATGCTCGTCGTCTCCGCCGCCAGCTCGGTGCTGATCTACGTCCTGGCGCGCCGGCTGTGGCTGCCGCGCTGGGCCGCCGGGCTCGCGATGGGCCTCTTCGGGCTCTCCCCGCTCTCCGTCGTGCTCCAGCGCGAGATCTTCCTCGACAACCTCGCGGTGATGTGGATCCTGCTCGCCTTCTGCCTCGCCGCGTCGCCCAGCCGCCACCTGTGGCACCACTTCGGGTCCGGGCTGGCGGCCGCCACCGCAGTCCTGACCAAGGAGACGATGCTGGTGGTGCTTCCGGCGCTGCTGGTGACGATGTGGCGCCACAGCCACCGCGACACCCGCAAGTTCGCCGTCACCGGAGCCATCACCGCCTGCGTGCTCATAGGGCTGGCCTATCCGCTGTACGCCCTGCTCAACGGCGAGTTGCTGCCCGGCTCCGGCCACGTCTCGCTCATCGACGGCATCACCTACCAGATGGGCCGCGAGGGCTCCGGCTTCATCCTCGACGCCGGCTCCGGCTCGAACGGCGTCTTCCGCTCCTGGCTCTACTACGACACGGTCCTGCCGCTCGGCGGGCTGGCCGGCGCCGTCCTGCTGCTGGCCACCCTGCGCTGGTCGGTCACCGCCCGCGCGCTCGCCGGTCCCGCGCTCGCCGCCGTCATCCTCGCCGTCGTCGCGCTGCGGCCCTCCGGCTACCTCCCGGCGATGTACGTGATCCAGGCGCTGCCGTTCCTGGCCCTCGTCCTCGCGGGCGGCGCGGCCAGCGTCACGCACGCCGTGCTGCGCCGCCGCCGGGCCCCGGGGGAGCGCAGGCGGCTGGTGTACGCGCGCTGGGCGCTGCTCGGCGTACTCGCCGCGTGCGCCGCGGTGTACGTCCTGCCGCGCTGGTACGACGGCAACCGCACCGCGCTCACGGTCGACGCGAACGCCCCGTACCGGCAGGCCGCGGCCTGGCTCGGCAGCGAGGTGGACGATCCGGCGCGCACCCGGGTGCTGCTGGACGACGCGCTGTGGCTGGACGCCGTGCACCGCGGCTACGAGCCCGGGCTCGGCGCGATCTGGTTCTACAAGGCCGACCTCGACCCCGCCGTCACCAAGACGCTGCCGCACGGCTGGCGGGACATCGACTACGTCGTGTCCTCGCCGACGGTGCGCCGCGACGCGGTGAACCTGCCGAACGTGAAGGCCGCGCTGGAGCATTCGACGGCGGTCGCCGTCTTCGGCTCGGGCGAGGACCGCATAGAGATCCGCCGGACCGACCGCGCCGACGCCGGCAACCGCACCGACGGCGCCGGCCCGCAGAGTGGGAGCTGAGCCGCCATGAGCGAGGACCTGTGGTCCCTCCATGCCCCGATCGATTCGGACCTCACCGCCGCGCAGACGGTCACCGGCAGCGTCACCCTCATCATTCCGACCTTCAACGAGTCCGGAAACATCGACGAGTTGCTGCGCCGGCTCGGTGACGCGCTGCCCGAGCACCTGCCGTGCCGGGTGCTGTTCGTGGACGACTCCACGGACGACACCCCGGCCGTCATCGAGAAGGCCGCGGTGGAGTACCCCTTCCCGGTGGCCGTCCTGCACCGTGAGAGCGCCGACGGCGGCCTCGGCGGCGCGGTCGTCGAGGGGGTGCGGCGGGCGGACACCGACTGGATCGTCGTCATGGACGCCGACCTCCAGCATCCGCCCCACCTGGTGCCCGAGCTCGTAGGCGAGGGGATGCGCACCGGCGCCGACCTCGTCGTCGCCTCCCGCTACATCAGCGGCGGCAGCCGGGCCGGACTCGCCGGCAGCTACCGCATCGCCGTCTCGCGCGGCGCGACCTGGCTCACCAAGGGGCTCTTCCCGCGCGCCCTGCGCGGGATCAGTGACCCGATGAGCGGCTTCTTCGCCATGCGCCGCTCGGTGGTCACCGCGGACGCCCTGAAGCCGCTGGGCTACAAGATCCTGCTGGAGCTGGCGGTGCGCTGCCGGCCGGCGAAGGTCGCCGAAGTGCCCTTCGTCTTCCAGGACCGCTTCTCGGGCGAGTCCAAGTCCACCGCCCGCGAGGGCATGCGCTTCCTCGCCCACCTCGCCTCGCTGCGATCTGCTACCCCCCTGGCCCGGATGGTCGGCTTCGGCCTGATCGGGCTCTCCGGCTTCGTCCCGAACCTGGCCGCGCTCTGGCTGCTCACGCACGCCGGGATGCACTACCTGCCGGCGGAGATCGTCGCCAACCAGGCCGGGGTGCTGTGGAACTTCGTCCTCATCGAGGTCCTGCTCTTCCGGGACCGCCGCCACCGCCACTGGGCGGACCGGGTGGGCCGTTTCGTGCTGCTCGCCAATGCCGATCTGCTGCTGCGGATCCCGCTGATCGCGGTGTTCGTCGCCAAGCTCGGCATGTCGGTGCTGCCCGCCACCGCCCTCGCGCTGGTCACCACCTTCGTCCTTCGGTACGCGGCCACCGAGGCCCTTGTCTACCTGCCGCGCAGCTCGCGCAAGGCGGGGCGTCACACCAGGAGTTGAGCCGCACAGAAGGGAAGCTTTCGATGCGTCTGAAGATCCGGCGGAGGGCAGGGCGGCGGGCCGCCCTGCTGGCCGTCGGGGCGACGACCGCGGGACTGCTGCTCACCGCACCGCAGCAGGCCACGGCCGGCCCGCCCAATCTGCTCACCAATCCAGGTTTCGAGACCGCCGGCGCGCCCGGCGCCGACATGCCGTCCTGCTGGTCCAAATCGGGCTGGGGCGACAACGACTTCACCTTCGCCACCGTCGCCGACGCGCACAGCGGCACCAAGGCGATGAAGGTCTCGCTCACCCGTCGCGTGAACGGCGACCGCAAGGCGCTGGTCACCGAGAACACCACCTGTGCCCCCACCGTCACGCCGGGCAAGCAGTACGACCTCTCCGCCTGGTACAAGTCGAACACCCCGGACGTCTCGGTGACGGTGTTCCGGCGGGAGGCCGCGACCGGGGCCTGGCAGTACTGGACCGATCTGCAGAATCCGCCGGTCAGTGCCGGATGGGCGCGCACGCAGGTCCGTACGCCGGCCGTCCCGCCTGGTACCGACAAGATCGCGTGGGGGTTGTCGGTCTACGGGGTGGGCACGCTCACCACCGACGACTACGCCCTGGAGGAGGTGGGCGCGGCAGGGCCGCAGCCCACCTGTTCGGGCACGGCGGAGGAGTGCGCCAAGGGCAGGTGGGAGGTGATCCCGGCCAAGAACCCGGTGCGCTCGATGCACGCCGTCGTCCTCAAGAACGGCAAGGTGCTGCTGATCGCGGGCTCGGGCAACGACATCGCCCAGTTCAACGCGGGCACCTTCACCTCGGCCGTGTACGACCCGGCGAACGGGTCCTTCAGGACGATCCCGACGCCGGTGGACATGTTCTGCTCGGGGCACGTGCAGCTGGCCGACGGCCGGGTGCTCGTGATGAGCGGCAACAAGGGCTATCCGTCCGCGGACGGCAAGATCGGCTACCAGGGGCTGAAGGACAGTTACGTATTCGACCCGGCGACCGAGGCGTACACGAAGACGAACGACATGAACGGCGGGCACTGGTACCCGTCGGCGACGATCCTCGGCAACGGTGACGTGATCTCCTTCGGCGGCCTGAAGGAGGACTCCACGGGCAACGTGACCGCGGAGAAGTTCTCGGCGGCGCAGAACAAGTGGCTCCCGATGAACGAGGTCAACCAGACCTGGTCGTACTGGGGCCTGTACCCGTCGATGATCCTCATGCAGGACGGGCGGCTCTTCTACTCGGGCAGCCACACCTTCGGCAACAACACGCCCGGCACCGGCTCCTCGGTCTACGACTACAACGCCAACACCGTCACCGACGTGCCCGGGCTGCGCAACAAGGACCAGCGTGACGAGTCGGCGAGCGTCCTGCTGCCTCCGGCGCAGGACCAGCGGGTCCTGACCATCGGCGGCGGCAACAACGAGACGAACCCGGCCGCGAACCGGATCACCGACATCATCGACCTGAAGAAGCCGAGCCCCGCCTACACGGCCGGCCCGGACCTGCCGCAGGGCCTGGTCGACACGGGCGCGGGCAAGCGGCCGCAGACCGGCGCCGAGGGCAAGATGTACGTGTCGGCCGTGCTGCTGCCGGACGGCAAGGTACTGGAGACCGGCGGCGGGCTGCACGACCGGGCCGACCCCGTCTTCGAGGCCTCGTTCTTCGACCCGGTGACCAACACCTACCAGGCGGGACTGGCCGCCGACCCGATCCCGCGGACCTACCACTCGGCGTCGTTCCTGATGCCGGACGGCCGGGTCATGTCGGTCGGCGACAACCCGGGCAACGGCACGTACAACCACAACGTGTCGATCTACACGCCGCCCTACCTCTTCAAGGGACCGCGGCCGCAGATCACCTCGGTGATCGACACGCAGTGGGTGTACGGGGACACGCAGCGGATCACCGTCGACCGGCCGGTCGCCAAGGCGGAGCTGATCCGTCCGGCGGCGGTCACCCACTCGTCGGACCCGAACCAGCGGTTCGTGGACCTGCCGATGACGGTGAACGGGAACAACATCGACCTGAGCGTCACCAGCAACCCCAACCTGGCGCCGCCCGGCTGGTACATGCTGTTCGCGGTCGACGCGAACGGCGTCCCGTCGATCGCGACCTGGGTCCACCTGGGCGGCGCCCCGGCGCTGGCGGCCGCCGAGGAACAGCCCGCCGCGCACGAGCACACCTTCGCCGACAAGCTGGGTCCCGCCAAGGACAACGCGGCTGAGCGGGACTCCGTCCCGGTCGCGCCGAGCGTGGCCGGCTGCGACCGCCACTACGGCACGGTCAACCTGTGCGTACCGACCCGCTTCCCGGCGGAGGTGAAGGAGACGACGAAGGCCCGCTGCGACTGGCTGGCCGCCCACCAGTACCCGCAGCGCATGAAGGTCAACGGCAGCGATCCGCTGCGCCTGGACCCCGACCGCGACGGGTACGCCTGCTAAGCGGCAGTCCGCGCCTCGCCCCGCCGCAGTTCCCCGGCGGTGAGGGCGAGGCCGGCGGTGGCGGCCAGCAGGATCGCGGGGAGGACCAGGAACAGACGCCGCTCACCGGAGGCGACCTCCTCGTACTGCTCGCGCGAGACCTCGACGCGCGTGCGCGTCAGCGCGCTCGTGTCGAAGACGGAGTACCGGCCGTCCACGATCTGCGGATCCTGCATGTCCCCGGTACCGGACAGCCCGACGAGGACGGCACCAGCGAGGAGCAGCGCCGCGAGCGCCCCCTGCACCGCACCCGGCAGACACCGGAAGGCGAGCCAGCGCAGTCGCCTGGTCGCCCCGGCCCGCATCGAGCGCACCACGGCGGCGACGCCGAGGGGAAGGACGAGCAGGAGTCCGGCGGCCATGAGCCCGCTTGAGCCCGGCAGCGCCGGGGCCGCGGCGGCCAGCAGCAATAGCGCGCTCAGTGCGCCCGCGAGCACGCCGTGCAGCTTGAAGGTCCACCCCATGCGGTCACCTTGGCAGGCCCGCGCGGGAACGGCTAGTGAGAATACGCGGCGAGCGAGATGCCGACGTAGTGCGCGACGAAGGCCGCGAGGGTCAGTGAGTGGAAGACCTCGTGGAAGCCGAAGAAGCGGGGGGAGGGGTTTGGTCGCTTCATCCCGTAGATGACCCCTCCCGCGCTGTACAGCAGGCCGCCGACGATCACCAGGACCAGGACTGCGATGCCGCCGGTGCGCATGAAGTCGGGCAGGAAGAAGACCGCGGCCCAGCCCATGGCGATGTAGCACGGGGTGTACAGCCAGCGCGGCGCGCCGACCCAGAAGACGCGGAAGGCGATGCCCGCCGCGGCGGCGAGCCATACCGCCCACAGCAGCGTCCGGCCCGTGGAGGGCGGGAGCAGCAGGACGGTCAGCGGGGTGTAGGTCCCCGCGATGATGAGGAAGATGTTGGCGTGGTCGAGCCGCCGCAGGATGGCCTCGCCGCGCGGCCCCCAGGTACCGCGGTGGTAGACCGCGCTGACGCCGAAGAGCAGGCAGGCCGTGAGGATGTAGACCCCGCAGGCCACGCGCGCCCGGGTCGAGTCGGTGAAGGCCATCAGGGCCAGCCCCGCGACCACCACGGCGGGGAACATTCCTAGGTGCAGCCAGCCGCGCATCAGCGGCTTGGCCTCCGGCTCCGGTGCGGCGGCGGCGTCAGAAGTCATGGGCGACATGCTACCTACGGGTCCGTAGGTTTCCCTCGGTGCTCTTTACGGAAGATTGACGGACGTGGCGATGCTCACGTGAGAGGCCCTCTGGACATATGCGCACATGCACCGGATGATCAGATGAGTGCGGTCGACACCGGATGAGCGGAGCGCGAAGCGTCCGGGTCGCAGCCCCCACGGGGCCTACACCAAACAAACCCCTCAACAAGGAGCAATCGTGGCGCGCGACAACGCGGCTCCCACCATCCCGACGACTCACCAGGAGCTGATCTCCTGGGTGGACGAGATCGCAGCCCTCACCCAGCCGGACCGCGTCGTCTGGTGCGACGGCTCCGAGGGCGAGTACGAGCGCCTGTGCGAGGAGCTCGTCGCCAAGGGAACGTTCAAGAAGCTCGACGAGACGAAGCGCCCGAACTCCTACTACGCCGCCTCCGACCCCTCCGACGTCGCGCGCGTCGAGGACCGCACCTTCATCTGCTCCGAGAAGGAAGAGGACGCGGGCCCGACCAACCACTGGAAGGCCCCGGCGGAGATGAAGGACATCTTCGCGGGCGAGAAGGGGATCTTCCGCGGCTCCATGAAGGGCCGGACGATGTACGTCGTCCCGTTCTGCATGGGCCCCCTCGGCTCCGAGCTCTCCGCGATCGGCGTCGAGATCACCGACTCCGCCTACGTCGCGGTCGCCATGCGCACCATGACCCGCATGGGCAAGCCCGTCCTGGACGAGCTCGGCACCGACGGCTTCTTCGTCAAGGCCGTCCACACCCTCGGCGCTCCGCTCGCCGAGGGCGAGGCCGACGTCCCGTGGCCGTGCAACACCACCAAGTACATCTCGCACTTCCCCGAGACCCGCGAGATCTGGTCCTACGGATCCGGCTACGGCGGCAACGCCCTGCTCGGCAAGAAGTGCTACGCCCTGCGCATCGCCTCCGTCATGGCGCGCGACGAGGGCTGGCTCGCCGAGCACATGCTGATCCTCAAGCTCACCCCGCCGCAGGGCGAGGCCAAGTACGTCGCCGCCGCCTTCCCCTCCGCCTGCGGCAAGACGAACCTGGCCATGCTGGAGCCCACGATCTCCGGCTGGACGGTGGAGACCATCGGCGACGACATCGCCTGGATGCGCTTCGGCGAGGACGGCCGCCTCTACGCGATCAACCCCGAGGCCGGCTTCTTCGGCGTCGCCCCCGGCACCGGCGAGCACACCAACGCCAACGCCATGAAGACGATGTACGCGAACACCGTCTTCACCAACGTCGCGCTCACCGACGACGGCGACGTGTGGTGGGAGGGCATGACCGAAGAGGCGCCCAAGCACCTCATCGACTGGAAGGGCAACGACTGGACTCCGGACTCGCAGACCCCGGCAGCCCACCCCAACGCCCGCTTCGCCGTCCCGGCCTCCCAGTGCCCGACGATCGCCCCCGAGTGGGAGGACCCCAAGGGCGTCCCGATCTCCGCGATCCTCTTCGGCGGCCGCCGCGCCTCCGCCGTGCCGCTGGTCACCGAGTCCTTCGACTGGAACCACGGCGTCTTCATCGGTTCGAACATCGCCTCCGAGAAGACCGCCGCCGCCGAGGGCAAGGTCGGCGAGCTGCGCCGCGACCCCTTCGCCATGCTGCCGTTCTGCGGCTACAACATGGGCGACTACATGGCCCACTGGGTCAAGGTCGCCGCCGACAAGGACCAGGCGAAGCTCCCGAAGATCTACTACGTGAACTGGTTCCGCAAGAACGACGAGGGCAAGTTCGTGTGGCCCGGCTTCGGCGAGAACAGCCGCGTCCTGAAGTGGATCGTCGGCCGCCTCGACGGCACCGCCGAAGGCGTCGAGACCCCGATCGGCATCCTGCCGACCAAGGAGTCCCTCGACCTCGACGGCCTCGACCTCCCGGCCGAGGACCTCGACTTCCTCCTCACGGTCGACAAGGAGGTCTGGCGCGAGGAGGCCGCCCTGGTCCCCGAGCACCTGAACACCTACGGCGACCACACGCCCAAGGAGCTGTGGGACCAGTACCACGCGCTCGTGGAGCGCCTGGGCTGAGCCAGGACGCGCCCTGAAGAAGGGCCAATGAACGTGGGAGCCCCCGACCAAGCGGCGCCCACCGCTGTGGGAGCCCCCGACCAAGCGGCGCCCACCGCAGCACCGGCCTGTCAGGAGCGTCCGCGCTCCTCCAGATAGGTCGTGTGCGTCTGCTGACGGCCGGCCTCCACCTCGTGGAGGCCGGCCGTCACGCGTTCCGCCTCGTCGTACAGGACCACCAGCTGCCGCTCCAGGTGCCGCTCCGGCGACTCGGCGCCCGACGTCATCCGGGTCCACCAGCGCGTCCGGTTGTACGTGTCCACGCACTCCGGGACGTCCAGCCGGATCGCCCGCGACAGTGCGTGCACCCACTCCGGCTCGGCGGCCAGCGCATCGGCCACCCACCCCGGATCGAGCAGGGCCGCGTACAGCTCCATCAGCTCGGCCAGCTTCCCGCCCGCCGCCGGCGGCAGGTCCACCTCGGCCAGGTACTCGCGCAGCCGCCCGAAATCCTCCCGTACGACACCCAGCTGCTCGGCGACGTCCGGGTAGTGCGGCGGATCCACCCGCTCCGGCGGGGCGATCAGCGCGCCCGCGCCGTACAGCCCGGCGACCACCACCGGCCAGAACGAGCCGCCCACCCCGGCGAAGCTCAGGCCCAGACCGGCCACCCCGCAGGCGGAGCCGGCCAGGTTCTTCTTCGACTCCAGGTAGTTGAGAAAGCCCGTGCCGAGCGCCCTGCCGACGGCCGCACCGGCCGCTCTATTGGTAGCCACGGATCTCCTCGAAGGCTCCGTTCAGCGAACCGTTCCCGTCGGTGGCGTCGAAGAGCCGCCCGCCGGTCAGTTCGGTGATGTGGGTGAGCTCCTTGCGGTCCGAGTCCCCGAACAGCACCGCGAAGACCGGGGTGTGCTTCTGGCCCTCCGGCAGCGCGGCGTAGAAGGAGTCGAAGTGCTTGGCTCCGACGCCCTCGGTGTTCTCGCCGTCCGTCATGAGCACGATCGAGGTGAACGCGTCCGTGCCGCCCTTGCCGAGCTGCTCGTACGCCGCCTCCAGGCTGCTGTAGACCGCCGTACCCCCCTCCGGCTGCAAGGACTTCACATCGCCCCGGATCGCGTCCAGGGCCGGCCCCGGATTGCCGGGCTCGACCACGTGCGTCCGCACCTTCTTCACCGTGGACCCGAACGGCAGGAGCGTCACCTCCTCGCGGTCCCGGAACCGCTCCCCGGTCCCCGAACTCCCGCTGCCCGTCAGGTCCGTGAGCGCCGCCTCCAGCCGCCCGATGCGGTCGTCGTCGGACATCGAACCCGAGGTGTCCAGGACGTACACCGTCCGCGAGGGCCGCCGCAGCTCGTTCTCGTACGAGGCCAGCAGCCCGTCGGCGACCGCGAGCGAACCGGGGAACGGCAGCTCGCGCCGCTTCTCCCCACCCAGCCCGGGGGCCGGTGCCACCTCGGCCGCGACCGGCCGGCGGAACGTCTTCCCGGTGATCTCCTGCTGCGCCTGCGCCCCGCGCAGGTACTCCGTCAGCGCCCGGCCCGACTCGCGGGCCCCGGCCGGGGCCGAGGTCAGCAGGGCCAGCGGGTAGTGCGCGGTGACCACGCCGTCACGCGGCCGGATCACCGTCAGCGGAGCCTTCGCGTCCCGGTTCATCGAGAGCAGCACCGACTCGTAGTTCACCAGCGCGTCCACGTCCGAGCGCTGGGCGTAGGCGGTGGCCAGCCAGCCGGAGGAGCCCGAGGTCAGCTTCTGCCCGGCGAAGAACTCCTTCAGCCGGGGCGCGGCCGCCTTCACGTCCGCGTCCGTCAGCGCCGCCTGCGCGCCCGACAGGCCCGAGGCCACCGACACCAGCGCGGAGAAACCGGAGTTCGAGCGCACCGGGTCGGTCATCCCGTACGTCAGCCTGCCGCCCGCGACTGCCTCGTGCACCGCCGACCAGGTGACTTCCTCCGGCTTCCAGCCGAGCCGGGCCAGCGATTCCGGCTTCACGCCGAGGGCGACGGGCGAGGACATCACCGGGGTCTCGTTGGCGAGCTTCCCGGCGGCCTGCGGGCGCAGCCGCAGGTAGTCGTTCGAGGACAGCCAGATCGCGTCGTACTTCCCGTCGGCCTTCCCGGAGGCGACCTGCTCGGCGGCGTCGAGGGTCCCGGACCAGGTGAGGTTCACGGTGACCCCGGTGGCCTTCTTGGCCTGCTCCAGCACCGGCTGCATGTCGGCGAGCTCGCTGGAGGCCAGCACCCGCAGGGTGCCCTCCTTGTAGGCGGTCGGCTTCGGGTCGCCGGGCCGGTCGGGCCCGTCGGAAGTGCAGCCGCTCGCGCCGACGATCGAAGCGATGACCAGGCCCACGACCAGCCGGCCCCGCCGGTACTCGCGCCGGCTCACTGGGCACCGCCGTCGAGCACACTCGCGGTGCGCGTCCGCGCGAGATGCGCCGAGGCCGTCCGGAGTTCCCCGGTCAGGGACTCCACGGTCGCGGCCATGTTCTCCGTGGCCTGCACCTTGAAGGTGTCGATCGCGTCGAGCGTCTGGTAGATCTGCGCGAACGCCGTCCGCAGGGTCTCCGCGCCCACCGCCGGATCGGCCGCGATCCGCTGGATCTCACCGCTCTGCGTGGACAGCATCTGCGCGTTGCCCCGGATCAGCTCCTCGGTGGTGCCGCGCAACGCGTTGACCTGCTCGGTCACCTTGCGCTGGTTGTCGAGGGCCGAGGCCAGCATCACGGCGATCCGCAGCGCGGACACCGTGGTGGTCGCGGCCCGGTCGACGCCCTTGATCAGCTCCTCGTTGTTGCGCCGGACCACGTCCATCGCCAGGTAGCCCTGCGCGCACACCGCCAGCTGCGTCAGCAGGTCCTGGTGCTTCTGCCGGACGGGGAAGAGCACGTCCGCGCGCATCGCGTCGGCCTGCTGCGGGTCGGTCCGCTCGGCCTCGGAGATCCGCTGCTCGACTGCGATGTCCAGGGCCTCGGTGAGGACCGCGTACTCCTGGAGCTTGCCCATGGTCTCCCAGAGCCGCGAGCGCTCGGTGTGCAAGGCCGCGTTGTCGCGGCGCAGCTCGTCCTGGCCGCCGCGCAGCGCGCCCACGATCTTGTTGAGGGTGGCCTGCGAGGAGGCGTACTTGGCCACGTGGTCGCGGAACCTGTTGCCGCCGGGCAGCTTCGCGAGCAGCTTGCCGACCCCCTTGGCGGGCGTGTCCCGCGGGTCGATGTCCTCGACGGTGCGCCGCAGTTCGACGAGGGAGCCGGCCACCCGGGCCTGCGCGTCGCCGCCCCCGTCGGAGCCGAGCGAGCGCACGGCCCGCTCCAGCATCCGGTTGGACTGCTGGGCGGCGGAGCGGATGTCGGCCGAGCCGAGCCCGGCGATCTCGCCGATGCGCTGCGCGAACTCGGGGGAGCGGGTGTCGATCCCGGCGAGCGTGCCGACGTACTCCCCGGCGCGGCGGGCCATCTCGTCGCGGACGCCGTCCTGGAGCGGTACGAGGCCCGCTGCCTGCTCCTTGCGGACGGGCGCGACGGGCTCGGGAGCGGTGAGGACGAGCGGGCCGTCGGCTCCGTCGGCGGTTGACGTCAGTGTCACGGTGCCTCCTGGCCCTTGGCGCGTGCGGCCAGCGCCATCAGGATCTTAACGGTGGGTGTGCCGACCTGGCGGATGCCGGTCAGCCCCGGGTTGAGGTACGCGGCGTGCGGCGCGGTGGCGGTGGTGAACTCGGGCACGCCGTCCTGCGGGCGGAACCCGTGGCGCAGGGCCAGCTCGCGCAGCTTCGGGTCGGTCGCGAGGAGGGTGCCGAGCGCCTTGGCCTTGTCGCTGAGCGGCACGAAGGTATGCGCCGTGTTGACCGTGGTGTCCGGGTAGAGGACCACCATGTCGTCGACGTTCCCCCCGCCCTGCTTCTGCAGGAGCAAGGACGCCACCTGGGACTCGTAGACGAGGATGAGCGGTTCGCCGCTGCCGCTGATGAAGGCCCGGAAGGGGTCGTCGGTGCTCGGCTCCAGGGCTCCCTGGACGGAGATCAGCTTGCGCATCAGCGGGGCGGTGCGGGCGATGCCGGCGTCGTCGGATACCACGTTGTTGCCGTTCGCCACGTTGGAGGTGGCGGCGAGGAAGAGGGCGCCGGAGTTGGAGGTGGCCGGGTCGGTGGTCTTGATGAACACGGTGCCGGTCAGCTCGGCGTGGGCGGAGGATCCGGGCAGCTGCTGCCAGGTGCGGTCCTCGGCGGCGGCCTTGAGGAAGGGGCCCATGAGGAGGGTCCCGGTGTTCTTGCCGGTCGTCTTCGCGAGGCCGTTGTCGGCGAGGACCTTGGCGGCGTTGGACCGGGCGATCACGACGAGCGGGGAGTAGAAGGGCTTGGTCTCCTGCGCGCCCTTGACCCCCGCTGCGGCTTCCACCTCCTTGGCGGGTTCACTGCTGCCGGGGAAGGCGAAGTCGAGCTTCTTGAGGTCGAGCTGGTCCATCGCCCAGGAGCCCGATGTCTCCGTCTTCACTTCGTAGTTCTTGGCGGCGAGCGCCTTGACGACGTTCGGGTCGTGGAAGAATGCGGACTTCTCCGAGCCGATGACGCCGTTCACCACGGTCTTCGTTGCCGTGGGGTCTGGGTCGTGCCCCTGGAAGAAGGCGATGAAGAGCACGCCTCCGAGGAGGAGCACACCCAGGACGATTCCTAGGATGCGTCTCACGGGTGCAGAGTGCTCGCGGAAACCCACATTCCGCGACGAGTCGAATGAACGTCAGGTGTCCAGGCGGTCCCACTTCGAAATGCTGTGTGAGCCCGTGGGTGCTGGTAGGAGGGGCAGCCGCCCGGGAGGATCTGGGCATGGGCGTGAGCGCATTGAAGTGGCAGGGCTGGCTGGTCGGCCTGGTGACAGTGGCCGGGCTGCTGGTGTTCGCCCCGCTGGGGCTGTACGTGTGGGCAAGCGGCGAGCCGCCCCGCGAGGTGGTGGAGGACGTACGGGCCCGGGTGACCGGGTGTCGAATCGATCCGGCGAGCCGGCGCGTGGCGGCGATGGTGGAGGCGACGGGCCAGGGCTCCTACGTGGTCACGGTGGAGTTCCGCGACCGGGAACACGCCGAGCCGGGCACGCGGGTCGCGCAGGCCCTGGTGAAGATCCCGGGCATGGCCCCCGGAACGCCGGAACGCGCCGAGGCGGTCGGCCCCGTCTGGCCGGCGGCGACGGTCCCGTGGTGCGGGGTCGCGGGCGTGGTCGCGATGGAGCAGCTGGAGCCTTGAGCGAAGCCCCAGTGGCGGCGGCGCGCCCGGACCGCACGGGCAGGGGCGCAGCCGGAGGTGACCCCGCCGGGGCCGGGCTCCGTCCGCCGGGCTCCCCGCAGGGGTATGGCGCCCGGTCCGGAGCCTCCGCGGCCCCGGACCGGGGCCGTCAGAGGGCGCCGGCCAGGTCCAGGGACTTCAGGGCGGCGGCGTGGGCGTCCATGCGCTCGGCGGCGAGGATCGCGGCGGTGGTGTCTGCGCGGGACGCGGCGACGAGGAGCGCGCGGGCGGCGAGGTCGTGCGCGCGCTGGTGCAGGGCCGCGCCGTCCCCGGCAGGCTCCTGCTGCGGCGCTCGGGCGGGCTGGGCCCCCCGCAGCCGCGCGACCTGTGCGGCGATCCTCGCGGCGTCCTCGGCGAGCCCGAGCTCGTCGGTGACGGCGAGCAGGGCGGCGAGGTGCCCGGCGAGCTGGATGTCCAGCGCTTCGCCGCGGCTCCGGTGCGGATAGTCGGCGGTCGGGTTGCCGCCCACGCGGTGGACGACCGACTTGGTGCGGATCGGCTCGTACATGAGGTGGCCTCCTGCGTGGTCAGGAGACCATCCTACATTGGATCCGTTCTAAAGTTGAGCTCAATCCTATTGTCTGACTCGCGTGGCGCTAGGGCTGGCTGTAGCCGTCGAGGAAGTTCCCGATCCGCGTCACGGCATCGGCCAGGTCCACGGCGTTCGGGAGGGTCACGATCCGGAAGTGGTCGGGCTCGGGCCAGTTGAAGCCCGTACCGTGCACGACCATGATCTTCTCGGCCCGCAGCAGGTCCAGGACCATCTGCCGGTCGTCCTTGATCTTGTAGACGGCCGGGTCGAGCTTGGGGAAGGCGTACAGCGCGCCCTTCGGCTTCACGCAGGTGACGCCGGGGATCTGGGTGAGCAGGTCGTACGCGACGTTGCGCTGCTCCAGGATCCGCCCGCCGGGCAGGACCAGGTCCTCGATCGACTGCCGGCCGCCGAGCGCGGTGGCCACGGCGTGCTGCGAAGGCATGTTCGCGCACAGGCGCATGTTCGCGAGGATCGTGAGGCCCTCGATGTACGAGGAGGCGTTCTGCTTCGGGCCGCAGACCGCCATCCAGCCGGCCCGGTAGCCGGCGACGCGGTAGTTCTTCGAGAGCCCGTTGAAGGTCAGCGTCAGCAGGTCCGGCGCGATGGCGGCGGTGTTGGTGTGGGTCACGCCGTCGTAGAGGATCCGGTCGTAGATCTCGTCCGAGCAGACGACCAGGTTGTGGCGGCGGGCGATGTCCGTGAGCCCGCGCAGCATCTCGTCGTCGTAGACGGCGCCGGTCGGGTTGTTCGGGTTGATGATCACGATCGCGCGGGTGCGGTCGGTGATCTTGCGCTCGATGTCGGCGAGGTCCGGCATCCAGTCGGACTGCTCGTCGCACCGGTAGTGCACGGCCGTGCCGCCGGCGAGCGAGACGGAGGCGGTCCAGAGCGGGTAGTCCGGCGCCGGGACCAGCACCTCGTCGCCGTCGTCGAGCAGCGCCTGCATCGACATCTGGATCAGCTCGGAGACGCCGTTGCCGAGGTAGATGTCCTCGACGTCCAGCTCGATGCCCTTGGTCTGGTAGTGCTGCATGACCGCGCGGCGCGCGGAGAGCAGCCCCTTCGCGTCCCCGTACCCGTGGGCGGTGCCCAGGTTGCGGAGCATGTCCTCAAGGATCTCCGGCGGGCACTCGAAGCCGAAGGCCGCGGGGTTGCCGGTGTTGAGCTTGAGGATGCGATGACCTGCCGCTTCGAGCCGCATCGCCTCTTCGAGGACGGGGCCGCGGATCTCGTAGCAGACATTGGCGAGTTTCGTTGACTGGATCACCTGCATAACGGGAGCTTACGGGGCTCCCCGTGAGCCCGCTGGGGCATTTCAGCCGAACATGAAGGCAGATATGTCCCATTTCGTGCGATGGGTGGGTGGCGACGGGCTCCGCCCTTGGAAACGGGGGCCACGCCGCCGTTCCGGCCTGCGGAATGGGTGAGGGGCGGGTGAGGGCCGAGCGCGGATGTTGCGCTCGTCACCCCTGGGGGTGAAGCCCGGGAGAAGCGCGAGGGTGAGCCCATTGGGCTGAGTGCGCGGGCTAAGGGGGGGGCTGAGTACGTGCGCCGAGTACGTGCGCCGAGTACGTGCGCCGAGTATGAGGGCTGAGTACGTGCGCTGAGTACGCGGGCTCATGCGTCGGGGGGTGGCGGTGGGGAGGCTGGGGGCGTGAGTCAGGGCGAGTGGAAGCCGGCGGACCACCGCCTGGGCGTCGAACGGGTCGGTGCGGTGATCACGGCAGTGGCGGGTGGCCTCGTGATCGCGGGAGCGGTCTTCGTGGCGTTCCTGCTGTTGCTGCTCGTCGGGTACAGCCAGTGAGGGGTGCGAGGCAGTGGAGTTCGTAGTCGGTGACATGGCGATCACCACGGTCGGTACGGACGGTGACGACCGGGCGATCGAGTTCTCCGTGACGCGGCGAGGGGGCGATGCCCAGGAAGCGCACTTCGTGATCCACCGCGACCACGACGAGGGCTGGGAAACCGCTCGCCTCACCGTCGACCCGCGGGTGGGCGCCATCGGCATCCCCGTGGCCGCGGTGGAGTGGGCGGTGGAGTTCGCCCGGGAGTACCTCTGAGGGGGGCTTCGGGGGGTGGGTGTCCGCGGGGCGGGGTCGGGGCGGGGCGGGGGTGCGGGGCGGGGGCTTCGGGTGGGCTGCTGTTCTTGGGCGGTGGCAGGGATGCGGGGCGGGGGTTTCGGGTGGGTTGTTGCCCTTGGGCGGGATCGGGGATGTGGGGCGGTGGCTTCGGGGGCGGGACGTCCACGGGCGGCATCAGAGATGCGGGTCGGGGGCTTCGGGCGGGTTGCTGTCCCTGGGCGGGATCAGGGAGGGGCTGGGGGTTTCCCGTCCGTCCCATCGTCTTCCGGGTCGGGCCGGTCCCTCAAG
>NZ_JBIAHP010000011.1:0-338789 GCF_042870715.1 Streptomyces sp. NPDC006463 | reverse complement strand
ACATTCCAAGACTTCCTCCACCAGGTCAAAACCACCACCCTCAACGCCTACGAACACCAAGACCTCCCCTTCGAACGCCTCGTAGACGAACTCGCCCCCGAACGCGACCTCAGCCGCACCCCCCTCTTCCAAGTCATGCTCGCCCTGCAGAACACCACCCACACCACCTGGCACCTCACCAACACGAACATCACCCCCCTACCACCCCACACCACAACCGAAAAATTCGACCTCACGCTGTTCGTGACGGAGTCCGAGAACTGCCTGCGGGCCACTTTCAGCTACAGCACAGATCTGTTCGAATCGGCCACCATCGAGCGTATGGCGGGTCACTTCCAAACCCTCCTCGCCCATGCGGCCACCACCCCCACCACCCCGCTGAGCCGACTCCGCATGCTCACCCCCGCCGAGGAACACCAACTCCTCGTCGAATGGAATGACACCGCCGCGGAATACCGGCGGGATCGCTGTGTTCACGAGCTGTTCGAGGAGCAGGTCGAAGTCGGTCCGGAAGCGGTGGCCGTGGTCTGTGGTGAAAGCGCCCTGACCTATCGCGAGCTGAATTTCCGTGCCAACCAAGTGGCGCACCACCTCCGCGAACTCGGCGTGGGACCGGACGTTCCCGTGGGCGTCTGCACCGAGCGAGGCCCGGACATGGTGGTCGCACTCCTGGCCGTGCTGAAGGCAGGCGGTGCCTATGTCCCGCTGGATCCGGATCACCCCGGGGAGCGCTTGGGTCTGGTCCTGCGCGACACGGCCGCTCCGGTGGTGCTCACCCAGCAGCACCTCGCCGGCCGGCTGCCTGCACGTGCTCTGGCGCTCGTGCTCCTGGACGGGGACTGGGAACAAATCGAGACCCGGCCCGTGGACAACCCGAGTCGCACTGCCGGGCCCGACGACCTTGCCTACGTTCTCTACACCTCAGGTTCCACCGGAACGCCCAAGGGCGTGGCTGTGACCATCCGGTCTCTGGTCAATCTGGTCGAGACGATGCGACAGGTTATCTCGGCCGGCAACGAGGACTGCTTCCTCTCGGCGACCACCGTCACCTTCGACATCTCGTACGTGGAGCTCTTGCTGCCGCTGATCACCGGTTCGCGCGTCGTCATCGCGAGCAGGTCCGAGGTCCGCTCGCCGGCGGATCTCGCCAGAGTGATCACCGAGCGCCGTGTCAACGTCGTCCAGGCCACCCCCTCTGCCTGGCGGCTCCTGGTCGACGTTCTCGAGGAACCCGTCCCGGACCTGCGGATCCTCGTTGGGGGAGAGGCGCTGGCGGAGGACCTGGCCCAGCGGTTGACTGCAGTCGCCACGCGTGTGATCAACGGATACGGGCCCACAGAGGCAACGATCTACGCAACGACCTCAGACGTCGGTGGAGCCGGCCGTGTCACCATCGGCCGTCCTGTCGCCAACACCGAAGTCTTCGTGATGGACCGCTTCGGAAGCCTGGCGCCGGTCGGTGTGCCGGGGGAGCTGTGGATAGGCGGGGTGCAGGTAGCACGCGGATACCTCAATCGACCGGAGTTGACGGACGAGCGATTTGTCGCCCATCCGTTTTCCAGCGATCCGGATGCGCGGGTGTACCGGACGGGCGATCTGGTGCGCTGGCTGCCCGAAGGGTCTCTTGAATTCCTGGGGAGGATCGATCAGCAGGTCAAGGTCCGCGGGTTCCGAGTCGAACTGGGTGAGGTCGAGTCGACCCTGATGGCGCACCGGGACGTTGCTTCGAGCGTCACTGTCGTTCGCGAAGACACTCCTGGCGACAGGCGGATCACAGCATATTGTGTTCCGGTCACCGGGAAGAATCTGCGCACGGACGCCCTGAGGGACTGGTGCGGTCGCACACTCCCGGATTACATGGTTCCCAGTACTTTCGTATTCCTCGATGGGCTGCCGCTGACGTCAAGTGGGAAGGTGGACCGCGCGGCTCTACCCGCACCGGACGGCAATCGTCCGGAACTTGTGGTGGAGTTCGTCGCCCCACAGACCGCGACCGAAGTCATCATTGCCCGCGAATGGTGCCGAGTCCTGGGCGTCGACCGCGTGGGGGTGCACGACAACTTTTTCACCCTGGGTGGCGACTCGATCCTCGGCATCCAGATGATCGCCAAGGTGAAGAAGCATGGTGTCCATCTCACGCCTCGCACGATATTCCAACATCAGACACTCGGCGGCATAGCCCGGGCGGCTAAGCGCTCTGTGGCGGTTCAGGCTGAGCAGGGAAGAATCACGGGGGAGTCCTCGCTGACGCCGATTCAGCAATGGTTCTTCGAGCGTGATGCGGTGGAGCCCCATTATTTCAATCAGTCTATGCTCCTTGAAACCGTGGACCTGGACCCAGCGATTCTGGAAGATGCGCTGGGGGCTCTCGTCGGACATCACGATGCACTCGCTTCAACCTTCCGCCAGGAGGCGGACGGTTGGGTTCAGTGCTTCGGCGAAGGCGTTCCCTCGAACACTCTTCAGTGTCATGACCTCTCGACACTTCCCTCCGAGGCGCGTCTGCCGGCCTTGAAGGAGATAGGCGAGGGTCTGCAGCGGAGCCTGAATCTTTCCGAAGGTCCATTGTTCCGAGTCGGTCTGATAGAGCTAGGTCGCGAAGGCGGACAACGGTTGCTGCTCACCGCACACCACCTGGTGGTGGACGGGGTATCCTGGCGCATCCTTCTCGAAGACCTCGGCACGGCCTACCAGGCGCTGTCGGACGGCCGGACTGTCGATTTTCCACAGAAGACCACTTCCTTCAAGGAGTGGAGCCGGCGACTGTCGGAGTTTGCCCACTCCGCTGAAATGCGGCAGGAAGAGTCCCATTGGGTGGAGCCGCGTACGGTGAACCCTCTTCCGCGGGACCACGACGGCTCCAACAGTGAGGCGTCGGAATCCCTGGTCACCGCCTCGTTGACAGCAGCAGAGACGGATTTGCTTCTCAAGACCGTGCCGGCGGCATTCGGTACCCAGATAAACGATGTGCTGCTCACCTCTCTCGCGTTCGCCCTGCGTGAGTGGACGGGAAGCAGTTCGACGGTTGTGGACCTTGAAGGACACGGACGGGAGGACATTTTCGCGGACGTTGACCTCACCAGGACGGTTGGGTGGTTCACAAGTCTCTTCCCGGTGGAGATCAAACTGGCAGAGGGAGCCGGTCCGGTCGATTCGTTGGCCCACGTAAAGCGTCAGCTGGCAAAGATTCCGCAGCGCGGGATCGGCTACGGAATCCTTCGTTACCTGGGGGAAGCGGGCATCCGGCGCAAACTCACCCGCCATGCTGCTGAGGTCAGCTTCAACTACCTGGGCACCTTCGAATCGAAGGTTCACGGACTGGGGACGCGTGCTGGAACGGGTGAGGACATCGGGAGGATGACCAGCCCACTCGGTCATCGCAGCCATCTCCTCCAGATCCTGATGGGGGTCAGCGGAGACCGGCTGGTCCTCGAAATCGCCTACTCGAGCAACGTCCACGACCCGAGCACCGTGGAGTTCCTGGCATCCCGGTTCCTGTCGACACTGAGGGAAGTGGTTCGAGCAGCTGACGTGCTTCCTTCTGCCGCGCAGCCGGGAGGGAACCCGGCCGAACGGCCGGCGGGGCCCGGCGGTGAACGCTTCAAGATGCTCGGGTCACTCCGCGGTGGCGTGGACAGTCGCGTCTCGGTGGTCGAGCTCAACCGGGCCGATGCCGCCCGCCCCGTACTCTTCTGCCTCCACGAGATCGGAGGCAACGTGACCGGGTACCTCGCCCTCGCGGAATCACTCGCGCCATGGGTGCGTGCCGTGGGGATCGAGGCGGGCGCCGTCGGGTTCGGCACCGAGCCCGACGAGGATTTGGCGGCGATGGCAGAAAAATACTGGCATGCCATTCGGGAGGTCCAGCCGACCGGGCCCTACCTCCTGGCCGGTTGGTCCTTCGGCGGGGTTCTCTCGATCGAGATCGCCCGGCTCATCGAGGATTCAGGTGAACGGGTAGGGTTTCAGGTGGCATTCGATTCCTGCTTGCCAACAGAAGACACTCTGGAAATGTTCGAACGTGACAGGGATGCTCTGCAGGAGCTCCATGCCCGCGTCTCCGCTGCTCCGGCTGCAGAAATCGAATCGACTCCACCGTGGTTCGTCGGCATGGTGCACCAGCTCAACCTGCCCGAGGCTCTGCTTTCCATGGAAAAATCGGAATTGGTGAACTGTCTGCGGACGATGCTGGCCCATTCTCGGGCCCTTGCCGGGTACCGTCCGCGGCCGGTCGCGAGTAATGTGCTGCTGTATCAGGCGGAATCGAG
This sequence comes from Streptomyces sp. NPDC006463, assembly GCF_042870715.1. Lineage (NCBI taxonomy): Bacteria > Bacillati > Actinomycetota > Actinomycetes > Kitasatosporales > Streptomycetaceae > Streptomyces > Streptomyces sp. NPDC006463. The sequence goes on along the minus strand of NZ_JBIAHP010000011.1, from coordinate 334,521 downwards.
CGGAGACGTTCCGCTGGTGGAAAGCTGGGTCCCCTTCTCCGGTCGTGTGGATGCCAGAACGTGCGCAGGGAGCCATCACACGCTCCTCCGTCCGCCGCATGTGAAGGCCCTCGCCGACGCACTGGCGGAAGAGCTCCAAGGTGTGCTCCGGGAGCTCCGTTCCTGAGGGAATCCCTTCCCCGTTTTCCGACCGAGGTGAACCTCTCGGTCTTTCCAGTCGACTTCAATTCTCACGGTAAAGGTGCCGTACATGTCGTTCTCGCTGCTGTGTTTGCCCTTCTCGGGAGGTGGCGCAGGTTTCTTCCGGCCGTGGGGGAACCTCGGGGTGCCGGGGGTCGAGGTGGTGCCGCTCCAGCTTCCCGGCAGAGAAGAGCGCTATGCGGAGTCTCCGCATTTCGTGCTGGAGAACGCCGTAGCGGACCTGGCGAGCCAGGCGGAGCGGCTCACCGCTGATCGCCGCCCCATTGCGATCTTCGGGCACAGTCGCTTCGGTGCCGTCCTTGCATTTGAACTCGCCCGTAGGTTGGAGTCGCGGCCGCAGTTCGATCTGATCCGCTTGTTCGTCAGCGGATCACCTGGACCACGGGTCCGCCCGCCTCGGATCTCGGACTTGGCCGACGAAGATTTCCTCATTCGCGTGGAAGAGATGTCGGGATATCGGCACGCGGCATTCGATCACCCTCAGTTGCGTGATCTGCTGCTGCCGCTGCTCCGGGCCGACACCGCTATCCACGAAGACTACGAGCCGTTTTCCGATGCGCCGCTGTCGACGCCCATCACTTCCGTGCGAGGCACCCACGACGTATTGGCCCCCCGTGAGCTCGCCGAGCTGTGGGGGGCGGTGACCAGCAAGCCGTTCGAAATACTGGAAATGCCGGGTGGCCACATGTACCTGACCGAATCATCCCGCGTGCTGCTCGAAAAGATCGTCGAGAACTGCAAATGAGGAACCCCACACCGATGGATGGACATGTCGAACTCCAGGAAGAAGCTGCCGCCCGTACCGCACGTGACACGGAGTCACCGATGACCGATGAGCTCCTCTCGCAGGTACGGCAGGCCTGGCTGGACGTGCTCGGTCTTGAAGAAGTCCCGCTGGACGTCAACTTCTTCGAGACGGGCGGGAATTCGCTGTTGCTGATCATCCTGCACGGTGAACTGTCCAGCCTGGCCTCGAGGGAACTGCAGATCGCCGACCTCTACCGTTCCAACACGGTCCTCAGCCAGGCCCAGCTGCTTGCCCAGGAAGGAGCGAAGAACCCGTGACCGGGCTGAGGGAAGTCGCGCAGGACCGGACGCTCTACCAGTGGTTCGCCGACTCGGCCGAGCGGCACGCACAGGAACCGGCGCTCGAAGTGCAGGGCCACGTTCTCAGCTACGACGAACTGCACCGGACGGCGCTCGCCCTTGCCTGCCGTCTCGTGGAGGCGCACGGGGCAGTACCCGACCGGGTTGCGCTGCTGGCCACACGCACGGTGAGCGCCTACGCCGGCTATTTGGCCGTGCAGCGGCTCGGAGCAGCAGTCGTGCCGCTCAATCCCGACTACCCGCTCAAGCGGAACACCGACATCGCCGAGCGCGCCGGAATCGATGCGATCCTCGTCGATGCGGAACACGGCGCGGCGGTTCCCGATGCTTCTTCCGGCTTCGAGCCGACCGTGCTGCAGATGCCGAGCCTCCCGCTGCCGGCGGGCGACCTCGAGCAGGGTGCGCTGCCGCCCGTGCCCACGGACACCAGCCGTATCGCCTACATCCTGTTCACGTCCGGGTCGACCGGCCGCCCCAAGGGCGTGCCGATCACGCAGCGCAGCATCTCCGCATCGGTGTCCTACAACATCTGCTGCTACGAGGCGGGGCCGGGCTGCCGAATGTCCCAGGTCTTCGGGCTGACCTTCGACGCGTCGGTCTTTGACATGTTCGTGGCCTGGGGGTCCGGGGCCTGCCTCGTGGTCCCGTCGGCGCAGGACCTCTATACCCCAGTCGACTTCATCGTGGACCAGAGGCTCACCCACTGGTTCTCCGTACCGTCGGTGATCACCATGGCGCGGCTGATGGGGAACATGCCGCTGGGGCGGGCCGTCGGACTGCGGCACAGCCTCTTCGGAGCCGAGCCGGTCACCATCCAGCATGCCGACCTCTGGCGCCAGGTGGCGCCGCACTCGAGGATCCACAACCTCTACGGGCCGACCGAAGCCACCATCACGTGCACGGACTACGAGCTGCCCGCCGACCGCAGCATGTGGCCCGAGACGTCGAACCACACGGTGCCCATCGGCCGTGCCTACCCGCACCTGGAGATCGTCCTGCTGAACGAGGACGGACTGCCCGATGGTGAAGGCGAGCTGTGCGTCCGAGGCCCCCAGCGGTTCGACGGATATCTCGACCCGGCCGAAGACATGAACCGCTTCCTGCTGTTCGAGGAAGGTTCGGCACCGGCGGCTCCTTACACAGGCGGAGGCCTCACCGCCCTGCACTGGTACCGGACCGGGGACAGGGTCGCCATCCACGGGGGTTCCCTGGTGCATCGGGGCCGGCTCGACAACCAGGTGAAGATCATGGGTCATCGCGTGGAGATCGGCGAGGTCGAGGCCGCGCTGCGACAGCACGTGGATGTCGTCGAGGCCGCAGTGGTGGCAAGGTCCGTCGACGGCGAGACCCAGCTGCTCGCCGCCTATTCCGGGACGTGCATCCCGGAGAACCGGTTCCACCACTGGCTGCGCCGGCAGATCCCGCTCCACATGGTGCCCCGCAGGATCGTGCACCTCGACGCACTGCCCCTGAACGGGAACGGGAAGACCGACCGACGGCGTCTGGCGGAGATTCTCGGTGACCACACCCAGCCGAAGGCCCCGACGAGGTGACCGGAAACGACGTCGGGACGGACGGGCGCGACGGCCTTCGTCCCGTCGACAGTGCATGGTTCCGCATCCCCCCGGCCAGGGGCGAGGGCGGGCGGGTACGCCTGTTCTGCCTGCCGCAAGCAGGCGGCGGCACGTCCGGTTTCCAGCAGTGGCCGCGTGTCGCGCCCGGTTGGCTCGAGATCGTTCCCATCCGGCTTCCCGGCCGTGAGGCACGCTTCGACGAGCCTCTGCCCACCGACTTCGCTTCGGTCGTCCGACAGATCGCCGACGCGATCGGACGCCTGGCACAGGATGAAGCGGCGCGTGGTCGGCGGCCTGTCCCGTACGCCCTCTTCGGCCACAGCATGGGAGGCTGGCTGGCCTACGAGACGGCTCTGTGCCTGAGCCAGACGGCCGCTCGACAGGCATCGCGGGTGTTCATTTCAGGTATCGACGGACTCGATCACGCGGCCGTCCGGGTCGCCGAGACCATGGATCCGCGCTACATCGCCGAAGTGCTCGGCACGCTGTCCGGACCTGCGGCGCAGCTCGTGGCCCGGCCGGCACTGGCCGAGGTTTTCGCGAGTGCCGTCGCGTCGGACCTGGCGATGCTGCGTACGTACACACCGGCGTTCCGGAAGGTGAACTGCCCGCTCACCGTTCTCTGGTCCCCGGACGACCCGCGGACCGACCGCGACGGCATCCGCAACTGGGAGAAATGGACGGAGGGCGCCTTCGAAGTCCTGGAATTCTCCGGAGGCCACGGATTCCCGTTCGAGAGCGGCGAGGCGGCCGTGGCCGCGTTGGCCGCGCGCCTGGAGCCGGCGGACGGCATCGCCGTGTGACGTCGAGGTCCCTCTTTCTTCGTCTGATTGAACCCTTTCCCACGTATCAGAAGTCTGTCGCTCGCAGTGTCCGTCTCATGGCGGAGATTGCCAAGCTCGGGGGAACCATTAGTGAATTTGCGTTCGGAAGATCAAGATGTGGAATCGCGACTGCTCGCCCGCATGCGACGGTTTCGCGTATCGGGCATAGACCGTCGGCCTCATCCGACGCGGCCCGTCCGGCTGTCGTTCGCCCAGCAGCGGCTGTGGTTCCTCGAACAGTTGGCGCCAGGTGGCGTGGAGTACTCGATACCGTTCGCGTTCCGGGCTAGCGGAAGACTGGACGTCGCGGCGCTCGAGTCCGCCTTCAGCGGTCTGGTGCGGCGGCACGAGGTGCTGCGGACCCGGTTCGTGGTGGGTGCGGACCAGGATCCCGTGCAGGTCGTCGAGGATCCGTGGGCGGTGCGGGCCCGCATCGTGGACCTGACCGACCGGGGTGCAGAGGCAGCAGAGGCCGCCGGGCTGGAAGTGCTGGCCGAGGAAGCCGCGCGACCGTTCGACCTGACCAGCGGCAGACTGCTGCGGCTCGTGGTGGTTCGGATGGCCTCGGACGCCCATCTGATGGCGGTGACGATGCACCACATCGTCGCTGATGGGTGGTCCACCGGAATTCTGGCCAAGGAGCTGCCGGAGCTGTACGCGGCGTGCATGGCGGGGCGAGAGGCGCAGCTCGCCGAGCTGCCGATCCAGTACGCCGACTACGCGGTGTGGCAGCGGGACCAGCTGCAGGGAAAGGACCTCGAGCAGCAGCTGGCCTACTGGCGCAGCGCGCTGGCCGGACTGGTCCCGCTGGAGTTGCCGACCGACCGTCCACGCCCACCCGTCCGTTCTGGCCGAGGAAGCGCCGTCGACTTCACGGTTCCGGGTGGTACGACCGCGGCACTGCACGCGCTGGCCCAACGGGAAGGCACCACCCTTTTCATGCTCCTCCTTGCTCTGTTCCAGGTGGTGCTGGGGAAGTGGAGCGGCCAGGACGACGTGACGGTGGGCGTTCCCGTTGCCGGGCGCAACCGTGTCGAGGTCGAGGAGCTGATCGGCTTCTTCGTCAACACGCTGGTCCTGCGGTCCCAAACGTTCGACGACCCGCGGTTCGACGAATTCCTCCGCCGTGTGAAGGGCGCGACGTTGAGCGCCTACGAGCATCAGGACATGCCGTTCGAGCGTCTGGTGGAGGATCTCGCCCCGACGCGCGACCTGAGCCGTACGCCGCTGGTACAGGCCGTGTTCGCACTCCAGAACGCGACGGAGACGGCCTGGCGACTGCCGGGCGTGCGGATCGATCCCCTGCCGTCCGAGACGAAGGTGGAGAAGTTCGACGTGACCATGGTCCTGTCGGAGTCGCAGGGTGGCCTCGAGGGATCGCTGACCTACAGCAACGATCTGTTCGATCGCGAGACGGTCGAGCGGATGGCCGAGTACTTCCGCACCCTGCTCTCCGCGGTGGTGGCCGACCCGGCAGCGCGGCTCGGCGAGCTTCACGCAGTCGTGGTCGAGCAGTGCGGGTGGGTCGGGCCGCCGGCCGGAGCGGCGGGCCGAAGCGCCCGCCCGGATCCCGGCGAGGGCCCCGACCAGGACGAGGTGGAGTACGTCGCCCCCCGAAGCCCGGTCGAGCGCACCATCGCCCGGATCTGGGGCGATGTGCTCGGCGTCGCCCGGGTCGGTGTGCACGACAATTTCTTTCTCCTCGGTGGGCACTCCTTGATGGCGGCCCGTATCGCTTCGCAGTTGAGCCAGGAACTCGGCTTCGAAGTGACCGTCCGCACGCTGTTCGAGGCTCAGACCGTCGAAAACCTTGCCGGTGTGTTGGCTGCCGAACATTTCGCGAGAATCAGAAACAGGTTTGGAATTCCGACACCGACCGCAGGGGATTGACCCGGCGTCTGCTGTCTGCTCGCCACGGATGTGCGGTCGGCCGTGGGTGAGCGTCGAATGCTATGAGGAGAGTGAAATTTTGGAATCCCCCGTGTTCTTGAAGACGGGTGCCGGGACGGTCGAAGGTGTTCCCGCCGACGGCGGATCTGAGCACTTCTACCGCGAGGGGGGTGCGCGCCGCATCATGAGTGTCGCCAACTTCCCGGACGAGATCCTGTCGTTCCTGCAGATGGAGGGCCTCACCGTCCTGGATGTCGCCTCACGTCACCGGTGTGACAGTCTGGTCGAATTGGGGTGTTACGACGGGCGTGCGCTGGAAGTGGCGAAGGTCGCCAACATGTCCTATGTGGGTGTCGACGTGAACAGCGTCGCCATCGGCTCCTTGAGCCGTCGGATCGCGTACGAGGGCTTGGGGGAATGGGCGCGAGCAGTCCTCGGAAGTATCCGCGTTAGTGAGGACTGGGTGCCTGAGGTGCGAGGGGAACGTCCGTTGCTCCTCCTTCCCTTCAACCTGATCGGAAACCTTGACGAGCCGGCGAAGTTTCTCGCGGAGCTGGGTGGGGTGGGGAGGCTGGGTGTCATTTCCTTCTTCAATGACGATGCGTGGACCACGGAAGTACGACGCGCCTATTACACGGCCTGCGGAATAGCGATCCACGAAGAGGGCCCCGGCACTCACGGCGGTACCCTGTTTCGTGGTGACGGAGGGTTCCGATCCCAGTCGTTCAGTGTCCGAGGGATGCAGCGCCTGCTGGAAGCCGCAGGCGCCACCCTGGTGCACGAGACCAGTAATCGCCTCGGATGCTGTATCGCCGTTCGCTTTTCGTCGGTTCCCTCGGGTGCGCGCGCATGAGCGTCATGAACGGTGCTCAAGTAGTGCTGCAGACCCTCAACAGTGCTGATATTGACGTCTGTTTCACCAATCCCGGTACCTCTGAGATGCATCTCGTCGCCGGAATGGTCACGACAACCGGGATGCGGAGCATCCTGTGGCTGTTCGAAGGGGTGGCGACGGGGGCTGCCGACGGATACGGGCGTATGGCCGGCAAACCGGCCTCGACCCTGCTCCACCTGGGGCCTGGGCTCGGCAACGGCTTGGCCAATCTGCACAACGCCCGCCGCGCGGGCACTCCAGTGGTGAACATGGTCGGAGACCACGCCACGTATCAGAAGGCGTTCGATGCACCCCTCGACACCGATATCGAGGCCATGGCCGGAACCGTCTCGCAGTGGGTTCGGCGGACGCAGAGTGTCGCCGACGCCGGCAGGGATACGGCGGAAGCCATTGCCGCTGCCCGGACCTCGGGTCACCTGCAAGGTGGTGTGGCCGCGCTGATCCTCCCCTCCGACGTCTGCTGGTCCGCAGGGGGGACCGCCGCGCCCGTTCCCGCCGCCCGACGTCCGTCGATCGACACGGATGCAGTGGAGCGGATCGCCACCATGCTGCGGACCCGCGACGACTGTCTGCTTCTCATCGGCGGCGGCAACATGCGACGCTCGGGGCTGGACGCAGCGGGTCGTATCGCTCGGGCGACCGGGGCACGGCTGTTGGCCGAGAAGTCGCCGGCGCGGCACGAGCGGCGAGGTGCTCGCCTCCTCGGACTTCCTGTCCTTCCATTCACCCGCGTACCGACACGTCGTCACATACGAAGATCTCCGCCTGGTTCCGCCAGCTGCGTTCGTCTTGATCACGACATTGGGCCTGCCGATGCCCGAGTCGGACTTCCGTACCTGGCAGTCCGCCAGGGAGGGGCGGACCGTGATGGACCTGTGCGCGGCCCACGCTGTCGACGACGCGGTGGTGAGCCTTCGAGGTGTCCACGTGCAGGAGCTCTACGCAGCGCGGACGTCGGAATCGGTGCATCGTGCCGAGACGCGCCTGATCGACAATCTGGCCACCGCCCTCCACTCGGCAGGCCCCTAAAGGTCTCACAACCACGAGATGACCACCCCGTTCGAGAGCGTCATCGCCCTCGCTACCTCCTCCTCGTCAACAACGAACACCTGCATGAGGCGAACCTACGGCCTCTGCACCCCGATACCCGGCACCCCTAGGACCCACCGTGACCATCACCACCCTGAACGTCAGCCACATCGAGCTGTACGTCACCGACGCCATCACCGCCGCCGAGGCGTTCACCCACGGCTACGGCTTCCAGATCTACGCCACCGCCGAGCGCACCGGCCCGCACAGCGGCTCCCGGTCCCTAGCCCTCCGCACGGGGGACGTCATCCTCGTCGTCACCCAGGGCCTCGATGCCGACCACCCGGCCGCCGTCTACACCGCCCGGCACGGTGACGGCATAGCCGACATCGCCCTGACCGCCTCTGACGTTCGAGCCGCGTTTGCCGATGCGGTCTCCCGCGATGCGACCGTGCTGGCCGAGCCCGCCGAGGCCGACGGCTGGGTTACGGCCGTGCTCGGCGCCGGTTTCGACGACGTACGCCACACCTTCGTCCAGCGTCCGGCCGGAGCCGAGGCGCACGGCGTCCCGCTGCCACTGCCCGGCTTCGAGCCGGTCGCCGAGTTGCTGCCGGTGCCCGCCGAGGCTCCCGCGTTGACCGTGCTCGACCATGTCGCGGTCACCGTGCAGATGGGCGAACTCGCCGCCTCCACCGACTACTACGAGAGGGTCTTCGGCTACCGGGCCATCTACGAGGAGCTGATGGTTCAGGGCAGGGAAGCCATGGACTCCAAGGCCGTCCGCAGCCCCGTCGGCGACATCACCTTCACCGTTCTCGCGCCCAGCCCCGAGTACGAGGCCGGTCATATCGGCGACTTCCTCCAGCGGCACGGCAGCGGCGGGGTCCACCACCTGGCCTTCGCCACTGAAGACATCGTCGAGACCGTCGCCCGGCTCAACAAGCGCGGCATCGCCTTCCTGTCGACCCCCGACACTTACTACGACGCGCTGGCCGGGCGACTCGACCTGAACCGTCATTCCCTGGAAGAGCTCCGGGCCGCCGGCATCCTCGCTGACGAGGACCACGCCGGCCAGCTCTTCCAGATCTTTACCCGGACCGTCCACCCCAAGCGCACGCTCTTCTTCGAAATCATCGAGAGGATGGGAGCCGACACCTTCGGCGGCGGCAACGTCCGCGCGCTGTACGAGGCGGTCCAGGCCGAGAAGGCCGACCACGAGGGCGCCACCACGACGGTCGAGGCCATCCCGGAGCGCGCGCAGTGACCCTGCCCGCTCTCGATGGCATCCTCACGCCTGCGGATGCGCAGGCACTGGCGGCTGGCATCCTGCCCGCCTCCGTGGAGCGGTTCGTCGACGGCGCGGCGGGTGCCGGGCTGACCCTCGACGCCAACCGCACTGCCCTTGACCGTCTACACCTGGTGCCCCGCGTCCTGACTGACGTCTCCACCACCAGTACCGCGGCGACCCTGTTGGGGGCGCCCACCACCCTACCCGCGGCCGTCGCTCCCATGGCTTACCAGAAGGCGGTGCATCCCATGGGCGAACTCGGCGCGGCCCGCGCCGCGTCGGCCGCCGGGATCCCCTTCACGGCCTGCACCTTCAGCAGCACGCCGATCGAGGACATCACGGCCACCGGCGTCACCACCTGGTTCCAGCTGTACTGGCTGCGCGACCGGGGCCTGACCCGAGACCTCCTCGCCCGTGTCGAGGCAGCCGGCGTCCAGGCCCTGATGCTCACCGTGGACACACCGCGCATGGGCCGCCGACTGGCCGACCTGCGAGCCGGCTTCACCCTGCCGGCAGGCGTCACCGCGGCCCACTTCGCCCTTGGGGCCGACGGACTACCAGCCGGCGGGCGCGACGGGGTCAGCGCCGTCGCAGCGCAGACCGCTCACTTGGTCGACCCGTCGCTGTCCTGGGCTGATCTGGAATGGCTGCACGCGCAGACCACGCTGCCGCTCGTTCTCAAGGGTGTTCTCGACTCGCAGGACGCCGACCGCGCTGCGGAAGGCGCGGTCGCCGGCCTCGTCGTCTCCAACCACGGCGGCCGCCAGCTCGACGGCGCCCTGGCCGCCGCGGACGCCCTGCCATACGTGGTGGAGGCCGTGGCCGATCGCTGCCAGGTCCTCCTGGACAGCGGCATTCGCAGCGGCACTGACATTTTGAAGGCACTGGCGCTCGGCGCCGACGGCGTCTTGCTCGGCCGGCCCGTGCTGTGGGGGCTCGCCGCCGGTGGAGAGGCTGCGGTACGGCGGGTCCTCGGGCTGTTCCAGGAGGAGCTGGAACACGCCCTGGCCCTGGCCGGCTGTCCGGGTCCGGCCGCCGCGGCCCGGCTGCGCTTGGGGCGGGCCCTCGGGGGTGGCGTCCGGTGACGGCACTCGACAATTCGGCCATCGCCTTATCCGGCCCGCTGGCCAGCTGTTCGGAGGCCGCGCCTCGGCAGCGCCCCACCCTCGACGACGTCCGGCCTTCGTCGGCCGACGCGGCGGTCTCCAGGCCGAAATGATCGTCACTGAAGATCCGGTAGAGCACCACGCCGGTTCGCCTTCGAGCCGGGAGAGGCCCAGGTCGTCGACGACCGCGATCAACGTCGAAGCCGCCCGGGCCACCGGCCTGCGCGGCCACCCCTACACCACCCTGCCCGCTTTTCAGAAGACCTCGTTCCTCGTTCCTGAGTGCCTGACCCGGCCAGCGAGAAGGCGGCATCCGGTTCGGGGATGCCAGTGCGGCGGTCGCCTTCAGCGTCGGCCTGGGCGAGTAAGAGCTCGTAACACGTCGGATCGTCAGCCCGCGCTCCGCGGTTGAGGCCTCATCGCCGCCCCGACGTGTGAGCGGCCTATCAGCAGCTGCCCGGAGAGAACCGGGCGGTTGATCACCGGTCGGCATCGGCGACGGGCGAACCGCCCGCCGCCGCGGACGAGGTGCTCGACCCGTTCGCCCAGCAGGAAGGACCATACGCATGCGCGCCGCTGTCATCCACGCCTCCCGCGACGTACGAGTCGAGGAGGTGCCCGACCCGGTGATCCGGCGGCCCACCGACGCCGTGGTACGGGTCCTCCTCTCCTGCATCTGCGGCACCGATCTGTGGGCGTACCGGGGCATGGCCAGCTTCCAGCCGGGGCAGCGCACCGGCCACGAGTTCGTCGGCGTCGTCGAGGACGTCGGCGCCGACGTCATGGGTTACGCCGCCGGTGACCTGGTCGTCGTGCCGTTCGTCTGGTCGGACGGGATATGCGGCTACTGCGCCGAGGGGCTGACCACATCGTGCGAACAGGGCGGCTTCTGGGGCACGAGGGGATCGGACGGCGGCCAGGGCGAGGCGGTCCGGGTGCCGTACGCCGACGGAACCCTCGTACGGCTCCCCGGTGAAGCGGCATCGGACCGGCGTCTGCTCACTGCGCTCCTGACGCTGTCCGACGTACTGGGAACCGGACACCACGGCGCGCTCGGCGCGGGCGTGGGACCCGGCACCACGGTGGCCGTCGTCGGCGACGGCGCGGTCGGACTCTGCGGTGTGCTCGCCGCGAAGCGCCTGGGCGCCGAACGAATCATCGCGCTCGGCCGGCACCCCTCTCGTACGGCCATCGCCACTGCCTTCGGCGCGACCGACATCGTCCCGGAACGTGGAGAGACGGCGGTCGAGGCCGTGCGTGAACTGACCCGCGGCCGGGGCGTGCCCGCGGTGATCGAAGCCGTGGGCACCGAACAATCCATGTGGACGGCGCTGCAGATCGCCAGGGACGGTGGCTCCATCGGCTGCGTCGGAGTGCCGCACGGCAGCGACACGGGGCTGGATCTGAGCGACGTCTTCGAGCGGAACATCGCGCTGCGCGGCGGCGTCGCGCCGGTGCGGACCTACATCCCCCAGCTGCTGCCCGACGTCCTCGACGGGGTGATCGACCCGTCACCGGTCTTCGACCTGTCGATCGGACTCGAAGGAATCCCCGGTGGCTACCAGGCCATGGACGAGCGAACGGCCCTGAAGGTGCTGATCAGTTACTGAAACACCTCCTGCGCCGTCCCCTATTGACCTCAGCGACGAACCAGACGAACCAATGGAGTAATCGTGAGTAAGTGCCCCGACAGCGTTGTCTCATGCGTTGACATGAACGGTGACGAGCTGGCTGACCACGTGCTGAAGTACGCGTTCCGCCAACTGCTCGGCAACAACGGATACGTGCACGTGGTGGACGTTCCCGAGTCCTTCGACCATGTCGCCTTCCTCAAGGAGCTGGGGGAGTTCCAGCCCACGCCCACCGGCACGGTCGTCGGGGACGTGAAGCCCGAACGCGGTATGGACGACGTCAACCACGGCCAGAACCAGGGGGGATTGCAGCCCCACACGGAGGGATACGAGTTCCGCGGCACGCCGCCGCGGTATCTCGCGCTGTGGTGCGTCAAGCCGGCTGAGGGGCGAGGCGGCGAGACCACCATGCTCGACGGGAACCGCGTGCTCGCGGAGTTCGACACGAGCGAGCGGCAGCACTTCCTCGACACCCGCTACCAGTGGAAGTCCACCGAGGGCCTCGCCCGCCGCGGAGTGGTGCCCACGGCGGAGCACCCGGTCCTGGAGGAGCGCGACGGCGAAATGATCTTCCGGTACTCGACCAGCTACCTGCAGATACCCGAGGGCGACGAGCTGGCACGCCGGCTCATCGACCGGGGAAGCGCCCTCTACGAGGAGAACCACATCGCCGTCCGCTACCAGGAGCGGGACCTCGTGGTCTGGGACAACTGGCGGATGCTGCACTCCCGCAATGCCTTTGAGGACCCGCAGCGGCACCTCAAGCGCGTACAGATCGCCGGCTGACCCCCGAAAGGTAGGCACCCCCATGAACGGCGCCCGAGCAGTGCTCAGCACCCTTGTGCACGGTGGCATCGATGTCTGTTTCACGAATCCCGGCACCTCCGAGATGCACCTGGTCGCAGCCATGGTCTCGACGCCGGAGATCCGCAGCATCCTCTGCTTGTTCGAGGGAGTGGCGACGGGCGCCGCCGACGGGTACGGCCGGATGGCGGGACGGCCCGCCTCGACGCTCCTGCACCTGGGGCCCGGTCTCGGCAACGGGCTGGCGAACCTGCACAACGCCCGCCGCGCGGGTACGCCCTTGATCAACATGGTGGGCGACCACGCGACGTACCACAAACCCTTCGACGCGCCCCTGGACTCCGACATCGAGAGCATGGCCGGCACGGTGTCGGCATGGGTGCGCAGGACCGAGCGTTCCGCCGATGCCGGGCCGGACACCGCCGCCGCCATCCAGGCCGCCAGGACTCCGGTCGGCTATCTCCCCGGCGGCGTCGCCACCCTCGTCCTGCCCTCCGACGTCTGCTGGTCCGGGGGGGCCGGTGCCGTGCCCGTTCCTGCCGCGCAGCCCCCGTCGTTCGACGCGGCCGCGGTGGAGCGGATCGCCAAGACCCTGCGCGAGAACGAAGGGTGCCTCCTGCTCGTCGGGGGCGGCAACGCGCGCCGGGCGGGGCTCGGGGCGGCCAGCCGCATCGCGGCGGCGACTGGGGCCGACGTCCTGGCCGAAAAATCCCCCGCGCGGCACGAGCGGGGAGCCGGCATCCCGCGCTTCGACCGGCTGCCCTACCCCAGGGACCTGGCGGCCGACCGGCTCAAGGCGGCGCGGCACCTCGTCCTCGCCGGCACGCGCGAGCCCGTCTCGTTCTTCGCCTACCCGGGTAAGCCGAGCACCTTGATCCCGTCCGAGTGCGAGGTGCACGACCTCGGTGCGGCACCCGGAGCCCTCGAATACCTGGCCGACCTGGTGGCGCCCGGCACCGCGCCGTTTGTCAGCGACGCGGGCAGGCCGGGGCTGCCCAGCGGAGCACTGACGGCGGAGAAGGCCGCGGCCGTCATCGGCGCGCTCCTGCCGGAGGGGGCCATCGTCGTCGACGAGGCCATGACGTCCGACTATTGGCTGCCGGCCGCCACTGCCGGTGCGCCCGTCCACGACTGGCTGAACATCACCGGCGGTTCGATCGGCATGGGAACGCCGGTCGCCACGGGGGCGGCCGTTGCCTGCCCGGACCGGCCGGTCATCAATCTGGAGGCGGACGGCAGCGCGATGTACACCCTCCAGTCGCTGTGGACGCAGTCGCGTGAGGGCCTCGACGTGACGACAGTGATCTTCAACAACGCCTCCTACGCGATCCTCGACTCCGAGCTGCGGCGGGTCGGGGCGTTCCAGGGCGCCGACGCTCAGCGCAGCCGGTCGCTCATCGACATCCCGGGACTCGACTTCGTCGCGCTGGCGAACGGCATGGGCGTACCCGCCACACGGGCCCACACGGCCGAGGACTTCACCCGTCAACTGCGAGCCGCCGTCGCGGAACCGGGACCCCACCTCATCGATGCCGTGGTTCCGCCCGTGCGGGCCTCCTGAGCCCGACCACGCCCCTCCACCCGCCAACGGCCCTCCCATACGAAAAGAAGAACGGTGCCCACTTCCGTGTTCCAGCAGGTCTCCCTGCTGCCCGGCCTCTGGCCGTCCCCTGGACTCCTTGACGCACTCCGCCCGCTGAGCGAGCGGCCGCCACTGCGACTGAGCGAGTGGCCCTCACCGGATTCGGAGCCTGGAGAGTCGTTCGCGCGGACGGACGCATTGCTGGCGGGGTGGAAGGACCGGCTCGACGCCGGGCACCTGAGTCAGCTGCCTGCCCTGCGCTATGTGGGCCTGCGTGCCACTTCGACCGATCGCGTCGACCTGGACCACGCGCGGCGAGCGGGCATCACCGTGTCGCCCATTTACGGCTACGGCGACATCGGCACTGCCGAGTTCGTGATCGAGCAGCTCCTCGTCCATACGCGCCACAGCGGGGGCGCACCGGGGGAGCTGGCGGGCCGCCGCCTGGGGCTCATCGGCTACGGACCCGTGGCCCGGCGCGTAGGCAAGGTCGCCATGGCTCTCGCTATGGACGTCCTCTTCCACACCCCCAGGCATCGCTCCACGGCCGCCGACGAGCCTCGGTGGGCGCCGCTGGCCGAGCTGCTCGGCTCCGCGGACTGCCTGTCCTTCCACTCGCCCGCCTACCGGCATGTCGTCACCCTCCAGGACCTGTGCCGTATACCGGAGGGAGCCGTTGTCGTCGTGACGACCCTGGGGCTGCCCATGGCCGAGACCGATCTGCGCGCCTGGCAGGCAGACCGCTCGGGACCCGTGATCCTCGACTCGTGTGCGGCCCACGCCGTCAGCGAATCCACGAGGCTGGTCCCCGGCATCGACGTACACGATCTGTACGCCGCCCGGACCACCGAATCGGTCAAGCGCGCGGAGGCCCAACTGCTGGAGAACCTCACCGCAGCGCTCCGCTTGTGAGACCACCGCCGTGCCCCGCGTCATCAGCCTCCTCGGACGGCTCGGTCCATAGACGGGGGTGTCGAGGAGGTGGGTGAACTCGGTGCGGATCCGGCCGCCGCCGATCCGGCGTGGTTCCCCCGGCCCGGCCGTCTTGGCGTCTCGCTTGCCGTGTTCTGGGGCCTGGGTAAGAGTGCGCGATGGTGTACGCGGGTGTCATGCGGTCAGGCCGGCGTCGAGGAGTTTGGCGGCTGTGCCGATCGAGCCGGGCATGAGGTGTCGGTAGGTCTTGAAGGTGATGTCGATGTTGTTGTGTCCCATCCATTCGGCGACGTCCGTGATGGGGATGTTGTGCGTGAGGCAGTTCGAGGCGAAGAAGTGGCGGAGGCTGTAGATGACCATGCCTTCGGGTATGTCGAGTGCGCCTCGTCGCTTGAGTCGCTGCCATTGGTTTTGGAAGAGGTAGGGCTGGAAGGGACGGCCGGAGTCCTTTGGGTGGAGCAGTAGGTAGCCGTCGGTGGTGCCGTGCCTGTCGGCGTAGGACTCGATGGCGTTCTTGGTCCGCTGGGGAAGCGGGACGTCGCGGTACTCGCCGAGCTTGCGGTGCTTGAGGCGGTCGTACTGCTTCGTGGACTGGTTGACTTGCTCGCTGACACGGTAGACATCGTCGGCAACGATGTTGTTGAGGTTGACCGCGGCGGCCTCGCCGTTGCGTAGGCCGCAGCCGCTCATCAGTTCCACCAGTAGTTGGAAGACGTCGTCTCCGGTGCGACGAAGGGCCTGGAGCTCCTCAGGTGAGGGGATGACGGCGCGCTTGGGGTCGTACTGGGGTGGGCTGACGCCCAGGAGGGGGCTGTCTTCGAAGAGGCCCAGGCGGTGTGCGTCGAGGAGGATCGACTTCAGCTTGTCGTAGGCGTTGGACTGTGTTGCGAGGCCGGTGCCGTTGCGCTCCATCGTCCGGATGAAGTTGTCCACGACCTTGGGGTCGAATGTGCTCATCCGCCGGGTCCCGATGGCGGGGTAGATGTGGTGCTGGAGGAGCGAGTCGAGGCTGACGACCGTCGCGGGACCGAGGTGACGCTGACCGGCCTTCCACTCGGCGGCGTACTCCTTGAACCGCATCTGGCCGTACTTCTTGATGCGCTCGATCTTCGCCTGGCTCGCGGGGGCAGCCTTCTTCGCTTTGTAGACATTGGTCAATCGGTCGATGGCCGCGTCTGAGGTCAGGAAGCCGGACTCCTCGACCTGATTTCCGCCGGGGCCTCTGTAGCGGACCTTGTAGAAGTGCGGGCACTTCGCCCACCGGGGCGTGGGGTGCTCGCAGTCCTTGAAGAAGGAACCCATCCCTCGGGCGAGTCTCTTGGTTGCCATGCGCCTGGACTCCTCGGATACCGATGCTGACACTTTGCTGACCTTCAGCGATCCAAAGGGCATCTGACCTGCGAAAACGTTCCCATGCATCGTTATCGAGTTCAACCAGATCTACCGCCGCCTGGAGAGCTCGATGACGGAGGCGGCGCAGTTCACCGAACTGCTGCTGGCACCGCCGACCGTACTCGACCCGGTGTGCCCGGAACCGCTGCTGCCCGGGGCCGCCGACGTGCGCTTCGAACGGGTGGACTTCGCCCACGCGGGCGCGGAGCCGCTCTTCGAGGGCCTCGACCTGGTCGTGCCCAGCGGGGCGAAGATCGGCCTGGTCGGCCGGTCCGGCGGGGGCAAGACCACGCTCAGCCGGCTGCTGCTGCGGATGACGGACATCGACGGCGGCCGGATCCTGATCGGAGGTCAGGACATCAGCAGGCTGCGCCAGGCCGACCTGCGCAGTCTGATCGCCTACGTGCCGCAGGATCCGGCGATGTTCCACCGCACGCTGCGGGACAACATCGCCTTCGCCCGGCCGGGCGCCACCGACGCCGAGATCCGCCGCGCGGCCGAGGCGGCGCACGTCACGGAGTTCGCCGACGCGCTTCCCGACGGCTTCGAGACCATGGTGGGCGAGCGCGGGGTGAAGCTGTCCGGCGGACAGCGCCAGCGGGTCGCCCTCGCCAGGGCGATCCTGCGCGACGCGCCGATCCTGCTGCTCGACGAGGCGACCAGCGCCCTCGACTCCGAGAGCGAGATCCTCGTCCAGGAGGCGCTGTGGCGGCTCATGGAGGGGCGGACGGCGCTCGTGGTGGCGCACCGGCTGAGCACGGTCGCCACCATGGACCGGCTCGTCGTCCTCGACCGCGGACGGATCCTCGAACAGGGCACGCACCAGGAGCTGCTGGCCGCGGAGGGCGCCTACGCGAAGCTGTGGCAGCACCAGTCGGGCGGCTTCCTGGACGACACCCCCGCGGGGGCCGACCTGCACTGACCTCGGCCCGGCGGTCGTTCCCCGCCGGGGTCAGCCCCGCCGGGCTCAGCCGTCCGCCGGGTGGACCACCTCCACGCCCTGCGCCCGGAGTTCCTCCACCACCGGCGAGTCCTCCGGCGCGTCGGTGACGATGAGCGCGATCTGCTCCATCGTGCAGATGCGGCCCAGCGCCGCGCGGCCGAGCTTGTCGGCGGTCGCGACCAGGATCACCCGCTGAGCCGCCGCCACGGCGGCCCGCTTCACCTGTACGTCGTCCAGGTTGTACGCGGTGGCGCCCTGGACCGGGTCGACGCCGCAGCAGCCCAGGATGAAGGTGTCGAAGCACAGGTCCTGGAACGTCTGGACGGGTGTGCGGCCGTAGAAGGAGAGCTCTTCGGGGCGCACCTGGCCGCCGGGCAGCACGAGCTGGATGTCCGGATGCCCGGAGAGCGTGAAGGCGGCGTGCAGGGACAGCGGGGTGACGGTGAGCTTCCGGCCGGCCATCGCCTGGGCGACGGCCACGGCGGTGGTGCCGGTGTCCAGGGCGACGGTCTCGCCGTCGGTGAGCAGCTTCACCACCGTGGCCGCGAGTCGCTCCTTGGCCTGCGCGCCGGACATGGCGCGGATCGCGTACGGCGGCTCGACCCCGCCCGGCAGGTTGCTCACCGCGCCGCCCCGCACCCGGCGCAGGGCCCCGCGGGACTCCAGCACCTCCAGGTCCCGGCGGATGGTCATCTCCGACGCACCGGTGGCTGCGGCCAGTTCCGCGACGGTCGCGCGGTTCTCCTTCATGAGCAGCGCGACCACGAACCTGTGTCTCTCCATCACGTTCATGTGTCTGCTTTTAGCACAGGGAGGGAGCTGCCGGGGGTGCTGGTGCACACCCCATGTGTGGTAACGAACATCAAATCTGAGTAAAGTGCGCCGTTGTGTGTGATCTGGAGGCTCTAATGAACATCGGTGATGTTCATTCGATCAAGCAACGATGAGGAGAGCGATGTCCGCCACCCCTGAGGCCGACCCGTCCGAGAAGGCCGCACCGCTGCTCAGTACCGTCGCGATCATCGCTTCGTGCGCCGCCTTCGTGGTGATCGGCGCCCTGCAGGCCCTGTACGGTCCCGCGATCCCGGCGCTGCGGGACGAGTTCGGCATCAGCCCCGCCGTGGCCGGGCTCAGCCTCAGCGCCCACTTCGTCGGCGCGCTGCTGGGTGTGCTGATCTATCACGTGCTGCGGGGGCGGCTGAGCAACCGCACGCTGCTCGGCGGCTCCTACCTGCTCATGGCGGCGGGCGCGGCCGTTTTCGCGTTCTCGCCGAGCTGGATCCTGGCGCTGACCGGCACCCTGGTCATCGGGCTGGGCTTCGGCGGCATCGACTACGGCCTCAACCAGCTCTTCGCCGTCGGGTTCGGCCGCCGCAGCACCGCGATGCTGAACCTGCTCAACGGCCACTTCGGGGTGGGCGCGATCGCCGGTCCCGCCCTCGTCGGCTGGCTCGGAGCGGAGAGCTATCCGGAGATCTTCGTCGGCATCGGCGTCGTCTGCCTGCTCATCCTGCTCACCCTCGGCGGCGTGGCCGCCCGGGAGCCGGAGCCCGTCGGCGCGGAGGCCGGCCGGGCGGGCGGAGCGCGCGTCCTGCCGGTCATCGCCGCGTTCGTCGGCGTCTACGTCCTGCACGTGGCCATCGAGACGGGCGTCGGCGGCTGGGAGCCCACCCACCTGGAGGCCGTCGGCTACGGCGCCGCCACCGCCGCCACCGCGACCTCCGCCTACTGGGCGGCGATGACCATCGGCCGGTTCGTCATCGTCCCCCTGAGCCTGCGCTGGTCCGCGCCGTCCATCCTGACCGTCTGCTGCGCGGGCATGGCCGGCTTCCTGCTCCTCGCGACCGTCCCGGCGCTCGCCCCGTACGCGTACTTCGGCGTCGGCCTGATGATCGCGCCCATCTTCCCCACCTGCCTGCCCTGGCTGAACCGGGCCGTACCGAGCGTCGCCGCCGCCGGGGCATACGTGATCGCCGCCTCGATGATCGGCGGCGTGGCCTTCCCGCCGCTGCTGGGCGGGGTGATCGACACTATGGACGTGCGGGCGGCGCCGCTGGTGCTGTTCGCACTCGCCGCCGTCTGCGCCGTCCTCAGCGTGTGGCTGCGCAAGAACGCCCCCGACCCGGAAGCCGACGCGGAAGCCGACCCGGAAGCCGGCCCGGCCGGCCTCGATTCGGCTCCCGGCTCGCGCTCCGCGGCCCACCCGGACGCCGTCCCGACCCGAGGAGCCCAAGGATGACAGCCGTGAAAGCCGTCCTCTTCGACATGTTCGGCGTCATCGCACGCCTTCAGTCGCCCGCCTCCCAGGCCGTGCTGGAGCGCATGGCCGGCGTGGAACGCGAGCGGTTCTGGGCGGCGTACTGGTCGCGGCGCACCCCGTACGACCGCGGCGACGTGTCCGGTCCCGCCTACTGGAAGGGCGTCTGCGACGACCTGGACATCCCGCTCGACGAGCGCCTGACCACCGAGCTGATCGCGGCCGACGTGGCGAGCTGGAGCGAGGTCGACCAGGACTGCGTCGACCTGCTCCGCACCCTCGCCGACCGCGGACTCACGCTCGGACTGCTGTCCAACATCCCCGAGGAACTGGCCGTCCGGTACGAGACATACGAGCCGTGGCTGAACCTGTTCGCGGCCGTCGGGTTCTCCTGCCGCATCGGCAGCGCCAAACCGGAGCCCGCCGCCTACGCGTGGTGCGTACGTGAACTGGCGCTGCCCGCCGGGGAGATCCTCTTCGTGGACGACCGGGCGGACAACGTCGTGGCGGCGCGTGAACTTGGTTTGCAGGGGCATGTCTTCACCTCCACCGGGGCACTCGCCGCGCTATTTCCTGGCTGAAATTCCCGGTACGCGAAGTGACTTACATGTCCCAAATTGGCACTTGCCGCCGTCACTTGAGATGTGATCGTATGAATGAGCAGGCGCCGATGCCCGATCTGAACGGGTAAACAATCCGGGCCGCCGCCACCGATGAATCAACAACGGTGCGGCGGCCACCAGTTCCCTGCCTCTTTGGATGAATCATGCATTGCTCTCACAGTCTTGACGTATTTCCCTTACCTGCGTGAGAAGGAAAAATGGCCAGCACCGTTGTCACCGATCACCTCTATTACCCCGTCAGTGAACGCAAGATGGAGCGGGGTGAGGGCGTCTACCTGTACGACGAGGACGGAAGGCGCTACCTCGACTGCGCGTCGGCGACGTTCAACCTGAGCCTCGGCTACTCCCACCCGGCCGTCATCGCGGCCATGAAGGAGCAGCTCGACAAGGTGGTCCACCTTACCTCCTCCTACCAGAGCGACCCGGTCAACGGGCTCGTCCAGCGGCTCGTGGAGACCTCTCCGGCCGGACTGACGAAGGTGCACCCCAAGGTTTCCGGCGGCTCGGCCGCCAATGAAGGGGCCATCAAGATGGCCCAGCTCGCCACCGGCAAGTCCGATGTCATCACCCTGTTCCGCAGCCACGTCGGCCAGACGATGATGATGACCTCGATGTCCGGCAACTCCTTCCGCCGCGAGCCGTTCCCCAACCTCTTCCCGGGCAGCCTGCAAGTGCCCGACCCGTATTGCTTCCGCTGCTTCTACGGGCAGCAGAAGGACACCTGCGGAATGATGTGCGTAGACCGGCTGGAGGATTTCGTCGACTACGCCAGCAGTGGCCGGGTCGCCGCCGTCCTGATCGAGCCGATATCCGGGAACGGCGGCAACATCGTCCCGCCGGACGGCTACATGCAAAAACTCCGGGCATTCTGCGACGAGCAGGGAATAGCCCTGATCTTCGACGAGATCCAGACCGGGATCGGCCGTACCGGCCACATGTTCGCGGCCCAGTACTTCGACGTCGAGCCGGACGCGATCACCACCGCCAAGGGGCTGGGCGGATCGGGCGCGCAGGTGGCCGCCATCCTCACCAACGAGCGGCTCGCCGGACTTCCCGCGAACCACCACTCCTTCACCTACGGTTCCAACCTCCTCGCTGCCGCCGCCGCGAACGTCACGCTGGACATCGTGCGCCGGCCGGAGTTCCTCGCGAACGTGACCAGGACCGGCGACCACATCATGGAACGCCTCCGCGACATGCAACGCCGCTACCCGGCCATCGTGGACGTCCGCGGCGTCGGCCTCATGATCGGCTTCGAGATCGCCGAACTCGACGGCAAGCCCGCCGTCAAGCTGACCAACCACCTCGCCGACAAGGCCATGGAACACGGGCTGATCCTGCGCACCTCGCGCTACGGCTACGGCAACGTCCTCAAGATCCGTCCGCCGCTGATCCTCACGATGGAGCAGGCCGACGAGATCTGCGACAAACTGGAGAACCTCTTCCTCGCGGAGCTGACCCGATGAAAGAGCTGAAGAAGCTGCTGACGGAACTCGGCGAGCACGTCCGCACCGAACTCCTCGCCTACGCGGACCGCGGCCTCGTCCGCCAGGTCCACGGCGACTCGCCCGGCGGCGACGCCCAGTTCGACGTGGACGAGGTGGCCGAACGGGCCGTGGTCGACCACCTGCGCGCACACACCGGGATCCCGCTCGCCCTCTACACCGAGGACGGGTCGTACGTGGAACTCGCGCCCGACCCGCAGGTGCTCCTCGTCGTCGACCCGATCGACGGCACCCGCCCCACCTCGGCCGGGCTGGAGATGGGCATGGTGTCCATCGCCGCCGCCCCCTACCGCGACGGGGCGCCCACCCTCGCCGACGTCACCGCCGCCCTGCTGGTGGAGATCAAGAGCGGCGCCTGGATCTACGGGGACGATCAGGAAGGCCTCTCCAGCGGCGGCTTCCACACCCCCGTGCCGCGCCTGAGCCGCAACACCGACCTGGCCACGATGTTCTGGTCGATCGAGTTCAACGGCCACCCGATGCGACTGATGGCCGAGGCCTACGCCCACCTGGTCGACCGGTCGGCCAACACCGGCGGCATCTTCGTCTTCAACAGCAGCACCTTCTCCATCTCGCGCATCATCACCGGCCAGCTCGACGCCTTCGTCGACATCGGCAACCGGGTCCTGCGCGACCACCCGCGGACGGAGGACGAGTTCCGGCGCGTGGGCCGCGGCTCGATCCTGCACCTCTTCCCCTACGACATCGCGGCCGCCGTCTACCTCGCCCGCCTCGCCGGCGTGGTGATCACCGACGCCTACGGCGACGACCTGGGCTCCACCTCACTCGTGGACCTCGGCCCCATGAACCAGAAGTCGTGCATCGCCGCCTCCACCCCCGAACTCCACAAGCAGCTGCTCGACGCCGTCCACTGGGACCTCGGCGGCACCGTCACCCCGGCGACAAGGAAGACATCATGAAGGCGCTGACGCTGGGCCCCGACCGCACGCTCGCCCTGGTCGACCACCCGAAGCCGCAGGCCGCTCGCGCCGACGACGTCGTCATCCGGGTCGCACAGAGCGGCATCTGCGGCACCGACCGCAGCGTGCTCGTGGGCAAGTTCCCCGCCGAGACCGGCGTGGTGATGGGACACGAAGCCGTCGGGACCGTCGACTCCATCGGTCAGGGCGTCACCCGCTTCGCCGTGGGCGACCGGGTCATCGTCAACCCCACCCTCTACTGCGGCAACTGCCCCACCTGCCTCGAAGGCCACTTGAACTTCTGCGGCCACAAGACGGGCACCGAGGTCGGCCTGGACTACGACGGCTCCTTCGCGGAGTTCATCCGCCTCCCCGAACTCTTCTGCCACGCCGTACCCGACGACATGAGCTTCGACCGCGCCGTCGTCGTCGAGCCGCTCGCCTGCGCCCTGAACAACCTCGAAGCCGGACGGCTCGTCGCGGGTGAGACGGCGATCGTCGTCGGCGGCGGACCCATGGGCGTGGTCACCGCCATGGCCGCCCAGCTGTACGGGGCCCGGGTGCTGCTGGTGGAACCCGACCCGGTGCGCCGGCAGCTCGACCACGAGGTGTTCGAGGCCCCCGAGTTCGGCGGCCGCGTCACCGTCCACACCCCCGGGGACGGGGAACTCGCGGCGCGCGGCGACCTGGTCGTCGACTCCGTCGGCAGCCTCCTGGAACAGAGCATCGGTTACGCCGCTCTGCGCGGCCGGGTCGTCATCATGGGCTTCAACAGCAACGCCTCCGCCACGGTGCGCCCGCTGAGCCTGCTCCAGCGCGGGCTGCAGATCATCGGCGCGGGGGACTACAACAGCCAGATCTTCCCCAAGGCCATCGAACTCGCCCGGACCCTGCCGCTGGAGCGTGTGGTCACCCACCGCTTCCCCCTCGCCGAGCACGAAGAGGCGTTCAGGGCCCTCGCCGCCCTCCCCGGCGCCCGGTACACCGCGCTGAAGGTCGTCCTCGTACCCCCGCACCCTGAGGCGGCGGCATGACCCGCATCAACGACGCCCTGGTCCCGGGCGCCGGCCGTCCCGTCGTCGTCGGCGAGTACCCGTACTACCGGGCCGACCCCGCCAACTGGGCCTCGAACCTGCGGGAGTTGCGCCGCCTCGGCGTCGACGTCGTGTCCTGCTACCTGCCGTGGCGGTTCCACGAGACCGGTGAAGGCGCGGAGCGGACCTTCGACTTCACCGGCAGGACCGACCCGCAGCGCGATGTGACGGGATTCCTGGAGCTGGCCGCCCGGGCGGACTTGGCCGTACTCCTCAAACCCGGCCCCTTCATCCACGCCGAGGTCCAGCTCGGCGGGCTGCCCGACCGGCTCTGCGGGCCCCCGTACAACCCGTACCGCGGCCTGGACGGCGCAGTGCTCACCTCCCAGGACAAGCCGCTGCCCAGCCTGCTCGACCCGGCGGTCGCGGCCGAGGCCGAGACCTGGCTGCGCGCCGTCGCCGACGAGGTCGTGGCCAAGGCCGCGGCGCCCCACGGACCGGTGGTCGCGCTCCAGCTCGGCAACGAGGGCATGGCCGGCGAGGCGGGCCTGCGCGTCGACGCCCAGGACGCCTCACCGGCCGCCCGGGAGGCCTTCGCGCAGTGGCTCACCGAGCGCGGCCTGACCGACGAGGCCGCACTGGCCGCCCAGGACCTCGACCGGTGGAGCGGCACCCTGCGGGCCCTTTGGTCCGAGTGGTGCGGCCACGCCATCGTGGGCCTGTGGGACCGGATCTGCGACCTCTTCCCGGCCGGCCCCGCCCGGCTGGCCAACGTACCGTTGGCGAGCACCACGGCTCCGGGAGCCCTCGACGCGTGGGCCGCCCGGCAGCGCGCGGTCCAGGGCTCCCGCCACCTGGCCGGTCACACCGAGTGGGTGGGAAACCCGGCCCGCGACACCGCGGCCTTCTCCTCCCACCTGACCGGGATCATGCTCGGCGGTACCGATGTGGTCGAGGCCAACTGGGGTTTCACCTGGACCGACGAGACCTACGCCCAGCCGCGCACCCCGGTGTTCAACGCGCTGCTGGCGCTGCTGCTGGGCTCCACCACGGTCAGCGTCTACACCGCCTGCGCCGCGGGCAGCTGGGGCGGCCTCGTGGACATGGACCCCGCGGGGCTGCGCGCCGAAGGCGTCGACCCGGCCCTGCACGCGCCCCCGTACTGCCCGGGAGCCCCGCTCACCGAGGCCGGCGCACACACCGCGAACGCCGAAGGGCTGCGGCTGCTGGCCGCGTTCCTCGACCGCTTCGGAGGCCTGCTCCTCGACAGCGAGCCGGAACGCGACGCGCTGGTCCTCCTCGACCGGGCCCTGCCCGAGACCGGTGCCTGGCAGCGCGACGGCCGGACCGCGCTCGGGGAACTCGCCGACGCCGTACACGAACAGCTGCGCGAGCACGGCAGGCTGATCGGCCTGGGATGGCTCGACGAGCACCCCCGGCGGAGCGGCGACGGCCAGGGGATCCCCGTCGGGATCCTGCGCGCCGGAGCGCCGCACGGTGCAGCGTCCGACGAGCCCGGGACGCCGGGCGAGCTGAGGCTCGCCGCGGACGTCCCGGCCGACGGTGCGGTCGCCGCCTTCGTGGCCGCCTTGCCGTCGGCGGGCGCACCGCGCTGCACGTCCGAGCACCGGCGGGCGCTCGTACTCGGCCGGACCGGCCCGGGCGCCGTACGGATCACCGGCGCCTTCAACCCGACCGACGGCGACGACCGGGTCACCGGCCCCGACGGCGGGTGGGAGCTGTACCTCCCGGCGGGCTCCGCCGCCGTCGTCGTCACCCGCGGTGAGGCCCTGCTGGGCTGGCTGGCCACCCCGGCCCCGCCGTCCACCGCACCCGTCGCCCTCACCCGGGCCGGCGAGCAGGCCGACGCGATTCGCGTCACGGCCTCCTGAGAACGCGGGCGGCGGGACAGCGCACCTGACAGCGCGCGTCCCGCCGCCCGCCCCTTGCCCCCTCCCTTCCACGGCCTCTCCAGCCGTGTGAAGGGAATTTGGCGGACGTATGGAGAAGTTTTGGAGGCCCTCTCCAGGATGGGAGCACAGCCCCCGATCCTGCGAAGGAGGTGCACAGATGAAGAAGATCCAGATTCGTAAGGCCGGCCCCGTCCGCCTCACGTCCTCCGCTTGTTCGGTCTACCCGAACCCCGCCTGACCTCGCGTCAGGTGAGTCCGGCATCGGGCCCCCGCCGCGGCCGGGGCCCGATGCCGCCCGGGAGAGCAGGCAGAGAGGGAGCAGCGCCATGGCGGACCGAGATCTCCGCAGTTCCGACGACGCGCCGCTGGCGCTCCACCCGCTGGTCTACCTGGAGGACGGCGGCGAGGTCACCATCGGCCGTCAGGACACCGACTCGTACGCGATCTTCCCGCCGGACGGCGCCGAGCTGGTACGCCGCCTGCAGGAGGGGGCCACACCCGCACAGGCCGCCGACTGGTACGAAGCCGAGTACGGGGAGCGCGCCGACGTCGCGGACGTCGTCGAGGCCCTGTACGAACTCGGCTTCGTCCGCGCGGCGGACGAGGAACCGGCCGCGGCCGAGCCGGTGCGCTGGCAGCGGCTCGGACGGGCCCTGTTCTCGCCGGCCGCCTGGGTCTGCTACGGCGCGATCACGGCCTGGGCGGTGCTGCGCATGCTGCTGGAGCCCGACCTCGTACCGACGGCGCGGGACCTGCTGTTCAGCGACTACTACGCGGTGATCAACGTGGTCCTGCTGATCGTCGCCGTGCCGCTCATCGCCGTCCACGAACTGTTCCACGCCCTGGCCGGCCGCCGCCTCGGCATCCGTTCCCGGACCCGGATGTCGTACCGCTTCTACTTCCTCGTGGTCGAGACCTCACTGGACGGCCTGGTCGCGGTGGAGCGCCGCAAGCGCTACCTGCCGATCCTGGCCGGGATGGTCGCCGACGTCGTCCTGATCAGCCTGCTGATCACGGTGGCCGACGCCCTGGGACCGGGCGGCGGGGCCGCGCTCGTCGGCCGGGTGTGCCTGGCCGTGGCGTTCGCCGCGGTCATCCGGCTGCTCTGGCAGTTCTTCCTCTATCTGCGCACCGACGTCTACGTGCTGATCACCACCGCGCTCGGCTGCGTGGACCTGCACACCACGTCAGTGCGCCTGCTCCGCAACCGGTTCAACCGGCTCCTCGGGCGGACCCACCTGCTGGTGGACGAGGGCACGTGGCACCCCGTGGACCGGCGGGCGGCGCGCTGGTACTCCTGGCTGATCCTCGTCGGGTACACGATCAGCCTGAGCACGTTCCTGCTGGGGCTCGGCCCGGTCTTCCTGCAGATGATCACAGCCTCGCTCGACCGCTTCGGTGCGGGCCACCGAGCGGACTGGGTCCTCCTGCTCGACTCCTCGGTCTTCCTGCTGCTGACCTTCGCCCAGGTGGGCCTCGCCCTCTGGATCGCCGTCAGGGAGCGCCTGCGCAGCCGGCGGTCCCGGCTCGACCACGTCATCGCCTGAGGGAACGCCCGGACGGGGCTCCCGACGGCCACTTATGTGAAAGGCAGGCCCATGAGCGGCCACTACTGGATCTCCGCTCCGCAGCGCGCGGAGCGTGACCGGCTGCGGGCCGGCCTCGAACTGCCTCCCCTCCTCGCGTCCGTGGACGCGCACCGGCGGCTGCGCGGCCCGTACACCGCCGCCGGCACCCTGCTCCGGGCCGTGGCCCCGGAAGCGCTCCGCCGCCGGCCCGCCCTCGCCGACCGCCACTACATCGAACTCCAGGAGAGCACCCCGGAGCTGAAGCCTCTGGTACCGGCGATCACCCGCGCCCTGGAACAGCAGTCGGCGGCCCCGGGCGAGGTCAGCCGCTACCCGGCGCGGCTGCACTCGCTGCGCGTCTCGCACGGCCTGGTCGACTTCCTCCTCACCGCGCTGGCCGATGCCGGCGACGGGCCGCGGACCCTGGTCGTGGAGAACGTCCAGCACGCCGATGCCACCGACCAGGAGTTCCTGGCGGCCGCAGTGCGCAGGATCCCCGCCGGGCTGCTCACCATCGTGGTGTGCACCGGCACCGGGGAACTGGCCGATCCGCCGGGCACGCTGTCCGTTTCGCTGCCCGCCGCACTCGGCGCGCACACGACCAGGATCACCGGCTCGGCCCCGGCCCAGGCCCCCGTCCCCGACGCCGTGCCCGCCGGTCCCGCGGCGGCTCAGCGGTACGTGGACGCCGACGGCGCCGACGACGACCCCGCGCTGCTCCGCGCGTACGAGCAGCTGGCCCCCGCCGAGCGGGCCGCCCTGCACGACCGGCGGGCCGCGGACCTGACGGAGCGGGCGGAAGCGGGCGAGTCCTCGCTCAGGCTCGGCGCCCTGCCGTACCACCTCATGCGCGGCGGCGACCCCGGCGGCGCGGGACTGGACGCCCTGCGGTGGGCCCTGGGCCGGTGCAAGTACCTGGGCTTTTACCACGCGGCCGCGGAACTGGGCGAGGCGGGCCGACTGGCCGTGGACCCGGCGGAACGCCCCGACCTGTGGTGGATCTTCATCCGGGAGACCGGGGTGTGCCTGGCGGCCGCAGGCCGCCCCGACGAGTCGGCGGTCCTCCAGGAGGAGGCGCGGACCGCCACCATCGACCCCGCGCACCACATGAAGCTCGCCTACGAGATCGGGATGCTCTACGCCCGCCACTACCCCGAGGAACGCCGCGACGAGCGCAAGGCCCGAGCCTGGGTCAACCAGGCCATCGCCATCGCGGACCTGCTGCCGGACCCCAAGGAGCGCGCCTTCTACTCGGTGTTCAACCGCAACGGCCTCGCCCTGGTGGAGGTCCGGGCCAAGCGGCCCGACGAGGCGCTCCGGCTGCTCGACGAAGGCATGGAAAGGCTGGACCGGGAACTGGGCCTCGGCGAGCGCACCTGGCACCGCGTCGGGCTGCGCTACAACCGGGCCCAGGTCAACGGCATGAGCGGCCGGCTGGAGGCGGCCCTGGAGGACTACGCCGAGATCATGGACGCGGACAACGACTTCGCCGACCACTACTTCAACCGGGGCAACATCCTGCGCAAACTGGGCCGCACCGAAGAGGCCATCGCCGACTACGAGACGGCGCTCGGCCTCGAACCGCCCTTCCCCGAGGCGTACTACAACCGGGGCGACGCCCGGATGGAACTGGGCGACGCCCAGGGTGCGCTCGCCGACTTCGACCGCACCCTGGAGCTCGACCCCGGGCACGCCCCGGCGCTGCTCGGACGCGCCGGCGTGCTGGACGACCTCGGTGAGACGAACGCGGCGCTTCAGAGCGTGGCCGCCGGACTCGCGCTGGCCCCCGAGCACCCGCATCTGCTGTGCCTGCAAGGGCGCCTGCTGGCCGAGGACGGGCGGCCGGCGGAAGCGGTCCGCGCCGTCGAGGCCGCGTTGCGCAGCGATCCCGAGCTGGCCGAGGCCTGGGCGGTCAGGGCCGAACTCGCCTACTCCGCGGGTGACCTGGCCGCCGCGGCGGCGGACTTCGACCGCGCGGTGGAGCTCGCCGACCGTCCCGAGTTCCGCTTCAACCGGGCCGTGGTCCACGAGGCGGCGGGCCGTTTCACCGAGGCGGCGGCGGACTTCGACGCGGTGTTCGCCGCCACCGAGGACCCCGACGCGCTCAGCCACCGGGACTCCTGCCTGCTCGCGGCCGGGTAGGGGCGATGAGCCTGCGGCAGGGCCGGGCCCCGCAGGGCCGGAGCGAGACGGCGGAGCTGTTCACCGAGGCGATGTCACGCCTGGTGTCCGGGGTCGCCGTGGTGTCCGCACGGCGGGCCGACGGCCGGCCGTGCGGACTGCTGGTGTCCTCGGTCTGCTCGTACAGCGTGCGGCCGCCCTCCGTGCTGGTGGCGCTTGCCCGCAGCTCACGGACCTGCCGCGAGCTTGACCCGCGCCCGGGTACGGCTTTCGGCGTCCACCTGCTCGGCGCCGGGGACACCGACCTCGCCGCGGTGTTCGCCGGCGGCGCGGAGGACAAGTTCACCGGTGTCCGCTGGAGCTGGGACGACGGGGTGCCCCGGCTGCTCGGCGTGCCCGTGTACCTGAACTGCCGGGCCGGGGCGGTGTTCCCCCACGGCGACCACGTGATCCTCGTGGGCGAGGTCGGGGAGTGCGTCCTGAGCGAGGGCGAGCCGCTGGTGTACTTCCGGCGCAGGCTCGACTGGCGGCTGGGCTGACGCGGCCCCTACCCCCGGCGGCACCGCTCGTGCCCGGCGTTCGCGGGCCGCCCGCCGCCCAGCAGCGTGCGCTGCGCCGCCTGGAGCGCGGGACCGGGCTCGATGCCCATGTTCTCCACGACCTCGCGCCGCGCGCGGGTGTACGCGTCCAGCGCCTCGGCCCGGCGCCCGGTGTCGGCCAGGGCCAGCATCAACTGCTCGTGGAACGCCTCGCGCAGCGGATGGCGGGCGCAGAGCTCCTCCAGCTCGCCGACGACCTCGCGGGCGCGGCCCTGACAGGTGTCCGCGCCGATCCGGTCGTGTATCAGCGCCAGCCGTTCCTCCTCCAGCCGGACGCCGTAGTGCGCGGGCAATCCCGCCTGGCCCAGGCCCCCCAGCGGGGACCCGCGCCACATGGCCAGCGCGTCCCGGAACGCCTCTCCCGCTCCGTGGCAGTCCCCGGAGGCCAGCAGGCCGCGGCCGAGGGCGGCCGCCTTGCGGAAGCCGTCGAGGTCCAGTTCTCCCGGACCCACGCGCAGCATGTACCCGGAACCGGCCGTACGCAGCAGGGGGTGCTGCCGGGGGTCCCGGCCGCCCCGGCTGTGCCCGGGGTCCAGGGTCCGGCGCAGCCCCGACACGTACATCTGCAGGGTGGCCACCGCGGATCGGGGCGGCCGGCCGTCCCAGAGCTCGTCGATCAGGGTGTCCACGGAGAAGGTCTTGTTGGCGTGCAGCAGCAGGAGGGCGAGCAGGGCCCGGCGCTTGAGCGCCGTGGGAGTGCACGGGCGGCCCGCGAGGTGCACCTCGACCGGGCCCAGGATCAGGTACCTGGGGCGGTCCGCGCCAGGAGCGTGCCGAACACCGTAGGCCGTCGTGGATCTCGCCCGTTTGGCTAACACCGAGTGCCACCCCATGTCGTGTCTGCGCCCCAGGGCGCCAGTGCTGTCGGTCGACGTGCGAGCCGGAATCCCCCCGGGTACGCACGTCATGGATACGGGTCATCGGACCGCGTGTCACCAGCCGGAACAGGCCAATCGGGGCCGGACGGACCGAATCCGGCCGCCACGCGACGGCCCCTGGGCGCGGCGCTTGCGGGGCCGGCCGGCCCCCGCCCCCGCCCCCGTCCTAGGCGTCCCACATCGTGCGCGGATGAGGCGTATCCCCGTGGCTTCTGGGAAGGTGCAGGAAGCAGGACGGAAGGGTGATGCCGGATGATTCCGGGAGCGGACAACGAACGCTTCACCGTCGCGGTGCAGAGCGTGGACGGAGCCGTCGTCCTTGAGCTGGCGGGGGAGCTGGATCACGACACGGCGCAGCCCTTGCGTGACGCCCTCGACGCGGCGGTCACCCAGGGTGGCCGACTGGTGGTGGACCTGTCGGGACTGGGGTTCTGCGATTCCACCGGGCTGAACGTGCTGCTGCACAGCCGGCTCTCGGCCCAGGAGGCCGGCGGCAGCCTGGAACTGACCGGGCTGCGCGGGTCGGTCGCCCGGATGTTCCACATCACCGGCGCGGACGGGGTCTTCCCCGTGCACGCCGATGTGGCGGAAGCACTGGGCCGGGCGAGCGGCCCACCGGGCTAGCCCGGCGGGTCGGCTGCGCGCGCACGCGGCAGCGCGGAGTCCGGATGCGCCACCGTATTCGCCACCTTCGCCACCGGATGCGTCCCCGGACGCGCCCCTGGATGCGCCACGTCACGTCGACACGGAGGAGTCTGACCGTCATGGAAGAGCGGGGGTCACCCGACCGGACCTGGTACCTGGTACTGGACGGGGCCACCGATGTCGTGACGCGCAGCCGTGAATTCGCGCGCCGGGCGCTGGCCGCATGGCACTGGCTCCCGGCCGCCACACCGGAGGGGCGGGACACGGCCGAGGACGTACTGCTGCTGGTGTCCGAGGTGGTGGCCAACGCCTGCCTGCACGGCGGCGGGCCGAGCGCGCTGCTGCTGGACTGCGACGACGAACGGCTGCGGATCGAGGTGACCGACGGGAACCCGGCGCCGCCGGTCCCCCTGCCGGCGCGCTCGCCCTCGCAGGCGGGCCGGCCCGGCGGGCACGGGCTGCTGATCGTGGACCGTCTGGCGCGCAGCTGGGGTTCCCAGCCCAAGCCGGAGGGCAAATGCGTCTGGCTGGAAGTGGCCGCCCCGGCGGCGGTCAGGGACCCGGTCGGGAACGGGGCCCGGGATCCAGAGCCGCGATGACCTCGTCGGTAGCGCTGACCTTCCCGATGCGCGGGAAGATCTTGCCGAAGCTGTGCGCGTGGGAGTCGGGGTCCGTGTCGGCGGTGGCGTCCTCAACGAAGACCAGGTCGTAGCTGAGCTCCCAGGCCGTGCGTGCGGTGGACTCCACGCCGACGCTGGTGGAGATGCCCGCCAGGACGATCTGGTGGATGCCGCGCCGGCGGAGCTGGAGGTCCAGCTCGGTACCGGTGAAGGCGCCCCAGTGGCGCTTCGTGACGACCACGTCGGCGAGGGCGGCGAGGTCTGCCGGGATCTCGGAGAACGCGGCGGGCGGGGCCGCGGCCGGGCCCGGGCGGTCCACATTGGCGGTGGGCAGGTCGCCGCCGTCGGGGGACCAGGCCACCTTGACGAGGACCACGGGCAGCTTGCGGGCGCGGAACGCCTCGGCGAGTGCGATCCCCTTCTTGAGGATGTCGGTGGCGGGCCGGGTGATGGGAAGGTCCAGGATGCCCCTCTGCAGGTCGATGAGGACCAGGGCGGTGGCCTCGCCGAGAGCGAGGCGGGTCGGGTCAGCGGTCATTTCCCGACATTATTGGACATTCAGCCAAGGCTGCAAGGATCTAGAATGGGAACATGAGTGCGAATATCGGGGAATCCCGGCCTGCCCTGACCCCGGCGCTGACCGGTGCGGAGCTGGCCCGCTGGTACTGGACGCTGGCCGAGCTGAGTGCGCTGGCGCGCGAGATGGGCCTGTCGGCCGGGGGCGGCAAGGCCGCCGTCACGGCCCGGCTGACCGCCGCGCTCGACGGCCTGCCGCCCGGACCCGCCCCGTCCCCGGCCCCCACCGCCCGCAGGGGCGGCCGCCAGCTCGCCGCCCCCGTCGACGGCGCGACCGTGATCCCGCCGGGGCAGCGGTGCAGCCAGGTGCTCCGGGAGTTCTTCGTCCGGGAGATCGGACCTGGATTCCACTTCGACGCCTTCATGCGGGAGTACGTGGCCCAGGGCGCGGGCCGCACCCTCTCCGAGGCCGTCGCCCACTGGCACGCCACCCGCGCACAGGCGGCGCAGCCGCAGGAGGTCGCCGCCCAGTTCGAGTTCAACCGATTCCTGCGCGACTGGCACGCCCGCCACCCCGACGGCGCCCGCACCGAGGCCCTGGCCGCCTGGCGGGCCCACCGGGCCCGCCCCCGCGACTGACGGGCGCGGGAGCCGGTCCTTGCGCATCCGGGACCGCCCGCCGCCCGACGGAGCCCGGGTTCACCCGCCGTGGCGACCCTCAGGAACCGGTGCGGGTACCGGCTCGGGCAGCCGCCGGGCCAGCGCCCACGCGAGCACCGGCAGGACGGCCAGCGGCAGCAGCGCCACGCGCAGCGACGTGGCGTCGGCCGCGGCGCCGATGAGCGGGCCGGCCAGGCCGCCCACGCTGACGGTCAGGCCGAGCGTGACCCCGCCGGCCGTGCCCATGCGCGTGGGGAGGTAGTCCTGGCCCAGGGTGACCTGGAGCGAGAAGGGCACGTAGAGCGCGGCGGCGGCCAGCGCCGCGCACGGGTACACCAGCGGCAGCGGCAGGAAGAGGATCCCGGCGACGGCGGGCACGGCGGCGGCGTACGCGCGGTGGACCGTGGTCACCCGGCCCCAGCGCCCGGCCAGCCGGCCGCCGAGCAGCGTGCCGCCCGCACTGCCCGCGAACAGGGCGAACAGCGCGACGGCGCCGGCGGTTTCACCGCCGCCGCGCTCGCGTACGTACAGGGCGATGAAGGTGCTCAGGCCGATGAAGACGACGGAACGGACGATCACGACGAGCGAGAGGAGCAGGAAAGCGGGCCGGTTCTCCCCCAGGGCGGCCGCGGTGGCCTTCTCCGCCCGGGCGGCGGGGCAGGCGGCCGCGCCGGTGGGGGCGGGCGGCCGGCCCAGGAGGACGCCGAGCGCGGCCGGGAGCGCCAGCAGCCACCAGCCGGCCGGCCCGGGCACCGCCAGGGCGCCGACGACCAGCAACGGCGCGCAGGCGAAGCCGATGTTGCCGCCGAGCGCGAACCAGCTCATCGCCGTGTGCCCGGGCCCGCCCACCGTGGCGCGCACCAGCCGGGCGGCCGCCGGGTGGTAGGCGGCGACGCCCAGACCCGAGAGGGCCACGGCCGCTACCGTGGCCGGGTAGCCGGCGTCCAGCCCGACCAGTGCGATGCCGAGCCCGGCGGCGCCGGTGGCGACCGGTATCAGCCAGGGCGCCTGGCGGCGGTCGGCCAGCATCCCGAAGAGCGGCTGGACCACTGAGGAGAGCAGCGAGGCGGCGAGCACGATGCCGGACGCGGCGGCGTATCCGTACGAGCGCTCCGCCACGAGGAAGGGGACGAGCGCGGCGACGGCGCCCTGGTAGACGTCCACGCACGAGTGGCCCGCCGCGAGGGCGGCGGTACGGCGCCGGACCGGAGTTGTTCTGATCACTGACTTCACCGGTCGAGAATCGCCCTCGCCCAGGGCGTCGCGCTTCCGATAAATTGCCTGGTGATGCAGAAAAACCGCCAGCTGGGCATCCGCCACACACCGCGGGCCGCGACCAGCATCCGCGAGCTCGACACCGACGTCGGGATCGATCCGCACCGCCACGACGACCATCAGATCGCCTACGCGGGCTCCGGGGTCCTGTCCATCACCACCGACGCCGGCACCTGGGTGGCCCCCGCGACCCGGGCCCTGTGGATCCCGGCCGGGACCGTGCACGAACACCGCGCCTTCGGCCGTACCGACCTGCACTCGGTCGGCCTGCCGACCCGGCTCAACCCGCTGTCCCTGGACGGGCCGGCCGTGATCGCGGTCGGCCCGCTGCTGCGCGAGCTGATCCTTGCCTACACGCGCGCCCCCGAGGACACCGGCCCCGAGCGGCGCCGGCTGCTCGGGGTGCTCCTCGACCAGCTGCGGGCCTCGCCGCTCCAGCCGCTGCACCTGCCCGCCCCGGCCGATCCGCGGCTCGCGGCGGTGTGCGCGCTCCTGCACGCCGATCCGGC
Source organism: Streptomyces sp. NPDC006463 (assembly GCF_042870715.1). Taxonomy (NCBI): domain Bacteria; kingdom Bacillati; phylum Actinomycetota; class Actinomycetes; order Kitasatosporales; family Streptomycetaceae; genus Streptomyces; species Streptomyces sp. NPDC006463. The sequence goes on along the minus strand of NZ_JBIAHP010000011.1, from coordinate 299,679 downwards.
CGACCCGCGCGGGCTGGCCGCGCTCGCCGCGCAGGCGGGGGCCGGGGCGGGGGAGCGGACGCTGAGCCGGCTGTTCCGGGCCGAGCTGGGCATGACCTTCCCGCAGTGGCGCACCCAGCTGCGACTGCACCAGGCGCTGCGGCTGCTGGCGGTGGGCACTCCGGTGACGGCGGTCGCGCACCGCTGCGGCTGGTCGTCCGCGAGTGCGTTCATCGACGTCTTCCGCAAGGCCTTCGGGCAGACGCCCGGGGCCTACGGGCGGCCGTAGCGCAGGAGTACGACGCCGTTGCCGAAGGTGCGCGTGGCGTCGAGGCGCAGCGGCGTCGGGCCGTAGTCGAGGGGCAGGAAGAGCGGTTTGCCGCGCCCGATCCGCACCGGGTGCACACAGATGTGGTACGCGTCCACGAGGTCGTGGCGCAGGAACGAGGCGGCGAGATCGGCTCCGCTCAGTGCCAGGTCCCCGCCCGGGGCCGCCTTGAGCGCGGCGACCTCCGCAGGTACGACGTCCCGCACGACCGTGGTGTTCCAGTCGGTCTCGCCCTGGGGCAGGGTGCGCGAGTACACGTACTTCGGCATGGGTCGCCAGATGCCGGCGAACTCGGCCATCGGCCCGGTGATCGCGGGGTCGGCGTCGGCGGTCGGCCAGAAATCGGCCATCAGCTCGTGCGTGACGCGGCCGCTCAGGAATCCGCCCATCGTGCGGAGTTCGTCGTTGAAGTACTGGTGCAGCTCGTCGTCGACGACGTGCCAGTCGATCTGCCGCTCGGGTCCCTCGATGTATCCGTCGAGGGAGACCCCCATCATGAGGACGATCTTCCGCATGGGGTTCACGCTACATACTGACCGGTGTGAAGACCGAAGACGACACAGTGCTGTTCGACATCGAGGGCCGGACCGGGGTGGTCACCCTCAACCGGCCCAGGGCCCTCAACGCCCTCACCCACCCCATGGTGCTGCGGATCGACGAGGCCCTCACCGGCTGGGCCGAGGACCCCGCCGTCGACCAGGTGCTGATCCGCGGCGCCGGTGAGCGCGGCCTGTGCGCGGGCGGCGACATCCGGGCCATCCACGACGACGCCAAGGCCGGGGGCACCGCGTCCGCGGACTTCTGGCGCGACGAGTACCGCCTCAACGCCCGCATCGCCCGTTACCCGAAGCCCTACGTCGCCCTTATGGACGGCATCGTGATGGGCGGCGGTGTCGGCGTCTCCGCCCACGGCCGCGTCCGCGTCGTCACCGAACGCTCCCGCGTCGCCATGCCCGAGACCGGCATCGGCTTCGTCCCCGACGTCGGCGGGACCTGGCTGCTCGGCCGCGCACCGGGCCGGCTCGGCACCCATCTCGCCCTCACCGGCGCGGCCGTGGGCGCAGCCGACGCGCTGCTGTGCGGGCTCGCCGACCACTTCGTCCCCGCCGCGCGGCTCCCCGAGCTGACCGCCGGGCTCGCCGCGGCCCCCGTCGACGAGGTGCTGCCCCGGTACGCCGCCGCGCCGCCGCCCGGTGACCTCGCCGACCGGCGGGCCTGGATCGACCACTGCTACGCCGCGGACACCGTCGAGGAGATCGTGGACCGGCTGCTCGGCCAGGGCGAGCCGGCCGCCAAGGAGGCCGCCGAGACGATCCTGGCCAAGTCCCCGACCGCGCTGAAGGTCACCCTCGCCGCCGTGCGCCGGGCGGCGGCGCTCGACTCGCTGGAGCGGGTGCTGGCCCAGGAGTTCAGGGTCTCCTGCAACGCCCTGCCCTCCCCCGACCTGGTGGAGGGCATCCGGGCCCAGGTCGTCGACAAGGATCGCCGGCCGCGCTGGTCGCCGCCCGCCCTGGGGGACGTGACCGACGCGGACGTGGAGCGGTTCTTCGCCCCGCTCGGCGCGGGCGAGCTCACCTTCGGCTGAGCCGGGGCGCGCCGGGGCGTCCCGTTCGCCCGTTTCTCCCCGCGCGCCCCGGGCCGAACGCGGCCGGCCTACGAGCCGACGTACTCCCGCAGGTGCCGGGCGGTCAGCGTGTCCGACCCGGCCACCAGGGCGGCCGGAGTGCCCTCGAAGACGACCTCGCCACCCGCGTGGCCGCCGCCCGGGCCGATGTCGATCAGCCAGTCCGCGTGCGCCATCACCGCCTGGTGGTGCTCGATGACGATCACCGAGTTCCCGCTGTCGACGAGGCGGTCCAGCAGGGCGAGGAGCTTGTCCACGTCGGCCATGTGCAGCCCGGTCGTCGGCTCGTCGAGGATGTACGTGGACGACTTCTCCGCCATGTTGATGGCGAGCTTGAGCCGCTGGCGCTCGCCGCCCGACAGCGTGTTGAGCGGCTGGCCGAGCCGCAGATATCCCAGCCCCACGTCGGCGAGCCGGCCCAGGATCGCGCGCGCCTGCCCGGTGGTGAAGAACTCGTACGCCTCCGCCACCGGCATGTCGAGCACCTCGCTGATGTTCTTGTCGCGCAGCCGGTACGTGAGTACCTCCGGCGTGAACCGCCGGCCCTCGCACTCCTCACAGACCGAGGCCACCGCGGCCATCATCGCCAGGTCCGTGTAGACCAGTCCGAGGCCGTTGCACTTCGGGCAGGCGCCCTCCGAATTGGCGCTGAACAGCGCCGCCTTGACCCCGTTGGCCTTGGCGAAGGCGGTCCGGATCGGGTTCAGCAGGCCCGTGTACGTCGCCGGGTTGGAGCGGCGCGAACCGCGGATCGGCGACTGGTCGGCCACCACCACCCCGTCCCGCCCGGCCAGGTACCCGTGGATCAGCGAACTCTTCCCGGAGCCCGCGACCCCGGTCACCACCGCCAGCACCCCCAGCGGCACGTCCACGCTGACGTCCTTCAGGTTGTGCAGATCGGCGCCCTTGACCGACAGGTGGCCGCGCGGGGCGCGCACCGGCTCCCGCAGCCGCGCCCGGTGTCCGAGGTGACGGCCGGTCAGCGTGCCGGAGGTGCGCAGCCCGGCCACGTCCCCGCTGTAGCAGAGCTGTCCGCCCGCCGTGCCCGCGCCCGGACCCAGGTCCACGACGTGGTCGGCGATGGCGATGACCTCGGGCTTGTGCTCGACGACGAGGACGGTGTTGCCCTTGTCGCGCAGCCGCAGCAGCAGGTCGTTCATGCGCTGGATGTCGTGCGGGTGCAGTCCGGTCGTCGGCTCGTCGAAGACGTACGTGATGTCCGTGAGCGAGGATCCCAGGTGGCGCACCATCTTCACCCGCTGGGCCTCACCGCCGGAGAGGGTGGCCGACGGGCGGTCCAGGCTGAGGTAGCCGAGCCCGATCTCGACGAGGGAGTCGAGCAGGTCACGGAGGTTCGCGAGCAGCGGTGCCACGCCCGGGTCGTCGATCCGGCGGACGAAGGCGGCGAGGTCGCTGATCTGCATCGCCGAGCACTCGGCGATGTTCACCCCGTCGATGCGGGAGGAGAGGGCGGCCGCGGAGAGCCGGGCGCCGCCGCAGTCGGGGCAGTCGGTGAACACCACGGCGCGGTCCACGAAGGCCCGGATGTGCGACTGCATGGACTCGCGGTCCTTGGACAGGTACGTCCGCTGGATCTTGGTGATCAGGCCCTCGTAGGTGAAGTTGTTGGACCCCACCTTCACCTTCACCGGGCTCCTGTGCAGGAAGTCGGCCCACTCCCGCTCGGAGAAGTCCTTGAGCTTCGTATCGGCCGAGTAGAAGCCGGAATTGGCCATGATCTGCCAGTACCAGGAGTCCACGGCGAAGCCCGGCACGGTGATCGCGCCCTCGTTGATCGAGAGTTCGCGGTCCACGAGCTGGTCCACGTCGATGTCGGAGACCTGGCCGATGCCCTCGCAGCGCGGGCACATCCCGTCGGGGGCGTTGAAGCTGAAGGCGGTGGACGTGCCGATGTGGGGTACGCCGAGCCGGGAGAAGACGATCCGCAGCATGGTGTAGGCGTCGGTGGCGGTGCCCACGGTGGAGCGGGAGTTCGCGCCCATCCGCTCCTGGTCCACGACGATGGCCGCGCTCAGGTTGTGCAGCCCGTCCACGTCCGGCCGGCCCAGGCTGGGCATGAAGGACTGGACGAAGGCGGTGTACGTCTCGTTGATCATGCGCTGCGACTCGGCGGCGATGGTGCCGAAGACGAGGGAGGACTTCCCGGAACCCGACACCCCGGTGAAGACGGTGAGCCGGCGCTTGGGTATGTCGAGGGAAATGTCCGCGAGGTTGTTCTCCCTGGCCCCGCGGACCTGGATGACCTGATGGCTGTCGGCGGCGATCTGCACGGAACTCCTCGCGGTGGCGGTGTCTCGAGCTTACTTTCTACACTGTACTCTATACGTTGTAGTGAATTGTTGGCCGCATGCTCGGAGGGGCCGGAAATGGCGAAGGACCAGCGCGGTGCGGGCGATCCCGTCCGCACGCTGGAGCTGCTGTGGCGCGAGCCCGGGCAGGAGCCGCGGCCCGGGCGGCGCGGCCCGCGGCAGGGACTCAGCGTGGACGCCGTGGTCCGCGCCGCGATCGCCCTCGCCGACGCGGATTGGCTGGCCGCACTGACCACGCGGGCGCTGGCCCAGCGGCTCGGGGTGACGCCGATGACCCTCTACACCTACGTCCCGGCAAGGCCGAGCTGCTCGACCTCATGCTGGACGAGGCGTACCGGCGCATGGACCGCCGGGAGGCGGACCCCGGCGAGGGGTGGCCGGTGAAGGTCACCCGCGTCGCCGACGACAACCGCGACCTGCTCGGCCGCCACCCCTGGATCGCCGACCTCTCCGTCACCCGCCCTCCGCTGGGCCCCGGCGTGATCGCCAAGTACGAGCGCGAGCTGGCGGCCTTCGACGGCATCGGGCTCACCGACACCGAGATGGACGCCGCCCTGACCCACCTCCTCGGCTTCGTCCACGCCAACGCGCTGGCCGCGGCCGACGCCGCCGAGCACAACAGCCGCCAGAGCGACGAGGAGTGGTGGGCCGTCAGCGCACCGCTGCTGGAGCGGGCCTTGACCCCGAGCGCTACCCGCTCGCGAGCCGAGTGGGCAGCGCGGCGGGCGCCTACGACCCGGATGGGGTCTGGGCCTTCGGCCTCCGCTGCGTCCTGGACGGCCTGGCCCGCCTGACCGGAAACCGGGAGGCCCGGCCGGGGCCGTGAGGCCTCCCAAATGGCCGGCGGCGTACGATGTGCCGAAGCGCGTCGTCGAGTTCGGCGAGGACGCCTCAGACCTCGGCTTGTCCATGCCCCAGCTGGCCATCGCCGTAAGACTCCCGCGCGACCGACCGACCACCGCGGCTGACAAGACGGCGGAACACCCGTGAGCTCCACGTCGATTCGCTTGATCGAACCCTCCGACGGCCCGGCACTCGCCGGCCTGCTCTCCCGGGACAAGCAGGCGTACGCGCGCTGGCTGCCCGCGAGGCCCGCAGAGTTCTACACGCCCGACGGGCAAGCCTCGGTCATCGAATCCCTTCTGGCCTCCCATGGCCAGGGTCTCGCGTGGCCCGGCGTCGTGGTCTCCGACGAGACCGTCATCGGGCAGGTCGGCATCAGCTCGATCCTGCGCGGCCCGTTCCAGAAGGGATTCCTCGGCTACTGGGTCTCTTCGCTCCACCAGGGACTCGGGCACACGAGCCGTGCCGTCGGCCTCGCACTGCGGATCGCCGAAGACGAGCTGAACCTCCACCGACTGGAGGCACACACCCAACTGGAGAACGTCGCGTCTCAGGCGATCCTCCGCAGGCACGGATTCAGTTCCTGGGGCATCGCCCATGAACACTTCTACGCCGACGGCGCATGGCGCGATGAAGTGTTCTGGGAAAGGAAACTGGCCGGCAGGCCCGCCTCCTGAGGGCTTGCAGATCATCAACACGTCGTCTTGATCTCGTTGGTGGGCTTGCTGGTGTGTCATCCCGGTCAGTTCGGGATCGGATAGCGGGGCCTGGTCCGTCGCGTCCGGCCGGCCAAGAACTCCCCGGGCGGCAACGGCCTCGCGAAGGAGTGGACACCCCCTGCGTCCCGGCCACCGTTGCCGGGCGGGGCAAGTCGAGTGCAAGTGGGTTGCAACCGGGGTCCGCAGGCTGGGTGTCATGACTTCGAGCAACACTTCCGTTCACCCTTACACCCGCGAGATGGCGATGATCCACCAGGTGTTCCGCCGTGAGTCGCGCCTGCTGGCCGAACTCGTTCAGGAGGTGCGGCCCGCCGACACCGACCGCTCCCGGATCCTCGCCGAGCACTGGCGGCTGTACTCCATCGGCCTGCACGCCCACCACACCGGGGAGGACGAGATGCTCTGGCCGGTGCTGCTGCCCCACCTGGATCTCGACGCCGAGCAGGTCCTGGCGATGGAGGCGCAGCACCGCGAGCTCGACGAGGGGATCGCCGAGGTGCAGCGGCTGATGGACCGGTGGCAGGCACAGGCCCTGCCCGAGGACCGCGACGAGCTCGCCGACGCGCTGCGCCTGCACCACCGGCAGCTGTGCGCCCATCTCGACGAGGAGGAGCGGGAGGTCATGCCGCTGGTCGCGCTCCACGTGAACGAGGAGCAGTGGCACGCGGTGGGCGAGCGGGGCCTGGCCGAGACGCCCCGGAACCGGCTGATGATCGCCCTGGGCGCCATCCTGGAGGACAGCTCGCCGCAGGAGCGCCAGGAGTTCCTGGCCCGGCTTCCCGTCCCGGCCCGGGTGCTGTGGCGGCTTCTGGGGCAGCGGCAGTACCGCCGCGAGACCGACCGGATCCGTGGCCGACGACGCAACGCTGCCTGACGTGCCGTCACTGCCACGCCCCCGTCCCGTACCGCACGTACCCATGGAGGAACTCGCACCGATGCGCATCGGATTCTCCGTCCCCCAGTTCGGCCCCTTCGCCGACCCCGACCGCACCGCCGGCATGTGCGCCGCGCTGGAAACGCTGGGGTGTCACAGTCTCTGGGTGGCCGACCGGCTCCTGGCACCGCTCACCCCCGCCGAGGGATATCCCGGCGGGAAGCCGATGCCCGTCCGGTACGGCACCCATCTCGACCCGTTGCTCGCCCTGGGCGTGGCGGCCACGGCCACGGAACGGGTCCGGCTCGGCAGCAGCACGCTCAACGCCCTGTGGCAGCCGCCCCTCGTGCTCGCCCGGGCGCTGACGACCCTCGACCTGATCAGCCACGGCCGCCTGGACGTGGGCATCGGGCTGGGCTGGATGCGTGAGGAGTACATGGCCGCCGGCGTGCCCTGGCAGGGGCGCGGCGCGCGGCTGGAGGAGACCCTCGACGTCCTCGACGCCGTATGGCGGTCCGACCGGGTCGTCCACACCGGCCCCCTGTGGACGATTCCCGAGTCGACCGTGCTGCCCAAGCCCCTCCAGAGCCCGAGGCCGCCGATCCTGCTGGGAGGATTCACCCCGCACGCCCTGGAGCGGGTCGGCAGGCGTGCCGACGGCTGGCTCGCCGCGTCGATGCCGCTGCCCTACCTCGACGGTCTCTGGGCGGTCGCCACCGAGGCCGCCGAGAGGGCGGGGCGCGACCCGGCGGCACTGCGCCGGGTGTTCCGCGTGAACCCCGACGTCACCGCGGCCGACGCCGACCCCGCGGAGACCCATCACCGCGGGACCGTGCGCCAGATCTGCGACCACCTCGGGGTGATGTGCACGGCGGAGACCGACGAGGTGCTCGTGGACCTCCAGCTGACGACGGATTCGCCCGAGGAGTTCCTCGACCTCGCGGCGGAGTTCATGGCCGAACTCGGGTGTGAGTAGTCGCGGTACAGAACCGGCGGCATCCAAGAGCTGTCCGTCGCCCTTGCCGGTCAGGGTTACAGCGGATCTCCGAGCGGTCGGTACTGCTCCTCCAGGTTCTTGGCCCAGTGAGCAGCGAAGTCCGGTTGTGTGCCGTCGGCATCGGTGAAGCCGTACTCCTGGTACGGGCCCCAGGTGGCCAGGGCCCGTCCGGTCTTGGCCATGATGTCGGGGTCGGCGGCCAGCGAGGCGACGGCCCGGCCCGAGCATGCGGGGGTCACCGCCGGCGTACCGGCCGCCCCTGCCGTAGGGGCACCGCCTACGCGGGCTCCGGCGGCAGGCCGGCCAGCCCGGCCTGCGCTGCGTCCGCCCAGAGGGGCGAGTCCCACGCGGCCGCCACCCTCGCGGCTTCGAGGTAGTGGCGCCGGGCCTGTTCGGGGCGGTCCAGGAACCGGGCGAGTTCGCCCAGGGTCTGCGCGACGGGCCGGAAGACGAGGCTGAGGCTGCTCGCGCCGCCCGCCAGCCCCCGCAGGGGCAGCAGGTCCTCGTACACCTCGGTGGCCGCCGCCGTGTCGTGGAAGGCGATGGCGGCCATGCCGCGCATCCCGGCCAGGATGGGGAAGGCGAAGTCGCGCCGGAGGGGTACGCGCAGGCCGAAGATCTCCCGGGCCTCTTCGGGCCGGCCGGCGGCCAGCAGCGCGAGCGCGGCGAGGGATTCGTTGTGCGGCTTGTACTGCTCCCACACCGCCAGCAGTACGGGCAGCATCTCGGCGAGCCGGCCCTGCTGCAGGCGGATGCAGCCGACGCTCAGGGCGGCCAGCCCGCTGAGGTCCACCGCCCCCCGTGCCCGCAGCTCCGCCACCGCCGTCCCCAGGGCCTGCTCCGCCTCGTCGAAACGCCCCTGTGCCATGGCGAGCATGGGGTGGCGGAGCCTGGCCACCGCGAACGCGCCCTGGAGCTCGTACCTGCGGGCGATCTCGTCCGCTCGTACGAGGCACCGCTCCATCTCCGCCGGGTCGTTGCGGGCGGCGGCGATCCGGGCGGCGACGTAGGCGCTCATCCAGGAGTACTCGGGGCTGTCCTGGGTGTCGGCCACCTCGGCGAGTTCCCGGTGGAGCTCCAGGTAGGCGACGGGTTCGAGTTCGACGTCGACCTTGCGCAGCAGCGACGTGAGGGTGAGGCCCCGCAGGCGGGGCTCGTCCACGGTCCGGGCGAGTTCCACGGCGCGGCGCGCCACGGCCCCCGCGCGGGGATCGGTGTCGTCGAGTGCGTCGGACAGCTGGTCGAGGAGCAGGCACCGCTGCCGGTCGGCCAGCGCCGGGTCCTCCAGCAGTTCCCCGAGCTCCTCGACGGCTTCCGGGTCGGACGCCGCGTACGGGCGGACGCGCCAGGGCGTCGGCTCGGTCCACGTCGTGTAGGCGGCGGTCAGCAGGTCGGCCCGGCCCTCCGCGCGGGCCACCCGTACGGCCTGTTCCTGGGCTTCGCGGGCGGGTACCACGGCCCCCATCCGGATCCGGCAGTCCACCAGCTGCCCCAGCAGCATCACCCGCAACAGGGCCGCATCCTGGTCGGCGAAGGCGGCCGGATGGTCGGCGAGGAGGCCGAGGGCCGCGTTCAGGAGGGCCTCGGCGTTCTGCGGGGCGTAGCGGCGCACCGCCTGCTCGCACGCCAGCCGGGCGTGACGGACCGCGGGCCCGGCGTCGGCGGTCACGACCGCGGCAGCCTGCAGGAGGTGGTGGGCGGTGGCGGCGACGTCGTCCGAGCCGAGGGCGAGCAGGCTCCTGCCCAGGCGGGAATGCATCCGGGCCAGCCGCAGGCGCGTGAGGTCGCCCTCCAGGGCGTCCCGAACGAGGGCGTGGGTGAAGCGGACCGTGCCCGGACGCGGCTCGGTGAGCAGTCCGGCGGTGACGCCCGCGTCCAGGGCGTCGAGGAGCTGCTCGCCGCCGCCGTCCGCGGCGTGGACGAGGAGGGCGACCGGAGCCTCGCGCCCGGCGACGGCCGCCAGCCGCAATCCGGCCGTGACGGTCGGTGCGAGCAGGGCCAGCCGTCGCCGCAGTACGTCCTGGACGCCCTGCGGGACGCGGGCGAGCGCCTGGTGCTCGCCCTCACCGGCCAGCAGGAGCGAGCTCTCGCGCAGGTAGAAGGGGTTGCCCCCGGCCCGTTCGGCCAGGGCCGTCGCGGCGTGGTCGCTCATGGCGGCCGCGCCCCGCCGCAGCAGTTCCTTCGCCTGGGCGTCCGACAGTCCGCCGAGCGCCAGCCGTACGGGCGAGCAGGCGGCGAGCCGTGCCAGTGCACCGGTCAGATCGCCCTCACCGGTGCGGTACGAGCCCACCAGGAGCAGCGGTACGTCGCGCAGCTGCTCGGCGCAGAGCAGGAACAGCTCGATGCTCTCCCGGTCACCGCGGTGCAGGTCGTCCAGCACGATCGCGAGCGGCCGCCGCAGCGCCGTGTCGCGGAGCCAGCCGAGCAGCGCCCTGTGCAGGCGGAAGCGCCGGGCCGGGCTGCCTTCCGGCAGCCCGGAGTCCCTCTCCGTGCCCGGAGCCAGAAGCGGGGCGAGCTCACCGGCGTACGGGCCCGGTGGCGCGGCCTGCGCCAGGCCCGGCAGCATGTCGAACCAGGCCCAGCCGGGCGGGGCGCCGTCGGTCTCCGGGCACTGTCCGGACCCGACCAGCCAGTCCTGCGCCGGCAGTTGACGTACGGCGGCCCCCAGGAGGCTCGATTTGCCGATACCGGCCTCTCCGGAGATCAGGACCACCTGCGCCCGGCCGCCCCGTGCCCGGTCCGCGGCGGCGGCGAGCCCGGCCAGTTCCCCGTCACGGCCCAGGAGCCGGTCCGCCGTCAGGGTCGTCGGCGTCCCGCCCCCGCCCCCGCGTCCGACAGGCGCGATCGCGGCCCGCGCCGGTGCCGAGGCGGAAGCGGCCGCCTCGGGGGGCTCGGTGGTCGCGGCGGGTGTCCCGGTCGCCCGGTGGAGTACCTCCAGGCGCTGGTGCAGCAGGGCCTGCTCCAGTTCCACCAAGGTGGGCCCGGGCTCGACGCCGAGTTCCTCGCCGAGGACGTGCCGGGCCTGCCGCAGCGCGGCCAGGGCGTCCCCTTGGCGGTCGCGGGCCCACAGCGCCAGGGCCAGCAGCCGCCAGCCCTCCTCGTGCAGCGGCTGCTCCCGGGTCAGCGCGCCGGCGTCGGCGAGGGCCTGCGCGGCCTGCCCGCCGGCCAGCCGTGCCGCTGCGAGGCGTTCGCGGGCGGTGCGGTGCACCTCGTCCAGGCGGGCGCGCTCGCCGGCGGTCCACGACTCGTCCGAGAACTCGGCGTACGGCTGCCCGCCCCACGAGCCGAGCGCCTCGGCCAGGCCGTCGACGGCGACGTGGGCGGGCAACTCCGGCGCCGAGCAGGCCATCACGCGGCCCTCGAACACCCAGGCGTCGACCGCGTCCGGCTCCAGGGCGAGGGCATAGCCGTAGGGCGCGCTGACCAGGAGCCGCGCAGGCGTGCGCGGCGCGCGTCCCGGTTCGAGGGCGCGCCGCAGACGCGCGATGTAGGCGTGAAGAGATGCCTGGGCGCTCGACGGGATGCGGGTCGGCCACAACCGCTCGATGATCCGCTCCGTCGGCACGACCGCCCCACGGGCGAGCAGCAGTTGGACCAGGACCATCCGGGCGAGCCGACCGCCCACATCGACGGGACGGCCGTCGACTTCGACCCGGAACGAGCCGAGCACCTTCAATGTGACCATGACAAGACCATCGTAAGCGGCACACCGCAGCTCGATCCGCCCGCGGAACTCACGCCGGTCGGATGGTCAGACGGAAGACCCCAGTGATCACTTGACCTGCGCGGCGATGGTCCGTGCGCACTCCATCGCCTCCGCGTGTGTGGTGTCCACCTCCAGGTCGTAGGTCACGCCCTGGTGGACCACTTCCGCCTGGGACGCAGCCATCCCGACGGTCCGATCGCCTCGTGCGACCTCGCGGCCTGCGGCCACCGCAGCGTCACACCTGACGCCGACCCACAGCACCCCCAGTTCACCCAAGGCCTTCTGCCATCGCTGCTGTGAGTACGCTCCGCCGAGGAAGACCTCATCGACGATGACCCGGGCACCCGCACGGGCCATCGCGGCGACCCCTGCGATCCAGGCCGCTTCCATCGTCCGGAACTCAGGACCGACGATCACCTCTCCGTCCGGAGCGAACTCGATCCCCCCGTCCGACGCCTGCATGGACGCCGGCATCGCTTCAACCAGCGTGTCCGTCCCGAGGGCCAGCCATGGATCCGGCAGGACCGCCTGCAGGCAGCGAACGATCCCGGACTTGCCCGAACTGGATCCACCGTTGACAACGATCACTTGAGTCATCACCGCGCCACAGTAGGGGCGCCGGGGCAACACTCGAAACGGATTTCCGTTGTTCCAGTCGGGGTGCCTGTGGGTGGGCGGTCCGGCTGCGCGGGGTGAGCGGGCCGGGCGGGTTTCCGCGACGGCGTCAGTACCAGCGCTGGTCCGGCATGCCGTACAGCAACAAAGACCGAACCTGGCCAAGCCCTCCTAGCGGTAGCCGGCGGCGTTCGCCGGGCGGCCGGGGTCCTGGACCTCGACCATGTACCGCCACGCGTCCGGACGGCTGCCGTCGAGATCCGTGAAGCCGTAGACCCGGGCGAGCTGCCCGCTGGAGAGGGACTGCCCGTTCCAGCGCGCCACGTCCGGGTCCGCGGCGAGCGCCGCGACCGCGCGGCCCACGTACGACGGGGTCTCGGAGATGCAGAAGTGCGGGACCGTCGCCAGCGCGTCCCGCCAGTTCTCCTCCGCCACACCGAAGTTGTCGAGCATCATCTCCGAACGCAGCCAGCCCGGCGTCAACGCCACCGCCGTCGCCCCGCGCGGGCCCAGTTCGTGCCCGAGCGCGAACGCCATGCGCAGGACCGAGGACTTGGCGATGTCGTAGAAGAACGACACCCGGTAGCGGCTCGCGTTGTACTCGGATGTGCCGTCCGTCATCTCCACGACCAGCCCGCCCGGCTCGCGCAGCAGCAGCGGCAGCGCGAAGTGGCTCGTGACGGCGTGGGTCTCCACCGCCAGCCGCATCAGCCGCAGCCCCTTGTCCAGATCGTGCTCCCACACCGTGCTGTCCCACTCGAAGAGCAGCTCGCCGCCCCAGATGTCGTTGACCAGGACGTCGAGGCGGCCCTGTTCGCCGTCGATCCGTCCGACCAGGGCCTCGACCTCGGACGGCACCAGGTGGTCGGCCACCACCGGGATCCCTCTCCCGCCCGCGGCCGTCACCAGCTCGGCGGTCTCCTCGATCGTCTCGGGCCGGTCGTACTCCGACCGCTTCCCCCGGGTGCTGCGCCCCGATACGTACACGGTCGCGCCCCGCGCGCCCAACTGGACCGCGATGCCGCGGCCCGCGCCCCGCGTCGCCCCGGCCACGAGGGCGACCTTGCCTTCGAGCGTGCGCTGTTCCTCCGCCATGGCCCGACCCTACGGCGCTTGCCCCTTCCCCTGCCCGCCGGACACGGCAACCGCCGCCAGGGACAGCAGCAGCCCTCCGGCCGCCGCGCCGAGGGCCGGACCCGGCCCCCACAGCGTCCAGGCCGCCCCGAAGAGCAGGGAGCCCGCGAACCGCGCCAGCGCCTGCACCGTCTGGAGCACCGCGAGCCCGCTGGTGCGCAGTTCGGCCGGGAGCAGCGGCCCGGCCGCGGCCATCAGCACCCCGTCGGTGGCCGCGTAGAACAGGCCGAGGAGTACGAGGACGCCGACGACGAGCGGTGGACCGGCCGGCACGGGGGCCAGGAGCAGCAGGCAGGCCCCGAGCGGCGGCACGTGACCGCCGAGGAAGACCCGGCCGCGGCCGAGCCGGTCGGCGAGGCGGCCCGTGGGCAGCGCCGTCAGCAGGAACACCGCCGCCGTGCCGACGGGCAGCAGCGGGAAGTACGCGGCCGGCAGGTCGAGTCGGCGCTGGAGCAGCAGATAGAGGAAGGCGTCGCCGACCGTGAACAGGCCGAGCGCGGCCGCGCTCGCGCAGAGCCGCCGCAGCCCGGCGATCCGTACGAGAGTGCGCACGCCCGGCAGCGGGGTGCGGACGGCCGGCGCGGGGGCCTCCCGTACGAACAGGACCAGCACGACCACCCCCAGTACCGCGACGCAGCAGCTCACGGTGAACACGGCCGCGTACCCGTCCACCACGGCCCACAGCACCCCGAACGCGGCCAGCGGCCCGAGCAGCGCGCCCGCCGTGTCGAGGGCGCGGTGCACGCCGAAGGCGCGGCCCTGTGCCTCCGGCGGGCAGGACAGCGAGATCAGCGCGTCGCGCGGGGCGGTACGCAGGCCCTTGCCGGCCCGGTCGGCGGTGAGCACCGCGGCCACCGACCAGGGGGTGGCTACGGTGAGCAGGGCCGCTTTGCACGCGGCGGAGAGCGCGTAGCCGAGGCCCGCCACGAGTCTGCGGCGGCGGGTGCGGTCCGCGACGCGGCCGCCCGCGAGGCGAAGCAGCGCGGTGGCGCCCTGGTAGAGCCCGTCCAGGGCGCCGAACGCGAGCGGGGACATCCCGAGCCCGGCCACCAGGTACAGCGGCAGGACGGCGGTGACCATCTCCGCCGAGACGTCCGTGAGCAGGCTGACCATGCCGAGCGCGAACACCGTGCCGGGGACGGCCCGCAGGGGGCCGCGCCGGGCCGGAGCCTCCCCGGCGATGTCCGCGGCCCGGCTGGTCGACAGGTACACGGATGCCTCCTCGGCGTCTAGAACCAGTTGACGGTGAGCGGGAAGGCGGCGGTGACGGTGGCGCCCGTGGAGTCGGTGGCGGTGGCGGTCACCTGGACCGTGCCGCTGCCCCACGGCTTGCCGCTGATCCGGCCGGTGCCGGCGTCGACGCTCAGGCCCCAGGGCAGGCCGGTGGCCGCGTAGCGGATCGGGGACTTGCCGCCGGTGGCGCTGAGCTGGATGGTGCAGGACTGGTTGAACTTGCAGGTCTGCGGGCCGGGATCGGCGAGCTTCAGGTCACCGGGGGTGGGAGTGGGCGTCGGCGTGGGGGTTGGTGTCGGCGTCGGGGTGGGTGTCGGGGTCGGAGTGGGCGTGGGCGTCGGGGTCGGGGTGGATCCGCCGAACACCTCACCGATCGGCTGGACGTTGGCCGCGTTGCCCGCGTGCGTGGCCGTGCCGAAGAGGTCCTCGAAGGTCCGCAGCAGGTGGTGGTGGTTGAAAGCGGTGGTGTACTTGCCCGTCTTGACGTTCGCGCCGTAGAAGACGGTGGCGATCTGGTTCGAGCCGAGGTAGTTGTCCTCGTCCCACGTCAGTACCAGCAGGCTGTTGTTGGCCTTCGCCCACTGGGCGTAGGCGTCGATGTTGTTCTTCGTCCAGGTGTCGCCGGTGCCGACCGAGCACGAGTGCATGTCGTTGCACTGGTTGGGTACCACGAAGGACAGGTCCGGCAGCGCCGCGAAGTTGTTCTGCGGGAACTGCGTCCAGGTCTTCCCCGTGTTCAGCGGCACGTTCTTGAAGGCGAACCACGGGTTGTGCTTCTGCGCGTACTGGCCGTTCGTGCAGGCCGTGGACCCCTCGCCGGGCAGGTCCTCGTTGTACGTCGCGAAGGTCTTGCCGGCCGCGATCAGCTCCTGTCCGAGGTTCGCCGCCGTCATCGACTGCGGCGTGTAGCAGCCGTCGCCCGTGATGCCCTGCGTGGAGCCGGAGAAGAGGTTGAAGTAGTTGGGCTGGCTCGGGTGGGTCAGCGCCTTCATACCGGTCAGGCTCGCGCCCGCGTTCGCCAACTGGTTGATGTACGGGGCGTTCGCGCTGCCGATGATCTCGCCGTACTGCTTGTTCTCGTACACGACGACCACCACGTGGTCGTACGCGGGCAGCGCGGCCGCGGCGACGGCCGACCCGGTCGCGGACCCGGTCACGGAACCGCTCTCCGCCGCCTGGGAGTTGGCGACGGTGAACGCGCCGAGCAGGCCGAGCGCGCCGACTCCGGCCATGAGCGCGGACCAGCGGGCCCCGCGTCTGGGGCGGGCCTTGGGTGACGGAAGGGGCATGGGTGGTTCCTCCTCGTGGGTGGTGTCACTCCTCGCGCCGGGCCGCACCGGCCACGGCGATGTTCAGGAACCGCGGTACGGGCCGCCCGCGGTCGCGGAACTCGTGCGCGACCGCGGCCCGTACCGCCGTCAGCCGGGCCTCGGGCAGCAGCACCAGCACACTGCGCCCCGGCTCCGGTCCGGGCGGCCAGGCGCTCAGCGCCCCGGCCCGGCGGGCGCAGGCCACGGCCCGCGCCAGCTCCGCCGCCGGGTCCGTGCCCCCGTCGTCGCCGCGCACCGCCACGAGCACCAGCCGCGCTCCCGAGACGGCCGGGTCGAAGGGGACGTACCGCCGGCTCGCCCGGGACCCGGCGTCCAGCAGCAGGGCTTCGCCGGGCCGGGCGAAGAGCACCGCCCGGCGCAGGGCGTCGTCCCCGTCCGGAAGGGCCTCGGCCAGCAGCCGGACCAGGTGCGCGCGGTCCGGCCGTTCGTCCGGCCCCGTGTGTACGTCGGCCACCGCGAGCGCCAGCGCGCAGTCGGCGGGCTCCGCCGTGGCCAGCCCGGCGGCCGCCGTGAGCGAGCCCTGCACGTGCAGGTCGGTGCCGCCGCGGCCGTAACCGGCCCCGGCCAGCGCCCGCAGCACGGCGTACGGCCGGACCGCCCATGCGGGCGCCGCGGGCGGCGGCCCGGACAGCGTCAGCGGCAGATCGCAGCCGTCCGCGGGGTGGCCCAGCGAGCTGAGACGCACCATGCCGTCGGTGCGCGGAGCCGCGGCGGCGGCCGTGGGCCAGCTCGCCGCCGCGACCAGTCCGGGGGAGCCCAGGTGAAAGGCGTACGGGGCACTCCACACGGCGGCCGGGGGCCGGCCGTGCGCGGCCTCCAGGGCGTAGGCGACGAGGCGGAAGAGCGGATCGGCGGTGGCCCGGCGGGCCAGGTCGCCCGCGGCGGCCGTCACCGGAGCTCCTTGCGGGCCAGGATCCGGTAGGCGTTGCCGCCGTCCGTGGCACGGGCGGCCGCCGTGCGCAGGGCGTCCAGCACCGCCGCGCCGGCGAAGCACGGCAACGCGGCCGCCCGTACGGTGTGCGCGAGGGCCCGGGCACGGGGCGTGGCCGGCGGGCCCCACGGCCGGTCCGGGTCCGGGGCCAGCCGCGTCACGGTGAGGGCCACCGCGCCGAAGAAGTCGTTGCCCTGGTGGGCCGGGCCGTGCTCCTCGGCGAGGACGGTGAATCCCCGGTCGGCCAGCGCCTCGCGCAGGTTCGTGGCGGGCACCAGGTGCTGGTGCTGCGGCTGGAACCAGGGCAGCCACGCCGGGCCGAGCAGCCGGGCCATGCGCGACTCCGGGTCGGGAACCTCGATGGTCAGGAACCCGCCGGGGGCGAGGACGGCGGCCGCCGCGTCCAGTTCGGCCAGCGGCTCCCGGGTGTGCTCCAGGTAGTGGTACATGCTGACCACCTCGTACTGGCCCGCCAGCTTCGAGGCGAACTCGGGGAACTGACCCTGGTAGCCGGTCTCCACCCAGCCGCGGCGCTCGGCCGCACGCACACCGTCGCCCATGTCGAGTCCGTCGAACCGGGTCCGCGGCCAGACGGCCCGCGCCGCGTTGCAGAAGTGGCCGTGCCCGGTGCCCACGTCGAGCCAGGACGAGGGCTCCGTGTGCGGGAGGAGCATCCGGGCGCGTGCCCGGTAGGCGGGGCCGAGCCGGCCGAAGACCGTGCCCGCTCCCTCGCCGCCGCGCCCGTCGTAGAAGTCGCGGTAGTAGAACTCCAGCCCCTGCGGGCTCAGCCGGGGATTCTGGAAGACGTGCCCGCAGCCCCCGCACTGCTCCAGGGTGAACCGGCCGGGCTTGCCCTGGAGCAGGTCGGGCACCCGGACCCGGACGGTGAGCCGGAGGGAGCCGCACCACGGGCAGTCCGCGCGGCGCGGTTCGAGGAAGCGCCCGGGGCCCGCGGCCAGGTCCTCGCGGTAGGCCTCCGCCCGGGCGGCCTCGTCGCCCGCGCCGTCACTCCCGTCCCCGCCGCCCGCGCGGCCGGCCGGGGTACGGGCGACCGCCGCGGCCGTACGCAGGGCGGCGCCGAGCGAGCGCAGCGGCCGGGCGGCGGTGGCCCCGGCCAGGTCGGCGGGGCGCAGCGGGGAGCCGGGCCCGCCGAGGGCGAGGTACGGCTGGAGCCAGTACAGCCCGGCCGCGGCGGCGCCCCACCGGCCCTGGCGCAGGGCGACGCCCGCCAGCAGGGCCAGACCGGAGAGCTGGGCAGCGGCTAGTGCCCCCGGCGGCAGCCCCTGGGCGCGCAGCTCGGCGGCCCGGGCGGGCCCGGTCGCCTCGGTCCGCGGTCCGCAGCTCAGCGCGGGGGCGATGGCCAGGCCCGTGGCCCCGGCGGCGTACTCCTTCAAACGGCGGGTGAGCGCGAGGAGTTCCTCCGGCCCGGGGCGCGGGCCGCCCGGTTCGACCCCGGCCCGTTCGAGCACCTCCTCGGCGACCAGTACGGCGAAACCGGCGCCGCGCCCCTCACCGAGCCGGTCGTCGCGGTAGCGGCCGGGGTCGACCAGACGCAGCAGCCCCAGGGCCCGCTCGGTGGCCAGGTCCGCCGGGAGCAGGTCCAGTACCCGCAGCCCCTCCCGGTCGGCGTGCGCGCAGGCGGCGAGGAAGGTGACCGCGTCGGGTTCGACCCCTTGGGCGGTGAGCAGCCGCCACCCGGCGGCCCGCGGCACCGTGGTCGCGGCGGACGGGACCGCGGGCAGCACCGGGATCGCCCGCAGCCGGCGGCCGGCCCGTACGGTGCCGGCGCCGAGCGCGGCCAGCACGACGGCGGAGGTCCACCGGACCCGGGTGATCGGGAGTGGCGTCATAGCAGCTTCTCCAACCGGTCGGCCGCGGCGGCGGCTCCGCCCGCCGCGGCGAATGAGGCCTGGATCCGCCGGGCGGACCGGCGGTGGCCGGGATCGTCCAGCACGGCCGTGATCGCGTCACGCAGTTCCTCGGCCCGGGTCCTGCCGAACCGCACGCGCACCCCGGCCCCGGCCTCCACGACCTGCCGGGCCACGATCGGCTGGTCGTCCCGGATCGGCGCGACCACCAGCGGCAGCCCGTACGCGAGGGCCTCGCAGACGGTGTTGTGGCCGCCGTGGCAGACCACCGCGTCCAGGTGCGGCAAGAGTTCCAGCTGCGGGACGCTCTCCTGCAGCAGGACGTGCCCCGGTACGGACCCGACCAGCGCGGCCGGTGCCGCCAGTACCAGCTGCACCTCCTCGGCGAGGCGTTCTGCCGCGCCCAGTACCGCCGCGTAGAACCTGCCGCCGGCCTCCTGGTTGAGCGTGCCCAGCGACACCAGCACCCGCCGCCGGGCCGGATCCAGGCGCTGCCAGGGAAACCCCGGCGCGGGCGGCCGGGCCCCGAAGGCGGGACCGACGAAGGCGTGGTGCGGCGGGAAGCCGTCCCGCACTCCGACGAGTTCGGGAGTGGAGAAGACCAGCACGAGCCGGTCCGAGAACCGCGGATCCCAGTCCGGCGGCCGTGACCCGAACTCCGCGAGGAGTCCGGAGATCTGCCCGGCCACCCACTCCCCGACCTTCGGGAAGTCCGCGAAGGGCCGGGTGAGTTCGGCCGAGGTGCTGGCGGACGTCGCCCACGGGAGGCCGAGCCGCCGGGCCACCAGCGGCCCGGCCAGGGCCTGCTGGTCGGCGACCAGCAGGTCGGGTGCGAAGTCGTGGACGGCCAGGGTCACCCCCGGGACCATCGCCCGGGCCAGCGGCACCAGCGCCTCCTCCCACAGGAACCGCAGCGCCCCGACCCCGCGCAGGTCGCGCCAGCGCTCGTGCAGCGTCGCGTAGCCGCCGCCCGCCTCCTCGCCGGCGGGCAGGATCCGGGCCGACGGGGGCAGCAGCCGGGCCAGCGCCGCAGCCGGTCCCGTCCAGGCGACCTCGTGCCCCCGCGCGGCCAGTTCGGCCCCGACGGCCACGGTCGGATTGACGTGCCCGGCCAGCGGCGGCACCGTGAAGAGCACCCTCATGGGACCAGCGCTCCCGCCCGCGGCCCCGCCGCCACGGCAGCCGCCGCGGCCGTCGCGGCCGTCGCGTCGAGATGGGCGAGCACGGCCTCCCGCAGGGCCCCGCTGCTCTCCTTGAGGACGTCGTGGCCCAGGTCCGGCAGGATCCGCAGCGCGCCGTCCGGCGCGTGGCGGACCAGTTCCCGGGCGCCCGGCACCAGTTCGGAGTGCTCGCCGCACACGACCAGCACCGAGCAGCGCAGCCGCGCGTAGTCGGCCGGGGTGAAGGTGCGGCCGGCGGCGATGTCGTCGATGAGCGTGGTGCGGTTGAGCAGGTCGTCGGCGATGGCCGTGAGATGGGCGGCCTTGCGCAGGCGCAGGGTGAGCAGCTCCGCCGGTACCGGGCTGTCCTCCAGACTGAGCGCGGCCGCCGAAAGAGTGTCCACCATGTTCTCCACCCAGGCTCCGCCGAGCGGGGGTTCGAGGAGCGTGAGACCGGCGACGAGGTCGGGCCGGGCCAGGGCGGCGTGCACCGCCAGGGTCCCGCCGTAGCTGTTGCCGACCAGGTGCACCGGGCGGTGCCCGAGGTCCAGCGCGCCGAGCAGCGCGAAGAGGTCCCGTACGGCGGTGCGGCTGTCGTAACCGCTCGCGGGCCGCTCGGTACGGCCGTGGCCGCGCAGGTCGTAGAGGACGGCCTCGTGGCCGGACCGGGCCACGGGCACGGCCAGAGGACAGTAGAAGGAGGACAGGTTGTCGACGACCAGGCCGTGAAGGAAGACGACCACGGGCCGGTCGGGACGGGCGGCCCCGGCGGTGGCCGGGAGCCGCTGGACGTGGAATTCCAGGGAGTTGGCGGAGACGACGGCCATGGCGGGCTCAGCCGGTGGGGGCGGCCGAGGCGGCCGGGGCGGCTGCCGTGCGGGCGAGCGAAGCGTGCGTGATCCGGCCGATGTGGGTGACGAGTTCACCGACCGACATGGCCAGGATGGCGTCCATGTCCTTCTCCGCCAGGAAGCCCATCAGGTCCACCTCGGCGCCGTAGCGGTGATGGAGCAGCTCGGCGAGGGCGACGAACTCGATGCTTTCCAGGGCGAGGTCCTCGTTGAACGTCGTCCTCATCGTGACCTCCTCCGCGAGCAGGTATTCGTCGCCGACGATCTCCACGAGCATTCCGGTGATCTCGGCGAGGATGTCAGGTGCCATGACGGGTCTCCGTGAGGTGGAAGGGGGCGGGGGACGGCGCCGTGCCGTGGGCGGTCCAGGCGACGACGTGGTCGGGCGGTCCGGGGGCGGGCCGGCCCGGGGCGGGCAGGTCAGGGGCGGGCCGGTCGGCGGGGACACGGGTCGTACGGACCGGGTACGGGTGACCGTCGGGGGAGCGCACGAGCAGCGCGCCGGAATCCGGCTCACCTGCCACCCGCCAGTCCCGCGGCCGGCCGCCGAGCCCGCTGCCCGCCGCCTTCGCCGCGGCCTCCTTCGCGCACCACAGGGCGGTGAGCGCAGCCGGCAGTCCGGTGCCCTCCCAGTCGGCCAGCCGCTCGGCGAGGCGGAGTTCCTCCGGTCGCAGAGCGATCCGGACCAGCGCGTCCGGGTCGGCGGTCACGGGCTCCACGTCGATGCCGACCGCGTCGCGGGGGTGGGCGAGGGCGACCGCGATCCGCTCCTTGTGGGCGATCGACAGCCGGAAGCCGCGGGTGAGCGGACCCTCGGCCAGTGGCCGGCCCGCGGGATCGTTCCCGACCGGCACCTCCACCGGGAACACCGGCCCGGCCCCGGCCTCCCACAGCAGTCCGCGCAGCGCGTCCTTGGCGGCGATCCGGCCCAGCAGCCAGGGCGCCCGGGCCCGCGGTGACAGCCGCTCGTACGCCGCCCGCTCGGCGGCGCCGAGGTAGCGGCGCATCACCAGCTCCTGCGAGGCCGGGTCGGTCCAGCGGCGGCGGGCCAGGCACCAGCCCTCGGGCCGGGGCTCGCCGATGCCGCACACCTCCGGGGTGAACTTCATCGGCCACACCCGCTCGTCGGCGCCGAACCGGCGGTACGTCCATCCCTCGATCAGGGCCCACACCTCGCCCGTGGCACGGCGCAGTTCGAGGTCACCGCGCACCGTGACGTCCCGTACCTCCCGGATCCGGGCCGTGGCGGCGACCAGCTCCCCGGGGGCGGGCGGGGGACCGCAGAAGCGGACGCGGTCCACCGTCGCCGGGAACACCAGCCGGTCCACCGGCAGGCGCAGCTGCATCCAGTGACCGAACAGCTGACCCGCGGCGTCGAGCAGCGCCCCCGGGTCGGGGAGCGCCCGCAGCACGCCCTCGATGCCGTCCGAGGCGACGGTCCGTACCTCGTGCACCCCTGCGAAACGCGGGCCGTGGAACATCCACCGGTCACGGTAGAGCGCCTCGGCGCTGACGGGGGCGGGCCCCGGGTCGCGCAGGGGAGTGGCGTCGGGCGCGGGCGGCCGCCCGTACCGCTCACCGAGCAGCACGACCACCGACGCGAACTCCCCGAGGGTGACGCGCGAGCGGCCGGGCCCGTCGCCGCGGACGGTGACCTCGACGTCGACGGCCGGTTCGACGGCGAGCCAGCGCAGCGCCCGCACGTCCTCGTAGCCGATGACGGCGAGGCCGGGCGCGGCGCGGCGCTGCGCGGCCTCGGCGGCCAGCTCCAGCATGGTGGTCATCGGTACGACGGGGAACCGGTCGGACTCCTGCGGCCAGCCGTCCGGCTGGAGGTACACGCAGTGGTCGCGTACGTAGGGCAGTGCGGCGAGCGAGCAGCGCAGGGTGTCACTCCCCGAGGCCTGTCCCGTGGCCCGCCCCGCGGCCGGTCCCGTGGCCCGAACCGTGTCCGGCGGGCGTACGGCCGACCAGGCCTCGGCGACGCTCCGGGCGGCCGCGCCGGTGTCTTCGAGGACCGCGTCCAGCGCGGACAGCAGGACCGGCCGGGGGACGGACGGCTCGGCCCGGACCTGCGCCGGGGCGGCCGGGGCCGTGGGCGGGAGGCCGCCGCCCAGCGCGGTGCGCGCCGTCCCGCCGAGGCGGACCAGCGGCGAACCGAGGTCCAGCAGCACGGCTCGCCGCGCCGGAGCGGGCCGTACCGGCTCGGCCGTCTTCTCCGGCGCGGGTACGGACAGCAGGTCCCAGCGCGGCTCGTGCCCCTCGGCCCAGAGCGCGGCGCAGGCACGCTCCAGCGCCGCGAGACCCGGAAGCCGGGGGGAGGAGGTGGACACCGAGAGGTGGGGACGCTCGCGCAGGGTGTCCTCCACGAAGCCCGGCAGGCTGCCCGGGCCCAGGGTGACGAAGCCGCGCACGCCCTCCTCCTCGTACAGCCGCAGCGTCAGCTCGCGGAAGCGGACCGGCTCCAGGAGGTGGCGGACGACCAGGTCCCGCACGTCCCGCGGCTCGGCGGGGAACGGCGCGCACGTGGTGGCCGACCACACGGGGAGGGCTGCGGGCCGCAGCGGCAGCCGGCCGAAGGCGGCGCGGACCTGGCCCAGGTACGGCTCCCACATCGGGGTGTGGAAGCCCGAACGGAACGGGAGCTCCTGGCCGAGCACCCCGTCGCCGCGCAACCGGTCGACCGCGGCGGCCACTTGGTCCGGTTCCCCGCATATCACCGACTGGTGGGGGCAGTTGTCATGGCTGACCACCACCCGGTCCAGGCCGTGCAGTGCCGCCTCCGCCCGGTGCGCACCGCAACCCAGCGCCGCGTACACGAGATCGGGCACCAGCAGGTCCGACGGCCGGAGCCCGTCCAGGAAGGTGTCGGCGGCTTCCTGCGGATACATCCCGGCGGCCACCATCGCCGCCCACTCGCCCAGGCTGTGGCCCGCCAGCACATCGGCCTCGACACCGAGCGCGGGCATGATCCGGGCGAAGAAACGGCCCGTCGCGATCGCGTCGAGGGCCCGCTCCACCAGGGACGTGCCCCGCGTGAGCCGGGGCCGCGCCGTCCCGAGCCGGTCCGCGACATCGTCCACCACGGGGGCGAACTCCGGCTCCAGGCCCGGGAACAGGAAGGCCACCCGGCCGCCCAGCGGCTCCGGTGTGAACCACACGTCCCCCCGACCCCGCCAGGCCCGGCCGCGCGCCACCACCTTCGCGGCCAGCGCGAGCCGCTGGGGCGTGGGCCCGAACACCGCGAGCCGGCAGGGCCCGTCGCCGCCGGACACCGGCGAGCCCGCCGCCAGCCGGGCCGACAGCTCCGCAGGACCGTCCGCGCCCAGCAGGAGTACGTCGCCCCGCGCGGCCGCCCCCACCGGCGCGGCCGCGCCGCCCAGCGGCAGGAAGCGGCGGGCCGGAGCCGCCGGGCGCGCGGCCGCCGGAGCCTCCTCCAGCACCACGTGCGCGTTGATCCCGCCGAAGCCGAAGGCGTTGACCCCCGCCCGGAGGGGCTCCGGACCCCGCTCCCACGGCTCCGCCGCCGTCACCGGCCGCATCCGGGTCCGGGCCAGGTCCGGGTGCGGATCCTCCAGGTGCAGCGTCGGCGGCAGCACCCCCTCGTACACCGCCAGCGCGGCCTTGATCAGCCCGGCCATGCCGGAGGCCTGCATGGCGTGCCCGAGCATCGACTTGACCGAGCCGAAGCCGACCCCCGGCCCGGAACCCTCCGGTGGTCCGAACACCTGGGCCAGGGTGTCGAGTTCGGCCACGTCCCCCACGGGCGTCCCGGTGCCGTGGGCCTCCAGCAGCCCCAGCGCGCCCGGCGCCCGGGGATCCAGGCCGGCCTCCCGCCAGGCCCGCTCCAGTGCCCGTACCTGGCCCGCGACCAGGGGGCTCATCAGGCTCGCCGCCCGGCCGTCTCCGGCCACACCCGTGCCGCGGATCACCGCGTAGACGCGGTCGCCGTCCCGCTCCGCGTCCGCCAGCCGCTTCAGCAGCACCACCCCGGTGCCCTCGGAGAGCAGGGTCCCGTCGGCCCTCCGGTCGAAGGGCCGGATCCGCTCGCTGGGGCTCAGCGCCCGCAGTTGAGTGAACACGCTCCACAGCGTGGCGATGTGGCAGTGGTGCACGGCGCCCGCGACCACCGCGTCGCAGCGGCCGCCCGCCAGCAGCGCCACGGCCTGGTCCACCGCGAGCAGCGAGGAGGCGCAGGCCGCGTCCAGGGTGTAGGCGGGGCCGCGGAAGTCCAGCCGGTTCGCGGTCCGGGCGGCGGTGAAGCTCGGCACCAGGCCGATCGACGCGTCCGGCCGCTCCGGCCCGAGCGCGTCCTGGAAGGCGGAGCGCACCGCCGCGATCCGCCGCTCCCCGAGCTCCGGCGCGAGCTCCCGCAGTGTCTGAGCCAACTGGTGTGCCGTACGGACCCGTTGGTCCAGCCGGGCGGTGGCCACCCCCATGAACCCGCCGCGCCCCAGCACCACCCCGATCCGTGAGCGGTCCGCCGGCAGCCGGTCCTCGCCGCCCGCGTCCGCGATGGCCTCGGCCGTCGCGTGCAGGGCCAGCATCTGGTCCGGCTCGGCCCCCTCCACGGCGGCAGGCATGATCCCGAAGCGGGTCGGGTCGAAGGCGGCGAGGCCGTCGACGAACCCGCCGCGCCGGCAGTAGAACCGGTCGCCGGACACCGGGCCGGTGGCGCCGTCGGGGTCGTAGTACACCTCGGGATCCCAGCGCCCCGGCGGGACGTCGCCGATCGAGTCCGTACCGGCGAGCAGATTGCGCCGGTAGGCGGCCAGGTCGGCGGCCCCGGGGAACACCGCGCCCATCCCGACGATCGCCGTGTCCGTGGGCCGCGGGCCGCGCCGCCGCTCACTCATCGCCGCGGCCCTCCTGAGCCATCAGGACCACCTGTACGTCGGTCCCGTACGAGAGTTCGGCGAGGAACGCGGCGGTGCCCGCCCCGGGACCGATCAGCGGGATGCCGCGCCGGGCGTACGCACGCTCCAGCTCGGGCGTGACCATCCCGCCCGCCTCCGCCGCCCAGGGGCCCCAGTCCACGGCCAGCACCCGGCCCGGAAAGGACTCCGCCCAGGTGTGCGCCAGGACGTCGAGGGCGTCGTTGGCCGCGGCGTAGTCGCACTGGCCGCGGTTGCCGTACACCCCGGCGACACTGCCGAACAGGGCCAGGAACCGGGGCGCGGGGGCCGTACCGTGCTCGGCCGCCGCGGCGGCCAGGTGGCGGGCTCCGTCCACCTTGGTGGTGAACACCTCGGCGAAGTCGGCCGGTTGCTTGTCGCGCAGCAGCCCGTCGCGCAGGACACCGGCGCCGTGCACGATGCCGTCCAGCCGGCCGTGCCGGGCGCGCACATCGGCCACGACGGCCTGCACGGCGCGCGCATCGGTGACGTCGGCGCAGTGGTAGCGGACGGAGGCCGCCGCCGTGGCCAGGGCGGCCAGCGTGGCCCGTACCTCGCGCTCGGCGAGGATCCGCGAGGCCGCCGCCTCGATCTCGGCGGGCGTACGGAGTCCCGTGGCGATCAGCGCGGCGCGCAGTGCCACCCGGTCCCGCGCCTGGGCGAACTCGTCGCCTCCGGGGCCCGGTTCGGGCGTACGGCCGACCAGCTCGACGTGGCAGCCGGTGGCGCGGGCCAGGGCCAGGGCGGTCCGGGCGGTGATCCCGCGGGCCCCGCCCGTGAGCAGGACCACGGATCCGGGTCCGAGGGGCGGCCCTTCCGGCCCTTCCGGCCCGTCCGGCCCGTCCGCGGATGCCGGGGCGAGCGGCGCGGACACCGCGCCGAGGGCGACCCGGGTTCCCTCGGCGGTGTACCCGACGGAGGCGGGGCCGTCGGCCGGGGGGCAGCTCAGCTCGGCGAGGAGCTGCGCCGCGATCCGCTCAGGGTCCTCCCCCGGGTGGATGCCGACCGCGCGGATCAGCGTGCCGGGGAATTCCAGGGCCGCGCTGCGGGCGAAGCCGTGCAGACCGGCCCCGGGGGTGCCGGGCGCGGTGACGAGGAGCAGCCTGCGGACCCCGCCGGTCAGGGCGTTCCGCAGTCCCGGGAAGGCCGCGGGGAGCAGGGGCTCGGCCCCCGGGCGCAACGCGGACAGGTCCACGATGCCGTCGAACCCGGCCTCGGCCTCGGACACGACCTTCACCTCGGCGCCGAGCGTGCCCAAGGCCGCGCCCAGGGCGAGCGCGACGCCCTGGCCGTCCTCGACGACCCCGATCCGCAGTCCGTGCAGGGCCCGCGGGTCTCCGGCCGCCGCGGGTACGGAGACCAGGTCCACACGGAGCCGACGGAGCTGGCTGTCGGGGGCCGGGGCCGCCGGGTCGGGCAGGGCCGGCACCGGGCCGGGTCCGGGTTCGGGGCTGGGTTCAGGGCCGGGGTCGGTGGACGGCCCGGTGGGTGCGTGGGAGGTGACCCAGTCCACGATCCCGCGCAGGGTCTTGATCCGGGACAGCTCCTCTACCGCGGACTCGGCGGAGCCGCCCGGGTCCTGCGGCAGGCCGATCCGGTCGGCCAGGGCGCCGATGATCTCGACCCGCTTGATGGAGTCGATGGACAGGTCCGCCTCCAGATCCAGCCCGGGGTCGAGCATGTCCCGGGGGTAACCCGTCCGCGTGTGCACGATCTCCAGGACGGTGTCCATGACCTCTTCGGCGGAGGGGGTCGCGACGGTGGGCCCGGCCGCCGGCTGCGGGCCGGCCGCCCGGGAACCGCCGGGTGCCTCGGCCGTGACCGGGTCCGGCGCGGCGCCCGACCGGGACCGGTCGTACGCCTCGGCCGGAGCCCACCCGGGGTCCGGGGTCCGCGTCACCGCGGGCGCCCCCGCGCCCAGGTAGCCCAGCAGGACGTCCCGCTGCGCCTGGACCAGTTCGCGGGTGCCGCGGAGGTACTCCAGTACCGCCTCCTCACGCCGGTCGGCCGCCGGAACCGGATCCGGACGTGAACCGGCACCGGCACCGGCGGCCGAAGCAGAGGCCCGATCCGCAGCCACCGCCGGAGGCAGTCGGCGGGCCGGCCGGAGGCCGCCGGCCACCGGGACGCCGTCGGCGGTGCGCACCAAGTGGCCGTCCACCAGCCAGCCCGGACGTCGCGGCGCCCGGTCCGGCAGGACGGAGGTCCGGCCGCGGAACAGCGCCTCCGGCGCCACCGGCACGCCGGCCGCCGCCAGTTCCGCCAGCGCCGTGACCAGTCGGACCAGGCCGTGTTCGCCCGGCACGTCCAGCGGGACGACCGTGTGCGGGCGGTCGCGCAGGATCCGGCCGGTCAGACCTGACAGGACCCGGCCCGGCCCCGCCTCCACGAAGGTCCGCACACCGGCCGCGTACATGGCCTCCACCTGCTCCACGAAGCGGACCGGCTCCGCGAGCTGGCGTGCGGCAAGGCCCCGTACCTCCTGGGCGGAGGCCGGATACGGGCCGGCCGTCGTGTTCGACCAGACGGGGACACGCGGGGCGGACACCACCGTCGCCGCCAGTTCCGCCGCGAGGGCGGCCGTGGCCCCCGCCACGACCTCGCTGTGGAACGCGCACGCCACGGCCAGCGGCTCGGCCGACAGGCCCGCCTCGCGCAGCGCCGACACCGCGGCGGCAACGGCCGTGGTCGGGCCCGATATCACGCACTGCCGGGGGGCGTTGTGGTTCGCCACCACGCACCCGGCGCGCGCGGCGATCTCCCGTACCTGCTCCGGCGCGGCCGACACCGCCGCCATCGCCCCCGGATCCTCCCCGGCGGCGGCCACGATCGCCTCGGCCCGGCGCGCACTCAGCCGCAGCAGGCCCGCCGTGTCGTAGACCCCCGCCGCCCACAGCGCGGTGAGCTCCCCGTACGAGTGCCCGGCCACGTCGTCCGGCCGTACGCCGAGCTCGGCCAGCAGCAGGTGTGCCGCAGCCCCCGCCAGTCCGAGGGCGGGCTGGGCCACCCGGGTGTCGGTGACCGCCGCCCGCTGCGCGGCCCGCTCCTCGGCGGTGAACGCCGCGGGCGGGAACACCGCCGAGACCACCGGCGGGGGCGCCGCGTCCAGGAGGGCGCGCAGGGCGGGGAACGCCATGAACAGCTCGCCCAGCATTCCCGTCCGCTGGCTGCCCTGCCCCGGGAACAGGAACGCCACGCGGCCCGGGTCCGCCGCCTCCTCGCGTACGTGGACCCCCGCGCCGGGGGTGAAGGCCCGCGCCTGCTCCAGCCGGGCCGCCAGTTCGTCCAGACCGGCGGCGACGACGGCGACGTGGACGGTCCCGGTCCCGGAGCCGGAGGCCGCTTCCGCCGCGAGGTCGCGCAGGGCCCACGGCCGCCCGGCCGCGTCGTTCTCCTCCAGCCGGGCCGCGAGCCGCGCCATCGCCCGGCCGGCCGCCCGCCGGTCCTCGCCGCGGAAGCAGAACAGCTCGGCCGGCCATTCCTCCAGGCCGTGGCGGGGCTCCTCGCAGCCCCCGTAACCGGTCAGCACCGCATGGTAGTTCGTACCGCCGAAGCCGAAGGCGCTCACCCCGGCGATCCGCCGCTCCGGGGGCACCGCCCAGGGCCGGGCCTCGGCATCGAAGGAGAACGGGCTGGTCTGCCCCCGCCAGGCCGGGTTCGGCGATTCGACGTGCAGGGTCGGCGGCCGCACGCCCGCGTGGACCGCCCGGGCCGCCTTGATGAGCCCGGCGAGTCCCGCCGCGCATTTGGTGTGGCCGAGCTGCGATTTCACGGAGCCCAGCGCGCACGAGCCGGCAGCGGCGCCCGCGGCCGTGAACAGCTCGCTCAGGACGGCCAGTTCTGTGCTGTCGCCGACCACCGTCCCGGTGCCATGCGCCTCGACCAGGCCCACCTCGCCCGGGGAGACACCGGCGCGTGCGTAGGCCCGCTCCAGTGCCCGCCGCTGCCCTTCCCGCCGGGGCGCGGTCAGACCGAGCGACCGGCCGTCGCTGGCCGCGCCGACCGCCTTGACCACGGCGTACACCCGGTCGCCGTCCCGCTCCGCGTCCGCGAGCCGCTTCAGCACCAGCGCACCCACGCCCTCGCCGAGCGCGATCCCGTCGGCCGCCGCGTCGAAGGGCCGGCAGCGGCCGCCGGGAGACAGGGCGCGGACGGAGGCGAACATCAGGTAGTCGTTGATGCCGTTGTGCACGTCGGCGCCTCCGCAGACGACCATGTCGCTGTCCCCGTCGCGGAGTTGGCGGCAGGCCAGGTCCAGGGCGGCGAGGGAGGACGCGCAGGCGGCGTCGACGGTGCAGTTCGCTCCGCCGAGGTCGAGCCGGTTGGCGACCCGGCCCGCGATGACGTTGGCGAGGATGCCGGGGAAGGAGTCCTCGGTGAGGCGCGGCAGTTGGTCGTCCAGGGCGGGAGGGAGGTCGCCCAGGTAGGACGGGAGCAGCGCGCGCAGCCCGTACGCGCCCGCCAGTTCGGTACCGGCCTCCGCGCCGAAGACCACCGAGGTCCTGGCGCGGTCGAACTCCCGGTCCTTGCCGTAGCCCGCGTCCCCGAGGGCTCGCGCGGAGATCTCCAGTGCCAGCAGCTGGACCGGTTCGATCCCGGCCAGGGAGGCGGGCGGGATGCCGTGCGCGAGGGCGTCGAAGGGCACCGGGCCGAGGAAGCCGCCCCAGCGGGAGGGGGTGCGCTCGCCGGCCCGGGCCGGGTCGGCGTCGTAATACAGCTCCGGGTCCCAGCGTTCGGCCGGCACCTCCGTCACCGCGTCCGCGCCCGCCAGGATCCGCGCCCAGTAGGCGGCGAGGTCGGGCGCGCCGGGGTAGGCGCAGGCCATTCCGACGATGGCGATGTCGAGCGGGTCGGCCGCCGGGGCCGCCGCCTCGGCCCCCGTCGTCGCGAAGTCCTCGGCCCGGCGTTCCAGCAGGGCGGTGGCACCCTCGGTGACCTGCGCGTGCAGCGCGGCGACGGTCGTGGTCCCGGAGCGGAGCACGGCGGCCTGGCCCAGCATGAACAGCCCCTCGGCGTACTGCTGCTCCGCGTCCACAGGCTCCAGGGCGGCCCCGTCGGCCGCCCGCCGCAGGCCCTTGCTGGCGATCCGCAGCCGCCCCAGGTTGAGCCGTTCCAGCTCCTCCCACATCTCGCGCGGCTCGGCGCCGCTCTCGGTGAGCCGCCGCCGGGTCGCTTCGAAGCTCTCGGCGTACGGGGTGGGCGCGCAGCGGGTGGCATGTCCGGGCGCGGTGTGCAGCAGCACGGTGTCCGCGCACTCCACCGCGGCCCGCTGGAAGCCGGGCAGTACCGCGCCCGCCGCCACGGCTTCCTCGGTGAACAGGTAGGCGGTGCCCATCAGTACCCCGATCCGGGCGCCCCGCTCGGCCAGCGGGGCCGCGGCCGCCGCCGCCATGGCGGCGGAGCGCCCGTCGTGGATCCCGCCCGCGAACAGCACGTCCAGAGCTTCGGGTTCGGGGCACGACAGCAGCCGTTCGATCTGTTCCTCCCACAGGGGGAACGAGGCGCGCGGCCCGACGTGTCCGCCGCACTCCAGCCCCTCGAAGACGAACCGGCGTGCCCCCTCGGCGAGATACCGCTCCAGCAGCCCCGGTGACGGCACGTGCAGATGGGTGCGGATCCCGGCCGCCTCCAGTGGCGCGGCCTGCGCCGGGGTGCCGCCCGCGATGATCGCGTACGGCGGGCGGGCCTCGGCCACGGCCGCCAGCTGCTCGCCCCGCAGCGCGGCTGGGGCGAAGCCGAGCAGGCCCACGCCCCAGGGGCGTTCCCCGAGCCGCTCGGCGCTCTCGGCCAGCAGCCGGCGTACGTCCGGGCCCTCCATCACGGCGAGCGCCAGGTACGGGACCCCGCCCGCGGCGGCCACCGCCTCGGCGAAGGCCGCATGGTCGCTCACCCGGGTCATGGGGCCCTGGGCGACGGGCAGCGGCCGCCCCGGAGTCCGCCCGAGCGGCCGGGCCCGTACGGCGGCCTCAAGGTGCCCGGCGACGGCCGCCCGTACGGCCTGGAGCACCCCGCCCGTGGTCCGGTGGCGCGCGGCCAGCCGGGCGGCCGAGGCGCCGTCCTGCCCGACCGGCAGCAGCTGCGCCCGCAGGTCCCGGGCGCCCAGCAGAGCGGGCACCGGCCCCTCGGGCGGGGTCAGGTCCGGACGCGCGAACACCCGGTGCCCGTCCGTCAGCCGTGTCTCGGAACCGTCCATCACCCGCAGCGCCGAGGCCACTTCGGCGGGCAGGCCCGCCTCGCCCTCGGCCGTCAGGGCGAGCTGTACGTCGAGCAGGACCCCGGCTGCCCCGCCTGCGACGGCCGCGGCCGCCGTGTGCGGCCCGATCCCGCCATGGGCCAGTACCGGGACCCCGGCCGCGGGGTCCGCGAGCAGCTGCTGGAGCAGTACGAAGGTGGTGGCCGTGCCGACCCGGCCCCCGGCCTCGTGGCCCTTGGCGACGAGGGCGGCCGCACCGGCGGCCACGGCGGTCGCGGCCTCCGCCGGGCTGGTGACCTCGGCCCACACGCGGGGCCGGCCCGCAGCGGCCGCCCAGCCGGCCACCCGCTCCGGGGTGTGCGACGCCGGGTCGGCGAGCAGCACGGTGTCCACCGCGGGCGGCAGCTCCTGTGGCCCGAGCGGGCAGCCAGCGGGTACCCGTACCCCGTGGCGGCGGCCGCCGCCGAGCCGGCGGGCCAGTTCCGCGAGGGCGCGCCGGGCGGCGTCCGCGTCCCGGCCGAGGTCGAGCAGTCCGAGGGCCCCGGCGCGCTCGGCGGCGGTCACGATCCGCGGGTGGGGCTCCTCGAACGGGCTCACCGCGACGACCAGATCGCGGGTGGCGGCGGACTGCGGGGGGTGGGGGGTCACGGGCGCTCCTCTTCCAGTGCTGTGTGACATGGCGCGATCAGGGCGCAGTACAGGGCGGAAGAACCGGGGGAGTGCGGCGGGCGTTGGGCCCCGCGGTACGGGTGGTGCGTCTGTGGCGGCGCTCACGGCGGTTCGCACGGGCGGCGGGCGGTCCGCCGCCGGTGCGCTGGGATTGAACAGTGGTCAAACGGCCCCACGCCGGGATGCATCGTGCGGGGACCGCCGTGCACTGTCAACAGGCATGCGGAGTACGTCGTTTCGCTCTCGCCGGGCGCGCGGCGCGCTCGGAACGTGCCCCGGCCCGACCCGCCGAACGCGCCTCCCACGCCGCTGGCCTGCGGTGTTTCCCGCCGGGCGGGGCCGGCCCCGGCGCGCGGGCCGCCGTACGGCACGCCCCGGGCTCATGCCGCACCGGCATGTGTTGCCGCCGACCCGGCATGAACGCCGCTGCCGGGTCCAGTAGTTGTTCACCCGGTGGCCCTTACGGGTGCAACCCCGCGCGGTTACCGTCCGGTCATGACCCCCACGCTCGCGCAACTCCGCTACCTCGTCGCCGTGGCCGACTGCCGGTCCATCACCGGAGCCGCCGCGGCCGTCTTCGTCGCCCAGTCCGCGCTGTCCCGTGCCGTCCAGGCGATGGAGCGGGACCTCGGTGTCGAACTTCTCGCACGCCGGGGAAGGGGGGTGGATCTCACGCCGGAGGGGGCCCGGGTCGTCCGGCTGGCCCGCACCGTGCTCAACGCGGTGGAGGCCATCGACGACATCGGGACCCCCCACGGCAAGGACTCCGGGGCCGTCCTCACCCTCGTCACCACGCCCACCCTCGCCCTCGACCTGGCCACCGGCCTGGTCACGGCCTTCGCCGAGAAGCATCCCGGTGTGGACGTCAGGATCCAGCAGCACGACAGCCGCGAGGCCCTGGTCCAGGAACTGAACCAGGGACGGAGCGAGTTGGCGCTCGTCGACCTGCCCGTCGACAAGGAGCTCTCCACCCACCACATCCAGGAGCGCGAGGTGGTGCTGATCTCGCCGATCGGCTCCCGGCTGCCCGACCCGCTGCCGCTGCGCATGCTCGACGGACTGCCGATGGTGCTGCCCACCCCGGGAACCGGCCGGCGCACCGAGATGGAGGCCATGTTCAGCTGCCTGGGCGTGCGGCCCGTGCCCTCCCTGGAGGTCGACGAGCGCCTCGCCTGGGTGACCGGCGTGACCGACGGCCGCGGCTCCCTCATCTGGTACCGCGACGTGGTGTCGAGGGCCTTCGGCAGCAGGGCGGAGATCCGCTCCTTCACACCCTCCCTGCTGCGCCCGGTGGGCATCGCGCACGCCCGACGGCCGCTGAGCCGCGCGGCCCGCGCGTTCATCGCGCACGCGGGGCGCACGGCACCCGTACGGGAACCGGTGCGCTGACCAGACATGCCGGCTCGGCATTGAACAATGCTCGAACGGGAGGTGGTCGGGCCTGGTGCCACGCAGTGACGTGCCCTCACATGGTGGGCATGTCCCGACTCCTGACACCCCCACGGGCCGCCGCCCTCGCGACCGCGGCCCTCGCCACGCTCCTGCCCGCGACGGTCTGGATGGCCACCGCCACCGCCTCGCCCGCCTCCTCGGCCGCGCCCACCCCGGCCGTACCCGCCCACGCGGCCGCCCGCTCCCTGGCGCCGGAGAAGAAGTGCGCTCTCCCCGGCGGCCTGGCCGAGCTCAGCGGCCTCGCCATGAGCCGCCGCCACCCGGGCGTCTTCTACGCCGTCAACGACAGCGGCAACACCAACCAGGTCTTCGCGATCGACTGCACCACCGCCACCGGTCGGCTCGCGGCCACGTTCACCGTCTCCGGCGTCGGCAACACCGACTGGGAGGGGCTGGCGATCGGCAAGGACGCGAGCGGCGGGCCCACGATCCTGGTAGGCGACATCGGGGACAACTTCAGCGGCCGCGCGGAGATCACCGTGCACGCCTTCGCCGAGCCCGAGCGGCTCGCCGACGCGGCGGTCACGCCGGCCACCTACCGGTTCGCCTACGCCGACGGCCGGCACGACGCCGAGTCCCTGCTCGCCGACCCGGTCACCGGCCGTCTCTACATCGCGAGCAAGGTCATCGGAGCGGCGGGGCAGCTGTACCAGGCACCGCTCCCGCCGGTGACCGGGCAGGTCAACACCCTCACCGCGGTCCGGCCGGGCCCCGTGTTCGCCACCGACGGGGCGTTCTCGCCGACGGGAGCCTCGTACACCCTGCGCAGCGGCGGACCGCTGGGCGCCAACACGGCGTCCGTGTACGACACCTCGGGGGCCAAGCTCGCGGACGTCGCGCTCCCCGCGCAGTCGCAAGGGGAGACGGTGACGTACGCCGATTGCGCGAGCCTGCTCGTCGGGTCGGAGAACGACACCCAGATCTGGCGGGTGCCGCTGCCGCCGGAGGCCGCCCCGGGCTGCGGCACCACGCCGACCCCGACCCCGACGCCGACCCCGACGCCGACCCCGACCCCGACCCCGACCCCGAGCCCCACCCCGACCCCGACGCCCACGCCCACTCCCGGGGATCTGAAGCTCGCCGACCCGGGCCCGCAGACGTGCAAGTTCAACCAGTCCTGCACCATCCGGCTCACCGCCACCGGCGGAAAGCCCCCCGTCCGTTACGCGGCCACCGGCCTGCCGTGGGGTCTGACCATCGACAGCGCCACCGGACGGGTCACCGGCAAGCCCTGGGGCATCGGTACGGTCCAGGTCACCGCCACCGTCACCGATTCCGCCGGGGCCACCGCAGGTACGGCATTCGCACTGACCGTCAACTGGTTCTGAGACGGCGCGGGGCGGGCTTGTACAACCCGCCCCCCAAGCCGCACTGTTGACCGAGTCTCGTTCATCAGGTCAGGAGAGCCGGCTTGTCGTCCCACATTTCTTCCGCCCCGCACGCCTCGGACACCCCGCACGTCATCGACCCCGCCGGCGGCTGCCCGCACGCCCTGAACGCCCGGCTGCGTGCCCAGGGCGCCGTGGCGGAGGTCGTACTGCCCGGCGCGGTGCCCGGCGCGGTCGTCCTCGGGCACGACGCGCTGAAGGAGTTCCTGGCCCACCCCGACGTGGCCAAGGACGCGCGGCACTTCCCGTCCCTGCACGACGGCACCATCCCCCCGGACTGGCCGCTGCGGGTCTTCGCCAACGCCCAGGGCATGCACACCGCCGACGACGCCGACCACCGCCGGCTCCGTTCGCTGGTCGGCAAGGCCTTCACGGCCCGCCAGGTCGAACGGCTGCGGCCCCGTGTCGAGGAGCTGACCGAAGGACTCCTCGACGACCTCGGCCGGGCCGCGGCCGAGGCCCCGGACGGGGTCGCCGACCTGTACGCGCACTTCGCGCTCCCGCTCCCGATGAACGTCATCTGCGAGCTGCTCGGCGTGGACCCCGAGCACCGGGGCCGACTGCACCACCTGACCAACACGGTGATCATCGCGACCGACATCACCCCGGCCGAGAAGATGGCCGCGCTCCAGGAGCTCGTCGCCCTCATCGGCACGATCGCGGCCGCCCGGCGGGAGGCCCCCGGGGAGGACCTCACCAGCGGCCTGATCGCCGCCCGCGAGGACGACGGCGACCGGCTCAGCGAGGCCGAACTCATCGGCACCATGAGGCTGATGCTCGTCGCGGGCCACGAGACCACCCTCAACCTCATCACCAACGCCGTTCGCGCCCTGTGCGCCCACCGCGACCAGCTCGCCCTCGTCCTGGACGGGAAGGCCACCTGGTCGGACGTCGTGGACGAGACCCTGCGCTGGGACGGCCCGGTCAGCTGGTTCCCCTTCCGCTACCCCACGCGCGACCTGACCGTCGACGGCACCGTGATCCCGCAGGGCACCCCGGTACTCGCCGGATACACCGCGGCCGGCCGCGACGAGGCCTTCCACGGCCCGGACGCCGACCGTTTCGACATCACGCGTCCCACGGCCGCCCGTCACCTCTCCTTCGGCCACGGCGCGCACTACTGCATGGGCGCACCGCTCGCCCGGCTGGAGGCCACGATCGCGCTGGAGCGGCTCTTCACCCGCTTCCCCGACCTCGATCTCGCGGTCCCCGAGGCCGAACTCCCGCACCAGCGCAGCTTCATAAGCAACAACGTCCAGTCTCTGCCGGTCCGCCCGGTCCGGTCGTAGGACCCCGGTGCTCCGCCGCCCGCCGGGACCGGATCCCGGCGGGCGGCCCGTCACCCCAGGTTCACGGGCCGCTCCGGGGCCAGGTGGTTGGCGATCGCCTGCAGGACGTTCGAGCTGGCGTTCTGGACGGTGCTGCCGAGGCCCTGCGTCGCCACCGTCGCGATGGCGATCTTCTTGGACGGCAGGTAGGCGACCGTACCCGCGTAGCCGGCGAAGGACGGGTTCTGGACGATCCAGGTGTTCTGCACCGGCAGACCCAGGGCGAACCAGGCGTTCCCCTTGATCTTCACGACGGGGGTGAGCTGAACCTTGTGCGACTGGGGCGTCAGCAGCTTCCCTTCGCCGATCGCCGCGAAGGCCTTCGCCATGTCCTCCAGCGTTCCGGTCATCACCGCGCCCTCCGCCAGCGTCCACGAGGGATTCCAGTAGGTGGCGTCCTCGAACACGCCCCGCTCGTTGTCGAAACCGTGGAGCACCGGCGCGGGGATCTCGGCCCTGGACGAGATCTCGGTGTGGGTCAGGCCCATCGGCCCGAGGACGTCGTCGCGCATCACCTCCGCCAGGGGCTTGCCCTTCACCCTGGAAATGATGTCGCCCAGGATCACCCAGTTGGCGTGCGAGTAGGCGAAGCCCGAACCGGGGGGCAGTACCAGGGGCTTGGAGACCGCGATCCGCACGCGCTCCTCACCCGTCCAGAACTGGAAGGGGTCCTTGTACAGATCGGCGATGAAGGCCTTGTCCGTGACGTAGTCCGCGTACCCGGAGGAGGCGGAGGACAGCATCTTCAGCGTGATCTCGTCCGCGTGCGGAAGGTCCGGGCGCCAGCGGGAGATCTTGTCGTCGAGCGTGACCTTGCCCTCGTCGACCAGCTTGAGCAGCGCGGTCGTCATATAGGGGATCGCGACCGAGCCGATGCGAAAGCGCATGTCCGTCGTCGCGGGGAAGCCCGTCATCGTCTCCCCTGCCGCGGCGGACGAGACCCGCTCGCCGTCGACCCACACCTCGGCCATCGCCGCGGTCAGTCTGTACTTCTTGAGGGCGGCGGCCACCTGCTGCCTGGTGAAGGCCGCGGTATCGGCCGGAATGCAGGTGCCGCCTCGGGACACCTGGCCGGCCGGGCACTGCTTCGCGGCGCTATCGGCCCGGCTGAGGGTGCAGCCGCCCGCCAGCGCGGCGCCCAGGAGAAGGTGCACGCAGGTGAGGGTGAAGGTCTTGGAACTGCGCACGGTGGTGCCTCCATGCAGGTCGAAGGCGAATTTCCCCCATCTCGCGATTGCAGGCCCCGTCTCGCAGGCTAACCGGGCGTGCCGCCCGCCGCGCTCCGGAAGCGCTCCGAGAGTGACGGCCTGCCCGCGCCTGGCGGCGTGAACTCCGTGCTCAGCCGGCCCGGGGGTCTTGACTCCGGACCCCGCTGCTCGCCGCGGCTCGGCGAAGGCGGCCGGCTGCTGCGGCGGACTGTCCTCGTCCTGCGCGGAAGTCGCCGGGAACAGCGTGGCGTTCGCCTTCCACCCGCCCGTCGAGGGCAGCCGCTGAGCCAGGGCTCCGGGCATGTTCCCGAGGTCGCGCCACACGGTGACCTGACCGGCGGGCTCCGAGCGGTGCCGTGGAAGTAGGTGCTCCCGGTGCCTCACCGGCCTGGGTGAACCGGGCCCGGCCGACCGGCGGGCCGGTCATCGCCCCGGCCTCGTGCCCGGCGCCGACGCCGGTGCCGAGCTCCACGGCTCACACTCCCGGCCCGACGTGCACCGTCACCGCGTGCCAGCCGGTCGCCCCGTCGGGCAGGGTCCCGGTGCGTTCCCCCGTCTGGGGGGTGCCGGTGCCGTCCGTGGCGCGGACCTCCAGGGTGTGCCGGCCGGCGGTCGCCTGCCACGGCCACACCCACTGACGCCAGGTGTCGGCGCCGTCCGAGGCCCCCAGCCGCGCCTCGTTCCAAGGGCCGCCGTCCACGCGTACCTCGACCCGCGTGATCCCCCGGTGCTGCGCCCACGCCACCCCGGCGACCGCGACCGGGCCCGGCACGAGCACCGAGGAAGGGCGGGGGGTGTCGATCCGCGACTGCGTCTTGACCGGGCCCATCGCGGCCCAGGACCGGCGCACCCAGTACGCGTCGTACGCGGCGAAGGTGGTCAGGCGCAGCTCGCTCAGCCATTTGCAGGCGGAGACGTACCCGTACAGGCCCGGTACGACCATCCGGACCGGGAACCCGTGGGCGAAGGGCAGCGGCTCGCCGTTCATCCCGACGGCCAGCAGCGCGTCCCGTCCGTCCATCACGGTCTCGACGGGCGTGCCGATCGTCATGCCGTCCACCGAGCGCGACACCAGCTGGTCGGCCGGCCCGCCCTGGGACGGCGGCCGTACGCCGGCCTCGCGCAGCAGGTCCGCGAGGCGGACGCCGAGCCAGCGGGCGTTGCCCGCGTACGGGCCCCCGACCTCGTTGGAGACACAGCAGAGGGTGATGTCGTGTTCGACCAGGGGGCGGGCGAGCAGCTCCTGCAGATCGAGGGTGAGGGGCTTCGTGACCCCCTCCCCGTGGATGCGCAGGCGCCAGGTGTCCGCGTCCACGCGCGGTACGACCAGGGCGGTGTCCACGCGGTAGAAGTCCTGATTGGGCGTGACGAAGGGGGAGATGCCGGGCACCGGGAGATCCGCTCCGGCGGGGACCGGCGGCGCGGGCACGGCGGGCCTGGGTAGACGGAAGCGGGCCCGGGACGCCGTCGCTCCGGCGGAGCCGTAGGCGCCGAGGCGCCGCCCGGCGAGGCCGGCCACGGCGGAGACCGCGAGGGTGACGACGACCAGCCGTCCGAAGCCGCGGCGGTCCATCGCCCAGGCGCCGCCGGGCGCGGTCCCGGCGGGCCGGGGCCGATTCGCCGCCGTGACCAGCAGGTACAGCACTCCGGCCGAGGCCGCGCCGCCCACCAGCGACGGCAGCGCGTCGCGCCAGGACGCCGCCGGCCGGCCGAGCGCGGCCGCCGCCCCCAGCAGCCCGAAGCCGGCGGCGACGGCCAGCCCGGCGGGGAGGTGGCGGACGGCGAGCATCCCGACCCCGGCGGCGACCACGCCCAGCACGGCGACGATGCCGAGCGTCAGCACCAGCTTGTCGGCGGTGCCGAACGCCTGGATCGCCCACTCCTTGACGGCCGCGGGCGTACGGTCGACCACGGCCGCGCCGACGGCAGTGAGCGGAGAGGACTCGGGCCTGACGGCGGCCGCGGCCAGCTCGGCCAGGGCCAGTCCCGCAGCGGCGGCCACCAGCCCGCTGACCGCTGCGGCGAACAGCCGCCGCCGGCGCCCCGGGTCTGCCTTCGCACGGTCCATGGGGGATCACCGTTCCGTCCTTGTGCCGACACCCCACGGTAGGTCAGCCCCCGGCGACACCGCCTGTGGCCGCGCCGCCGTCCGCTTCGGGGACCCGGGCGCGCGGAAGCACGCCGTCGTCGACGGTCCGGTCCTCCCGGACGCCTTCGTCCCAGCCGCGGTCCGGCATCGCCCGCCGCTTGCGGAGCTCCACCACCCCCTCGGCGAGCAGCAGGGCCGGAGCTTGCTCCTGTTCGGTCTCGGACATGCCCCCGATCCTTTCCGGGCGCGCGCCGCGCGAGGGAGTGCCCGGTGCCCGCTCCCTCGGACGGGGAGGGATATTCCCCCGGCAGAGTGACGATCACCCGATAAAGCGATGATCACCCTGCTCGGGGGTGTACGTCAGTTCGCCGCCGCCGGGAGGGACGCGGCGATCGCGGCGGCCAGGCCGTACGGGTCCCCGCTCGGCCGGACCGGATGCCGGGTGGTCCGCCGCGCCCACTCCTCCTCGAAGGCGTGCCAGTCGATCGCGCGCGGCGCGGCCCGCCGGACCAGCGCCTCCTCCAGCGAGTCGAAGTACGCGTCCCACCTGCGGGCGTACAACTCCGAGATCAGGCCGCTCCATTCACGGTTCGCGTAGTCGTGGAGGAAGCCGCCCTCACTGGTGCCGCGAGGGCCCCACACACTGAGGATCGAGCGGGCGTCGTACTCGTACCGGTCCTGCTCGGCCCGGTCGGTGCCCGAGGAGCGGGCCCGGTCGAGCCAGCGGCCGAGCAGGAAGTTCGGGTCGCAGCCGGTGATCGCGTCCAGCTTCCGCTCCCCGTCCCGCCACTCGTCGGTCAGGTCACGGAAGAGGGCCTGGTTCCCGGCCTCGTACGCCGCCTTGATCTTCGGAAGCAGTACCCGCGAGTGGTTGGCGAGCGCCTGTCGGGCGGTGTCCACGAGGTCGAACCGGTAGGCGCTGGAGGTGCGCAGCCGCGGATCCACCCTGAGCAGGTGGTCCAGTGCCCGGCGGACCGAACCGGCCGGGTAGCGCACCGACTTGGGGCTCCAGTACGCCGCCCCGGCCGCGGTCAGGCTCGGCCGCGCGGTGAACAGGCTGTCCTGCGACTCCGACCACAGCCCCGACGAGGTGCTGTACGGCCCCTTGCGCAGCTCCTCCCACGCCGCCGCGGCCTCAGCGTCCGGCCTGCCGTAGCGGCGGGCCGCGAAGTCGGCGAACCACCGGCGCTGGTCGATCGGCTCCGGCTCCCAGGCCAGGTCGGTGAACAGGTCGAACGCGGCCGGATTGGTTCCGGTCGCCTCCGGCAGGTAGGCGATCCCGGTGAGCGCGCTGTTGCTCTTGGCACGCCAGGGGCCGAAGCGCTCGATCCACACGGAGGTGTTCGCCCCGATGGTGGTGTGCCCGCCGAAGTTGTAGATGGTGCCCATCGCGTACGGAGCGCCGCCCCAACGGGTCTCGCGGTCCAGCCGGTTGTACCGGTCCGACAGCCCGTCCAGGATCAGCAGCTTCGAGGTGTCCACGCCGGCCAGGAGTTCCGCTGTCGGGTCGTCCTGCCAGCCGAGCACCGCCCACAGCGCGCCCGGGTGGGCGGCGTGCAGGGCGGCCTGGACGGCCCCCGCGGCGGACTTCACGTCCACCGGGCCCGTCCGGCCGCCCTCGTGCAGCGGGCTCATCCGGAACATCGTGCTGTCCCCGAACACCGCCCGCTGCTCCGCGTAGTACGCGGCGGCCAGCTTCCCGAACGTCGGCGAGGCCGGGTCCAGCCAGTCCGGCCGGTCGAAGCCCGCCCAGTCGCCCTGCGGCACGGTGGCCGAGTCCGGGTTGCGGGCGGCGAACTCCGGCGGCACGGTGCCGAAGTAGCCGGGCAGGACCGGGGTCATGCCGAGCCCGCGCAACTGGTCCGCGATCCGGCCGCCCAGCTCGGCGCGCTCGCGCATCAGCCGCTCCGAGACCGGGCCGCCGAAGCCGCTGAGGTTCTGCAGCAGCCACCAGCTCTGGTGGCCGGGGCCGGGGATCCACCGGCGCAGTTCCTCGGTGGAGTAGCCGAAGCCCTGGAGCGCCCGGTAGTACGGGTACTCGGCGCCGACCTGCACGAACACCTCGTTGATGCCGTGCAGGGCGAGCAGGTCGATCTGCCGCTGGTGCTCCTCGAAGGAGCGGTACGGGCCGGAGTACCCGTCATCGGTGTCGTTGAGCGCGTACCGGTGCGGTACGAGCGCGCTGCGGGTGACCGGCGCCGGGACCCCCGGCAGTTCGGCGGGGAGCATGCCGATGCTGTCGCCGGGCCAGCCGATGTCGGCCCCGGCGACGTGCTGGAGGTACCAGCCGACACCGGTGAGCAGGGTGGCTCCGGTGCTGCCGT
The DNA here is from genome assembly GCF_042870715.1 of Streptomyces sp. NPDC006463. NCBI lineage: Bacteria > Bacillati > Actinomycetota > Actinomycetes > Kitasatosporales > Streptomycetaceae > Streptomyces > Streptomyces sp. NPDC006463. Next base: position 257,610 of record NZ_JBIAHP010000011.1, on the reverse strand, counting down.
GCACGGTGATCTTGCCCGGCGTTCCGGAGACGGTGAAGGTGTCGGCGGCGCCCGCCGAGTCGGGCAGGAGGGTGAACTGCCCGGCGTGGCGCGGCAGTAGCCGTTGCAGGGCGGCCCGCGCGGGCGCGACGTCGAAGGTCCGGGGGCGCGGCGCGGCCGGCTGCAGGGCGCCGCGCGCGCGGAGGCGTACGGGCAGGCCGGCCTGCCCGGGTGCGGCCGGGTGCGCGCCTTCCCGCGCGTCACCGCGTACGTCGGCCCGCGCGGGCGGCCCCGCAGCCGGGGCGGGGGCGCCGGGCGCGGGCCCCGCGCAGACCAGGGCGAGCAGCGCCGCGGGGAGGGCGGCGAGGGCGACCGGGCGGGGGACGGGCAGGCGCCCGCGTCGTGGTGGGGGCGCGGGAGCGGGCCCGGGTGCGGGCAGTGGCACGGGCTCGCGCTTGAGCTCGGGGCCGGGGTCGGGGGCAGGGGCAGGGGCAGGGGGAGGGGCGAGCTCGGGCATCGGTGTCCGGTTCGGCGTCGGGTCCGGGTTCGGGTTCGTCATCCGTCCGCCGTCAGACCGGCAGGGCCCAGGCCTGGTCGACCCGGTGGTCGCCGCAGGGAGCCAGCCGCAGCCGCTCGGCCGGGGCGTCCGGGGTGGCTGCCGCGGCCGGGGCCGTCAGGCACCGTCCGCTCACCTCCTCGACGAGCGCCCCGTCACGGCGGTGCGCCCAGCTCTGGCCCTGCTGCCCGGCCTCCGCGGGCGCGCAGTCCGCCAGCTCCACCAGGCCGTCCTCGCCGGCCGAGAGGCACTCGCCGGCCAGCCGCAGGCTCGCGTCGCCGCCCACGGCCCACCGCTGGTCGGGGGCTCCGGTGCACGTCCCCATGACGACCGCCCCGACACCCGTGGTGTTGGCCCCGTCGGCGCACTTGGCGCCGTCACCGACGATCTGTCCGGTCGGTACCGCCTGGGCGCAGCCGCGCGGGGTGAGCCGCCAGACGGCCGTGTCGTGACCGGCCAGCCTCCCGGTCAACGTCTCGGAGACCTCCCGGCGTTCCCCGCTCCACAGGTTTCGCGCGTCGGCCGTACAGGACGGCAGCCCGATCTCGTCGAGGGGCACGTTGATGTCCCGGGCGGCGCCCGAGCGGTTGAGCACGGCCACCGCGCGGTCGCCGTTCGCGAGCGGCCGGACCAGGATCTCGAAGGTCGCGTTCGAGGAGACCACCGCTCCCTGACGGCCCATGGGGTCCTGGTCCAGCTCGATGAGCCGGGTGTTCCCGAGGGCGGCGAGCCCGCCCGGGGTCAGGTGGGAGACCTCGGACGACAGGATGAAGGGGGCCGCCATCATGGCCCACAGGGCGACCTGGCTGCGGCTCTCGGCGTCACTGAGTCCGGGGGCGCCCGCGATCAGGAAGTCGGGGTCGTTCCAGTTGCCGGGGCCCGCGTAGCGGCCCAGCCAGCGGTTGTAGCCGTAGTTGCCCATCACCGAACTCCACCGGGAGGTGGCGGGGGCGGCCGGGTTGTACACCTTGATGTCCCGGCCCTCGCGCCACAGCTGGCCGGTCTCGCCGACCCACCCGAGGACCTTGTGCCAGTCGGAGCCGCCCCATTCACCCTGCTGGAAGTAGGCGGGCGCGGAGGCCGACAGCACCATGTCCCGGCCGCTCGCGCGCAGGGCCGCGGCGACGGCGTTGTACGCGTCCCGGTAGGCCTGTTCCTTCGTCTTGCCCTCCGGCACCCACAGGTTGCAGCCGTCCATCTTGACGTAGTCGACGTTCCAGGAGGCGAACTGCCGGGCGTCCTGCGCGTAGTGGTCCGCGCCGCCGCCCTGGGGGGCGCCGCTTCCCGGGTACTTCTCGCAGGTGAGGGAGCCGGCGTCCTGGTAGATGCCGAACTTCAGGCCCTTGGCGTGCAGGTGGTCGCCGAGCCAGGCCATGCCGTGCGGGAACTTCTCCTTGTCGACGACCAGCGCGCCCCGCGCGTCGCGGCTCTTGGTCATCCAGCAGTCGTCGACGGTCACCGTGTCGTAGCCCTTGTCGGCGAGCCCGGTGGACACGAGCGCGTCGGCGTTCGCGACGACCTTGGCCTCGTCGATGTCGCACATGTAGTGCGCCCAGTTGTTCCACCCCATGGGAGGGGTGAGCGCGAGCGGGGTGTCGGAGGTCGCGGTGGGCTCGGCCCCCGCCGGGGCGGGGGAGAGCGCCAGGGCGAACAGGGCGGCCGCGGTCAGACAGGGGAGCGAGGTGCGCAGGCGAGGCGGCACGGAGTCTCCTTGACGTGGACGTACGTGGGGCAGTGGGGCAGTCGTGCGCCCAGTGCAGCGACGCGACTACTCGCTGTCAATGAAAGTCGATGATTATCCGCCAATGACCAGCAATATGGCCGCAGTCGATGAGGCACCGAAGGTCTGATACGGCGTATGTTACGGTGTATCTCATGCCGAGGAGATCAGCCGCCCTGGACCGGGCCACCCCCGAGACGATCGCCGTCGCCGCCCTGCGCATCCTCGACGAGGAAGGGCCCGCCGCCCTGAGCTTCCGCGCCCTCGCCGACCGGCTCGACGTCTCCCACGCCACCGTCCAGCGCCGCTGCGCCGACCTCGCCGGACTGCTCGACCTCTGCACCGAGCACCTGGCCGCGCAGCTCCCCGACGTCCCCGCCGGAACGGACTGGGCGGACGTCGCCGAGCAGCGGTTCGGCGCGCTGTACCGGCTGCTCACCGCCCACCCCGGGCTGCTGGTCCTGCGCGGCGGCCGCCCCTGGCTCGGGCGGCAGCTGCTGGCCCGGCTCGTGGAGCCCGCGCTCGCCGACAGCGTGGCTGCGGGGATGACCGCCGCCGAGGCGATGACCGTCTACCGCCGCATGTACCTGCTCACCCTGGGCAGCGCGGCCTTCGTGGACCACCGGGACCCGGCCGGAGCCACCGCCGCCTCCCGGGCGGCCCTGGCCGCGCTGGACCCCGCCGAGTTCCCGGTGCTCACGGGCGGGCTGGCCGACGTACTGCCACCGCTGACGGACCACGAGGTGTACTACGGCGCCCTGCGCCAGCTGATCGAGGCCGCCCGGCCCGCCCGGCCGTCCGCCGCGCCCACCGCCTGATGAGGAGACCGACCATGCAACCGGAACAGCAGCTCGACTACGCCGCCGTACGCGCCGCCGCCGACCGGATCGCCGGAGCGGTACGCCCCGTCGCCGTGGCCCCGGCGGCCGAGGGCGTCTGGTACGCGCTGGAACACCTCCAGCACACCGGCTCCTTCAAGGCCCGCGGCGCGCGCAACTTCCTCGCCGCCCACCGCGAGGCCGGCACCCTCCCGGAGGCCGGCGTCACCATCGCCTCCGGCGGCAACGCGGGCCTCGCCTGCGCCTGGGCGGCCCGCGCCCAGTCCGTACCCGCGACCGTGTTCCTGCCTGTGGGCGCTCCCCGGGTGAAGGTGGAACGGCTGCGCGGGTACGGGGCCGAGGTGCGGCTCGTCGGCGACCGGTACGCCGAAGCGCTGGCCGCCTGCGAGGAGTTCGCCACCGCGAGCGGGGCCCTGAGCAGCCACGCCTACGACCACCCGCTCATCGCGGCGGGCGCCGGGACCCTGCTCGACGAGATCCGGGCCGCACTGCCCGGGCTGGACACCGTGGTCGTCGCCGTCGGCGGCGGAGGACTGTTTGCCGGGGTCGCCACCGCCGCCCGCGAACACGGCGTACGGGTGGTCGCCGCCGAGCCGGAGAACTGCCGGGCCCTGAACGCGGCCCTGGCGGCGGGCCGCCCGGTCGACGTCGCCGTGGACTCCGTGGCCGCCGACTCCCTCGGTGCCACCCGGGTCTCCGGGGACGCGCTGGCCGCCGCGCAGCACGAGGCCGTGCGGTCGGTCCTGGTCCCGGACGGGGCGATCACGGCCGCCCGGCGCGCGCTCTGGGAGGAGCACCGGCTCGTGGTCGAGGCGGGCGCGGCCACGGCGCTGGCAGCGCAGCGCGGCGCGTCGCGGCCGCTGGGCGAGCGGGTCGCCGTGATCCTCTGCGGGGCCAACACGGACCCCGCGGACCTGGTGGCCCCCGCGGTCTGAGCCCGGCCCCGACGGACGACGATCGTCGCGGCGGCCGACGACTTTCGAGGACAGCACCGGGCGCCGCCCGTTTGTGAGGGTTCGTAGTGTCCAGGCGACGGCCGCCGGACACGACGAACGACACGGAGGAACGGCGTGGCACAGCGCAAGGGTTGTCTGATCGGCTGCGGGGTGGCGCTGGTGCTGGGCATCGGCCTCGCCGTGGCCGCGGTCTTCGGCGTGGGCAAGGTCCTCGACGCGGCCGACAAGACCCTGGTCGACCCCAAGGTCTACGAGGCCGTGAAGACCGGTGACGCGGAGAGCGAGGTCCGCGCCAAGCTCCCGTCGGGCGACTCCTTCGTCAAGAGCGCCCTCAAGGAGGGAGGCCCTGCCGAGCCCGAGGGCAGCGCCTGCTCCTGGTACGTGTCCAGCGGCGACCCCAAGAACGGCAACGAGACGGTGCTGCGCTTCTGCTTCAAGGACGGCAAGCTCGCCGAGAAGGCCGAGTACCCGATGAAGTAGCGCCGGTGCGGGGCGGGCGCGGAGGTGCTTGCATCCGGTACCCAGGTACGGGTTTACCGTCGGAGGTGTCCCCGGCTGCAGGGGCGCGATGACGGGAGAAGGCCATGAGTGCTCCGGCGTGGGTGCCGCAGTCCTGCACACTGCCCACCGAGGAGCGGCCCCCGCGGGTCGCGGAGTGGGACGCTCTGTTCGCCGAGCGCCTGACGTCGCTGTCCCGGCCCGGGCGCCTGGGCCTGCGCCTTGAGCTGAGCGGCGGGCCGGGTGTCGAGGAACGAGTGCGTGAGCTGGTGGCGCGAGAGGCCGGCTGCTGCTCGTTCTTCGCCTTCACCGTCACGGTCGGCGACATCTCCGTCCTGCTGGACATCGCCGTCGACGAGGCGCACGAAGCGGTCCTGGACGCCCTGGTCGCGCGGACCGCTGCCGACGGGGAGTCGCGGTGAGCACGGGCCTGCGCAGCGGGCAGCTCGCCGCGGCGGCCGGGGTGAACGTCCAGACGCTGCGCTACTACGAGCGCCGTGGCCTGCTGGCCGAGCCCGAGCGCAGCAACGGCGGTCACCGGCTGTACGGCGAAGACGCGGTGACCGCACTGCGGGTGATCAAGGCCGCCCAGCGCCTCGGCTTCACCCTGGAGGAGGTCGCCGAGCTGCTGGAGGCCGGCCGCCACCGCCACGGCCGCCCGGTCGCCGGACTCCAGGAGCGCGCTGCGGCGAAGCTCGCCGAGGTCGACGCGAAGATCGCGGATCTCACCACCATCCGCACCGCCCTGACCGCCGCCGCCGAGGCGGGCTGCGACGACCTCACCGTCTGCGCCGGAAGCGCGTGCTGCCCGATCCCCTTCACCGACCTCGCCGAGGAGAACCGCCATGCCGGACGCTGCTGCTGACCGGCGCCCCCCGCGCACCCCGAAGGTGCTCGCGGGCCTGGCCGCCCTGGCCTGTGTGGCCTGCTGCGCCCTGCCCACCCTGATCGCCGCGGGCGTCCTCGGGGCCGGGGCCGGGGCCGGGGCCGGGGCGGTGGTGGGCCGGCTGCCCGCCCTCGCCGTCGCCTTGGCCGTGCTCGCGGCGGGAGCCTGGTGGCTGGGCCGGCGCCGCCGCTCCTGCGCATGTGGAGGGAAGAGCGCAGGCGGGGACGAGTGCGGCTGCGAGCCCGCCGGCGGGACGCGGAACACCCACTGAGCACTGCGGTTCGCCGGACCGGTCACCGTCACCGTCAGGGCTCAGCCGCAGTCGCGTACCGAGCAGAGCTCCACCCGGCGGATGCCGGGCAGCTGAGCGATCTGCTGCTCCAACTGCACACGCTGCGCCTCGGGGAGGTCGTCGGGGAAGCGGACCTCCAGGTAGGAGACCTGGTCCGACCCCGATCCGTAGACGCTGGTCGCACCGTACGGCCGGAGCCGCTCCGTGGCGTCCCCGAGTCCGCCGCGGAACCAACCGGGTTCGGTTTCGGCCCGATAGCTGTGCGGCTGGGCCAGCGAGGGTCCGATGTGGAAGTGCCAGACGCAGAACACGGTGAGCGCCACGGCTCCAGCGGTCACCAGGGCGCCGACGATCCCGGACAGCAACGCCGCGACCGGGCGTTCGCGCGGATCCCCGAGGGCGGCCAGCAGGAGGAGGAGCGCCGACGGCCAGAACAGGAACATGCCGATGAAGACCCCGAGCACCCCCCACGGGATCAGCACGATTCCCACGATCAGGCAGCCGCGCGTGAAGGCCCGAGTGCTGCGGAGGAAGAGCGGGATCGCGACGCACGCGCCGGTCAGGGCGTACAAGGCGCCGATGTGAGTGAGGCCGAGCCCCCACAGCAGGGGTGCAGCGGCGGTCAGCACCGCGCCCGCCGCGAGAGCCCGCTGCACCTTGTGGACCCGGCGGCTCTGGTGGAGCCGCGCGTCGCTTTCCTGTCCGGCACTCATGGCCGCCCCCTCGTACCTTGAACGTGTTCAACTGAACGCGTTCAAGGTATCAGGCCCGCTTCGGGGAGGGGTGACCGCGCCGCCGAAGCGGTTTCGCGGCGCCTGGGTAAAGCGCATTAGTGCGGGTCTCCGGGAACCGTCGATAAAGAGTCAGATCTTGATGGTGGGCCAGCTTCGTCATTGAATCGATATCACGGTCAACCGCCTTTGAACTAAAGCGCATTAGCCCAGGTCGTGGCGGGTCTGACCAAAGTCGCCGAGGCCAGTGCGGAACCGCCGCGCCATTCGGCACCTATGTGCCACCGGCCACGGCCACCCCTGCCTCATTGACGAGGTCTTGCTTTCCGGCGACCGTGGGCACCGCCTCCGGCGACGAGGCCGGACTTCTGTGAAGGCGGCGACGATGACCCGTGCGAACCCGACCCGTATCGCCGTTGCCGCGTTGGCGGCCGGCGTCCTCCTCTCGACCGCCGCGTGCGGCATGAGCGGCAGCCCCGGGGATGTCGAGGAGGCCGCGAAGACGGGCAGAGTGGCGGGTGAGATCACCTTCCGCACGCTCCAGTTGAAGCCCACGTTCACGCAGTACGTACAGGGCGTGATCGACGGCTTCGAGAAGAAGTACCCCGAGGTCAAGGTCAAATGGGAGGACGTCCCGGGCGACGGCTACAACGAGAAGCTCGTCGCCGACACCCAGGCCGGAGCCCTCCCGGACGTGGTCAACCTCTCCACCGACTCCTTCCAGCTCCTCGGCGACCGGGGCATGCTCGCCGACGTCGCCAAACTCGACGGCGCGGTCGCCCAGGAGTACGTGCCGGGCGCCTGGGAGCAGTTCAAACTCCCGGGCAGGGGCGACGGCGTGTACGCGTACCCCTGGTACGTGACCCCGGAGATCCTCACCTACAACAAGGAGCTCTTCGAGAAGGCGGGCCTGAACCCGGCCGAGCCGCCCACCAGCGTGGAGCAGTTCTTCGACTACGCCGAGAAGATCGCCGCCTCGTCCGGCGGCCGCTACTCCGCCTTCATGGCCGACCCCAAGGGCCGGCTGCCCGGTGACTGGCAGAAGATGGGCGTACCCCTCCTCGACGAGAAGCGCGAGCGGTTCACCTTCGACACCGCCACGGCCGTCGCGTGGGTGGAGCGGATGAAGGACCTGTACGCCAAGGGCGCCATGCCCAAGGAGTCCCTGCTCAAGTCGGACGACATCAACCAGCTCTACGGCGGCGGGAAGCTCGTCTTCGGCCCCGGCTCCCCGGGCTTCGTCAAGGACATCAAGCGAAACGCCCCCCAGGTCTACGCGGGCACCCAGGTCGCGGGCGCCGTCACGGGCAAGCTCGGCCACATAGGCATCTACGCCCAGTGCCTCGGCATCAAGAAGGACACCAAGCACCTCGACGCGGCGACCGAGTTCGCCAAGTGGGTCACCAACGGCCCCAACCAGGTGGAGTTCTCGAAGAAGGCCACCATCTACCCCTCCAACGCCCGGGGCCTCGCCGACCCGTACTTCGCGGACAAGGGCGACGGCAAGGACGCGGAGACCCTTGCCCGCGCGGTCGGCGCCGAGCAGCTGAAGACCGCCGAGCTCGACGCCAACACCCCCGTCCAGTGGACCAACCAGGTGGGCGACGCCGTCGTACGCGAGGTACAGAAGGCCATCAAGGGCGAACAGGATGCCCGCACGGCGGTGAAGAAGGCCCAGGAGGAGGCCAACGAGCTCCTCGCCGACGCGGCGCGCAAGTGACCGGCGTCCAAGTGGCCGGCGCCGAGGTGGCCGGCGCCGAAGTGGCCGGCGCCCAAGAAGGCATGCGGCACCGCAGACGGTCGCGGAAGGCGAGGACGGCCGTGGAGGCCGACACCGGACTGGTCCACCGCACCTGGTGGGCCCCCTACCTCTTCCTCGCCCCCGGTCTGGTGATGGTGACGCTGTTCAGCCTCTGGCCGTTCGTCAACACCGTGATCCTCTCGCTCACCGACTCCCGGATCCTGCGCGGCGGCACCTTCGTCGGCTTCGACAACTACACCCGGGCCTTCGCCGACCCCGACTTCTGGGTGGCGACCGGCAACAGCGTCCTGTACCTCGTGGTCGTCGTGCCCTGCCTGGTCTTCCTGCCGCTGGCCCTCGCGGTCCTCGTGCAGACGAAGGTCCCCGGCATCGGGTTCTTCCGGTCCGCCTTCTACACCCCGGTGATCGCCTCCGCCGTGGTCGTCGGCCTGATCTGGCAGTGGGTGCTGCGGAGCGACGGACTGGTCAACACCGTCTTCCTGAAGCTGCGCCTCGTCTCGGAGCCGGTGCCGTTCCTGACCGACAGCACGATGCTGCTGGTCTCCGCGATGATCGTGACCGTGTGGAAGGGCCTCGGCTACTACATGGTCTTCTACCTGGCGGCCCTCGGGAACGTCTCCGCCTCCCTCCACGAGGCGGCCGCGCTCGACGGCGCCGGCCCCGTCCGCCGCTTCTTCAGCATCACCGTCCCCCAGGTGAAGCCGATGATGCTGCTGGTCGCCACCCTCTCCGCCATCTCGGCGCTGCGCGTCTTCACCGAGATCTACATCCTCGGCGGCGAGAGCGGCGGTCCCGGCGGCGGCGCCCGCACCCTGCCCTTCCTCATCCGGCAGGTCGGCCTCGGCTTCTCCGGCGAGACGGGCTACGCCTCCGCGATCTCCATCCTGCTGTTCCTCCTGACGCTGGTCTTCAGCCTGCTGGGCCGCCGTCTGTCGAAGGGAGACGAGAATTGAGGCGCCCCTGGACCGGTCCGGCCGGGCGGTACGCCACGCTGGTGCTGATGCTGGTGGTCGTGCTGGGTCCGATCGTGTGGCAGTTCCTGACCTCGATCCGCGGCCGCACCGAGAACGTGTACGACGGCGTGCTGCCCTCGCAGCCCACCCTCGACAACTACGTCCGGGTCGCCGAGTCCTTCCCGCTGCTCCAGTACGTCGGCAACACCCTGATCGTGGCCGTCCTCGCCGTCACCTCGAACACGCTGTTCGCGTCCATGGGCGGGTACGCCCTGTCCCGGGCCGGCTGGAAGGGCCGCAAGGCCGTCTTCACCGTCCTGGTGGCGTCCCTGATGTTCCCCTTCGAATCCGTGATGATCTCGATGTTCCTGACCGTCCGCGGGATGGGCCTGGTCGACACCCTCGTCGGCGTGTGGCTCCCCGGTGCGGTCTCCGTCCTCAACATCATGATCATGCGGGCGGCGTTCCTGTCCGTGCCCAAGGAGGTGGAGGAAGCCGCGGTCCTGGACGGTGCGGGCGAATGGGCCCGCTTCACCCGGGTCTTCCTGCCCGCCGCCAAGGGCGCCCTGGCCGTCGTCTGCATCACCAGCTTCATGGGTGCCTGGGACGACTTCCTCTGGCCCCTGCTGGTCCTGACCAACAGCGACAACTACACCCTGCAACTCGGCCTGAAGACCCTGGCCGGCGCCACCACCGTCAACGACCAGCGGCTCATCGCCGCCGGCGCGATGGCCGCGCTCATCCCGATGATGCTCCTCTTCTTCGCCCTCCAGCGTTTCTTCTTCAAGGGCGTGGGCGAGGGAGCGGTCAAGACCTGAGCCGATCCGTCCACCGCCCGTACCGACCATCCTCCCCTGGAGCAGCCGTCATGCACGACGACCGCAGCGTCACCGAACACCGCCTCCGCCGGGTCCTCAAGGAGCGCATCAAGCCCGCCGTCCACTCCCGCCCGGTCCCGCTGACCGTCGAGCGCTGGGAGGCCCCGGGCGAACCCGTCCCCGTCGCCGAGGGCCTGGCGGCGACGTACGAGCCCTGCGCGATCGGCGACACGTGGGGCCCGGCCTGGGGCACCACCTGGTTCAAGGTCACCGGCACCGTCCCGGCGGACTGGGCCGGCCGTACGGTGGAGGCCGTCCTCGACCTCGGCTTCGACCGGATGATGCCCGGCTTCCAGTGCGAGGGCCTGGTCCACCGGCCTGACGGCGGCGAGGTCAAAGCGCTGAACCCGTACAACGACTGGGTGCGCGTCGCCGACCGCGCCGCGGGCGGCGAGCGCATCGAGTGGTACGTCGAGGCCGCCTCCAACCCGGTCCTGGTCGACCACTCGGCCACGTCCGAGGGCGACCGGCTGACCAGCGGCGACCAGCCCCTCTACCGGCTCGCCCGGATGGACCTCACCGTCTTCGAGACCGAGGTCTGGGAACTGGTCCAGGACCTCGAAGTCCTCCACGACCTCATGACGCAGCTCGACACCGCGGACGCCCGCCGGTACGAGATCCTGCGCGCCGTCGAGGCGGCACTGGACGCGGTGGACCTCGGCGACGTGGCCGGCACGGCGGCCTCCGCCCGGTCGTGCCTGGCGGGCGTGCTCGCCGCGCCCGCCCACGCCTCCGCGCACCGGATCAGCGCGGTCGGCCACGCCCACATCGACTCCGCGTGGCTGTGGCCGCTGCGCGAGACGGTGCGCAAGGTCTCGCGCACCTCCTCCAACATGGTCAACCTGATGGACGAGCACCCCGAGTTCGTCTTCGCCATGTCCCAGGCGCAGCAGCTCGACTGGATCAAGACGTACCGGCCGGAGCTCTTCGAGCGGGTCAAGAAGAAGATCGCGGACGGGCAGTTCGTGCCGGTCGGCGGCATGTGGGTGGAGTCCGACACCAACATGGTCGGCGGCGAGGCCATGGCCCGCCAGTTCCTCTACGGGAAGAAGTTCTTCCTCGACGAGTTCGGCATCGAGACCCTGGGCGCCTGGCTCCCCGACTCCTTCGGCTACACCGCCGCGATGCCGCAGATCGTCAAGCTCTCCGGCTCCAAGTGGTTCCTGACCCAGAAGATCTGCTGGTCCCAGGTCAACGAGTTCCCGCACCACACCTTCTGGTGGGAGGGCATCGACGGCACCCGCGTCTTCACGCACTTCCCGCCCGTCGACACCTACAACTCGGACCTCGGCGGCGCCCAGCTGGCCCACGCCGCCCGCAACTACCGCGAGAAGGGTCGGGGTACGCGGTCGCTGACCCCGTTCGGCTGGGGCGACGGCGGTGGCGGCCCCACCCGCGAACACCTCGCCCGCGCCAAGCGCCAGCGGGACCTCGAAGGCTCCCCGCGGGTCGAGATCGAGCGGCCGGACGCCTTCTTCGAGAAGGCCCGCGCCGAGTACCCGGACGCGCCCGTCTGGGCCGGCGAGCTCTACCTGGAGCTGCACCGCGGCACCTACACCTCCCAGGCCAAGACCAAGCAGGGCAACCGACACAGCGAATCGCTGCTGCGGGAGGCCGAGTTGTGGGCCGCCACCGCCGCGGTGAACGTGCCGGGGTACGGGTACCCGTACGAGGACCTGGAGCGGATCTGGAAGACGGTGCTGCTGCACCAGTTCCACGACATCCTGCCCGGCTCCTCCATCGCCTGGGTGCACCGCGAGGCGCGCGAGACGTACCGGGCGCTGCGCGAGGAGCTCCAGGGCATCACCCTGGCCGCGCAGCAGGCACTCGCGGGGGAGGGCACGGAGGAACTGGTCTTCAACTGCGCCCCGCACACCCGGCGCGGCGTCCCGGCCGGCGGCGCGGGCCGCCCCACCGAGGCGGGAGCGCCCGTCACCGTGGAGGAGCGGCACGGCGGCGGGCACGTCCTGGCCAACGGGCTGCTGCTGGTGGAGATCGACGGCCGCGGGCTGGTCGTCTCCGCCTACGACCTCCAGGCGCGCCGCGAGTCGGTCGCGCCGGGGGCCGCCGCGAACCTGCTCCAGATCCACCCCGACTTCCCGAACATGTGGGACGCCTGGGACGTGGACGCGTTCTACCGCAACAAGGTCACGGACCTCGTGGAGCTGGACGCGCTGGAGGTCGCCGAGAGCGGCCCCTCGTCCGTCACCGTCCGGGTCACCCGCTCCTTCGGCCGCTCGAAAGCGGTCCAGTCCCTCACCCTGCGGGCCGGAGCCAAGACGCTCGACATCGTCACGGACGTGGACTGGCACGAGACCGAGAAGTTCCTCAAGGCCGCTTTCCCGCTGGACGTGAAGGCCGAACGGACCGCCTCCGAAACCCAGTTCGGCCACGTCTACCGGGCCACCCACACCAACACCTCATGGGAGGCGGCCAAGTTCGAGATCTGCGCCCACCGCTGGATCCACGCCGAGGAGCCCGGCTGGGGCGTCGCGCTGCTCAACGAATCCACGTACGGGCACGACGTGACCCGCGACGTGCGGGCCGACGGCGGGCAGACCACCACCATCCGGCTCTCGCTCCTGCGCGCCCCGCGCTACCCCGACCCGGAGACCGACCAGGGCTCCCACACGCTGCGGTTCTCGCTCGCGCCCGGCGCGGGGATCGGGGACGCCGTCCGCGAGGGCCACGCGCTGAACCTGCCCGAGCGCGTGGTGCCGGGCGCGGGGCCGGTCGCCCCGCTGGTGGCGGTGGACGACGACGCGGTGGTCGTCGAGGCGGTCAAGCTCGCCGAGGACCGCGGCGGCGACGTGATCGTCCGCCTCTACGAATCCCGGGGCGGCCGTGCCACGGCCACCCTCACGGCAGACTTCCCGATCACGGCGGCCGTCGAGAGCGACCTGCTCGAACGCCCCCTGGAGGGCGCGGCGGTGGGATCTCCCGCGGCGGACGGCACGGTCGCCCTGACCCTCCGTCCCTTCCAGATCCTCACGGTCCGCCTGCGCCGCTGACGTCGCGGTAGCCGTGCCGCCGCCCGGCCCGCAGCGCGTCGCGCAGTGCGGCCAGGTGCTCGGTGTCCGCGGGGATCCGCAACCGTTCCAACAGGGCCAGCGCGGGGCCTGGTTCGAGATCCCCGTACAGATCGTGGTGGCTCGCCAGCAGGGCCCGGAAGAGGGCCGGGTGCAGGACGGGGACCAGGGCCGCCGTCTCGTAGGCGGCGGCCTTGACCGGCCAGGGCACCGGGCCGGAGACCTCCAGCACCCGCCGGGCGCGGCGCACCAGCGGATCTCGGCCGGGGTCCGCCGGCAGCTTCCGTCCGGGCAGCCGGCCGATGTCGTCGCCCAGTACTTCGGCGAAGGCCGTCCCCGTGGTCCGGCGGTCCTCGAACCAGTCGAGCCACAGACAGTCGCCGACGGCCGCGGACTCCCCTGCCGCTTCCAGCCGCCGCCGGAAGCCGTTCCACAGGACCGCGGCGGGGAGCGGGCCGTCCTCCCCGAGGTGGGCCAGGTGGAGCTGGCCGGTCAACCGTGTGTCGCTGCCGAGCAGGTCCATCAGGCCGAAGGCGACCCGCAGCCGGTCGGCCAGGGGGAGCCGTTCGTCCCGGAACACCTGCCAACCCCAGTCGTCGGCGATGTCGGCCGCCGTCTGCGGCGCGCCGGGGGAGTCGTGGTCGCTCCACAGACCGGGACCGGTCTGCGTGATGCCGTCCTCGGCCAGCCAGCGGCGGGCGAGCTCGCTGTCGGCCCGGTCCCCGAGGAAGGCCGACACGGTTTCGGTGAACTCCCGCGGCGCCGCGGCGTGGACCAGGTGGCCGACCGGGATCGTCGTCATCCGGGCGTCGGGGATCCGGCGGACCAGTTCGGCGATGCCGTCCTGCGGGACATGGCTGGTGGGGCCGCCCGCCACGACCAGGGTCGGGGCCGTGATCCGGCCGAGCCCGGCTCGCCAGGCGGGGTCCGGCCGATCCAGCTGGGCCCGTACCGCGAGGACCATGGCCCAATCGAAGTCGAGTTCGCCCTCCGGCCGCACGGGCCGGGTCGCCTCGCGCGGGAAGGGGGCCGGGATGTCCTCCAGGACGAGCCGGACCACCCGGTCCGGCTGCTCCTGCGCGATCAGGTACGCCACGACGCCGCCCATCGAGTGCCCGGCCAGGTCCACCCGGTCGAGTCCGAGCGCGTCCAGGAAGGCCAGTACGTCGTCCCGCATCAGCTCCAGCGAGTACCGCTCCGTCCGTTCGCTGCGCCCGTGCCCGCGCAGGTCCAGGGCGTACACCCGGCGCTCCCGGGCGAGTTCGTCGCGTGCGGGAGCCCAGTGCCCGGCGTTCTCGCCGAGCGCGGGCAGCAGGACCAGGGGTTCGCCGTCCTCGGGGCCGGCCGCCTGGTACGCCAGCCGGACGCCGTTCGCCGTCAGGGTGTGGTGCTCCGTCATCCGGCAGACAGTACGGGCCCGGCGTGAGCCGCGGGGGCGCTGGGCGGGGTAACGCCGTGGACGGTGCTCGCGCCGTTGCCGTAAGTTCCTGCCTGCCCGCCTCCGTCGGCGGGTTTCTTCATGTCACCGTGCACCCATGGGGGTCCCTCGTCATGTCCTTCGCCACCGGTTCGCTGCCTCCGCTCGGCGCGCCCCCGCTGCGCCCGCTGGTCCGCTCGCCGAAGGGCCTGGCCACGGCGCTGACCGTGCTGCTCGGCCTGTGCGCGGCGACCCGGCTGCTCGCCGTGGCCGCCGGGTTCGACCGGTACCTGGCTCTCGACGCGCTCGGGACGAGCCCGGTGGTGGGCGCCGGGCCGGGCTGGGGGCTGTACTCGGCGTCGACGAGCCTGGTCATGCTGGCCATGCTCCCCACGGCCGTGGTGTTCATCATCTGGTTCCACCGGGTCCGGGTGAACGCGGGGGTGTGGGCACCCGGGATGTTCCGTAGCGGCGCCGGCTGGGCGATCGGAGTCTGGTTCATCCCCGTCGTCGGGTGGACCGTCCTGCCGTACCTGATCGCCATGAAGGTGTGGGCGGCCAGTGCTTCGAGGCTGCCCGGCAGCGCCGCGTCGCCCGTGTCCGCCGCCCCGGTCACCGCTTGGGCCGGCGCGCTCGTTGCCGCGATGGCGGTGTCGCTGGCCGGGAACCGGTTGGCGGTCGGCGCCACGACCGCGGACGCGATGGGTGCCTCCGCGCTGGTGGGTATGGGAGCGGACCTGCTTTACGCCGTCGCGGCGGGACTGGCCGTCGTCTTCGTGCGCCGTCTCTCGGCGATGCAGTCGGCGGCGTGAGCGCGGCGTGAACTCCGCCACAGGTGGCGGCGGGCCGGGCCGCAGGCCCCGGTAATCCCGGGCCGGCGGGGTGCCACCCGGTTTTGCACCTAGTTGCAAAACCGGGCGCCCCTCGCTAGAACAGGGACATCACCCCCGCGCGAGGAGGCGCCCCCCATGTCCCAGAGCCGGTACCCGCACCTGCTGAGCCCCCTGGACCTCGGCTTCACCACCCTGCCGAACCGCGTGATCATGGGCTCGATGCACACCGGCCTCGAAGAGCACGAGGGTGGCTTCGAGCGCCTCGCCGCCTTCTACGCCGAGCGCGCCCGCGGCGGCGCCGGCCTGATCGTCACCGGCGGCATCGCGCCCAACGACGCCGGCCGGCCCTTCGAGGGCGGCTCCCGCCTCACCACCGAGGACGAGGCCGCCGAGCACCGGGTGATCACCGAGGCGGTGCACGCCGAGGGTGGGAAGATCGCGATGCAGATCCTCCACTTCGGCCGCTACGCCTACCACAAGGACCTGGTCGCCCCCAGCCCCCTCCAGGCCCCGATCAGCCCGTTCGTCCCGAACGAGCTCACCGACATCGAGGTCGAGAGGACGGTGGAGGACTTCGTCCGCGCCGCCCGCCTCGCCAAGCTCGCGGGCTACGACGGCGTCGAGATCATGGGCTCCGAGGGCTACCTGATCAACGAGTTCATCGCCGCCGCCACCAACAAGCGCACCGACCGCTGGGGCGGCGCGTACGAGAACCGCGTCCGCTTCCCGCTGGAGATCGTCCGCCGCACCCGGGCGGCCGTCGGCGAGGACTTCATCCTCATCTACCGCCTCTCCATGCTCGACCTGATCCCCGGCGGTTCCACCCTCGACGAGGTCGTCCACCTCGCCAAGGAGATCGAGGCGGCCGGCGCCACCATCATCAACACCGGCATCGGCTGGCACGAGGCCCGCATCCCCACCATCGCCACCTCCGTCCCGCGCGGCGCCTACACCTGGGTCACCAAGCGGCTGATGGGCGCGGTGAGCGTCCCCCTCGTCACCAGCAACCGGATCAACACCCCCGAGATCGCCGAGGAACTCCTCGCCGACGGCCGCGCCGACCTGGTCTCGCTGGCCCGCCCCTTCCTCGCCGACGCCGACTTCGTCGCCAAGGCGGCCGCCGGCCGCTCGGAGACGATCAACACCTGCATCGGCTGCAACCAGGCCTGCCTCGACCACACCTTCAGCGGCAAGATCACCAGCTGCCTGGTCAACCCGCGCGCCTGCCACGAGACCGAACTCGTCCTGTCGCCCACGCAGTTGAAGAAGCGCGTCGCCGTCGTCGGCGCAGGTCCGGCCGGCCTCGCCTGCGCCGTCTCCGCGGCCGGGCGCGGCCACGCCGTCACCCTCTTCGAAGCCTCGGGCCACATCGGCGGCCAGCTCGACATCGCCCGCCGCATCCCGGGCAAGGAGGAGTTCGAGGAGACCATCCGCTACTACGGCACCCAGCTCGCCGCCCACGACATCGACGTCCGGCTGAACACCCGCGCCGACGTGGAGACCCTCCAGGGCTACGACGAGGTCGTCGTCGCCACCGGTGTCACCCCCCGCACCCCCGACATCGAGGGCGTCAACGGGGAGAACGTCGTCACCTACCTCGACGTGCTGCGCGATGGCGCCCCCGTCGGCGAGCGCGTCGCCGTCGTCGGCGCCGGCGGCATCGGCTTCGACGTCGCCGAGTTCCTCACCGACAGCGGCGAGGGCGCCTCCCAGGACCCCGAGGTGTACTTCCGCCACTGGGGTGTGGACACCACGTACACGGGGCCCGGCGGGCTCGCCAAGCCCGAGCGCCCCGCTCCGCCGCGCCAGGTCCACCTGCTCCAGCGCAAGACCACCAAGGTCGGCGCCGGTCTCGGCACCACCACCGGGTGGATCCACCGCGCGGAGCTCAAGCACCGCGGGGTCGTCTCCGTCGCGGGGGCGACGTACGACCGGATCGACGACGAGGGCCTGCACATCACCGTCGGCGGCGAGCAGCGCCTCGTGCCCGCCGACACGGTGGTCCTGTGCACCGGCCAGGAGCCGCGCCGTGACCTGTACGAGGCGCTGCTCGCGGCCGGTACCAGGGCGCACCTGATCGGCGGCGCCGACGTCGCCGCCGAGCTCGACGCCAAGCGGGCCATCCGCCAGGGCACGGAGCTGGCCGCCACTCTCTGACATCCGCCTGCCGAAGGGGATTGTGGCGGTCCGGCCGGGCCGCCACAATTTCCCGGGTGACGTTCTCCACCGCAGACGCGGACAAGGTCCTCGCCGACAACTTCGCCCCATGGGTGCTCGCCCTCGGCCTCACCGTCCAGGAGACCGGCGACCGGCACGCCGTCCTGCGGCTGCCGTGGTCCGACACCCTGGCCCGGGACGGCGGCGGCCTCTCCGGGCAGGCCCTGATGGCGGCCGCCGACACCGCCACCGTCATCGCGATCTCCGCCGCGCGCGGGGCGTACGGGCCGATGACCACCGTTCAGCAGTCGACGAGCTTCCAGCGGCCCGTCGCCGACGCCGACGTGCTGATCCACGTACGGGTCACCAAGCTCGGCAGGAGGATGGCCTTCGCCGATGTCACCATGACGCCCGAGGGCGCCGCCGAGCCGTCCGCCACGGCCTCCACCGTGTACGCCCTGCTCGGCTGAGCCCCTCAGCCGCCGGCCGCGACCGGTAGCCGGACCACCAGCCGGGCCCCGCGCGCCGACTCCTCGGCGGTGAGCGTGCCGCCGTGGTGGGCGGTCAGGTCCCGGGCGATGGCGAGACCGAGGCCCGCTCCGCCGTGGTCGCGGCTGCGGGCGTCGTCGAGCCGGGTAAAGCGCTCGAAGACGCGCTCCCGGTCACCGGGCGGGATGCCGGGCCCGTCGTCGACGACTTCCAGCACGGCGGTCCCTCCATGCGGTCCGCCGGTGGTGCGCAGCACCACCTCCACCCGCCCGGCGGCGTAGCGCTGGGCGTTGTCGAGCAGATTGGTGACGACCCGGGCCAGCCACAGCTCGGTGCCCGTCACCGCGACGCCGGACGCCAGGTCGTCGGCGCGCACGGGAACGCGGTCCCCCAGGCGTGACTCCACCGCGCCGCGGACCACGTCGCCCAGGTCCAGCCGGACCGCCAGGGCGGGCTGGGCGGCGTCGATGCGGGCGAGCAGCAGGAGGTCGGAGGCGAGCTGCTGAAGCCGCTCGATGTCCTCCAGCGCTCCGCTGATCAGCTCCGGCCACAGCTCGGGGTCCCGGACCGCGAGGGCCACCTCCAGCTGCGTGCGCAGCACCGTGATCGGGCTGCGCAGTTCGTGGGAGGCGTCGGCGATGAACTCGCGCTGGCGGTTCCCGGCGGCCTCCAGCCGGTCCAGGGTGGTGTTCATGGTCTGTGCGAGCCGGGCGACCTCGTCACGGGTGGGCGGTACGGGGACCCGGCGGTGCAGGTCCCGGTCGGTGATCTCGGCGACCTCGGCGCGGATCGCCTCGACCGGATCGAGCGCCCGGCCGGTGACCCGCCAGGTGACGAGGGCGACGGTGGCGAGCAGCAGCGGGCCGCCGACCGCCAGGGCGGCGGTGGTGGTGTCGTCGGCGGCGTCCACGTCGCGCAGCGAGGTCCCCACGAAGACGGTGACCATGCCCTGCGGGGTGTCGGTGGTGACCTGGACGACGCGCTGGCGGTGCTCGCCGCCGAGCGTGCCGATCCGCCAGGTGTGGAACGCCGTGCCGGGGCGCATCGGTTTGACCGGGGCGATGGAGGGGGCCGCGGCCAGGTTCGGGGTCGCGCGCAGCACCCGGCCGCGGGCGTTCACCACCTGGACGAAGTCGGCGCCGTGCAGCGGCGGCCGCATCCGTTCGAGATCTCCGGCGGCCGCGAGCTGGGCGACCGTCTCGGCCTGCCGCTCCGCGTCGCGCTCGGCATTGCGGAGCAGTTCGGCTTCCAGCAGCCCGAGCAGGGCGAAGGAGGCCAGGGCCAGGGCCGCGGCAACGACCACCACGGCGCCCACGGTGGCGCGGGCACGGACGGTCGTGGGCCACAGCCGCCGCAGCGGCGGCCGGCTCAGGACGCCCCGAAGAAGTCGCCGGGGGGCCGGGCGGGGGAGCGCGGTATCAGCCACCGTCCGCCGCCAGTCGGTAGCCGGCACCGCGTACGGTCTCCAGAGCCGTGCGGCCGAACGGCGTGTCGATCTTGCGGCGTACGGCGCTGACGTGGACCTCGACCACGTTGGGATCCCCGGCGAAGGCACTGTCCCAGACCTGTTCCAGGATCTCCCGCTTGGGTATCACCTCGCCCGGGCGCCGGGCCAGGTACTCCAGGACCGCGAACTCCCGCGCGGTCAGCCGTATCTCGGTGTCGCCGCGGGTACAGGAGTGCCGGGCGGGGTCCAGCGTCAGGTCGCCGAACCGCATGGTCTGGGGGCCCCGCCGGCCCGTACGCCGCCCCAGCGCGCGCAGCCGGGCGACCAGGACGAGGTAGGAGAAGGGCTTGGACAGGAAGTCGTCGGCGCCGGTGTCCAGCGCCTCGGCCTCGTCGTACTCGCCGTCCTTGGCCGTGAGCATCAGGATCCCCGACTCGTTTCCGGCGGCGCGCAGCCGCGCGCACACCCGGTAGCCGTTCAGGCCCGGCAGCATGATGTCGAGCACGATCAGGTCGTAGTCGTGCTCCGTGGCCATCCACAGCCCTTGCAGCCCGTCGTGGGCCACGTCCACCGAGAACCCCTCGGATTGAAGTCCCCGCTGCAGGGCCACGGCCAGTCGCCGTTCGTCCTCCACCACCAGTACGCGCATGCCGAACAGGGTCTCAGGCCCGGCCGGCGGTCGGCTGAAGAGGTCTTCAGCTGGCTTCAGGTGGGCTTCAGCATCCGCTGGGCATGCTCGGGAACGATCCGGGTGCGGTGCCCGGTTGTGTATGAGGAGTGCCGGTATGTCTGAGTCCGTCCCGCCGTCCGAGCAGCCCGAGAACGCCCCGGAACCCGGCGCTCGGGGGCGCGTTCCCCTGGGTCGCCTGGTGCCCCGGAGCAAGGGCGCCCGCTGGGCGGCCCTGGGCGCGGCCGCGGTCATCGTCGGAGGCGGAGCGGCGGCCGTGGCCGTGGCCGGGCACCACGACGGCCGGGTGAGGGCGCACGAGGGCCCGCACATGGCCTGGGCCGGGCCCGATCACGAGGGTCAGGGCAAGCGTGGACCCGGGGACGCCCGCGAGAAGCGTGAGCGCATGCGCCTCGATCTGAAGGGGATGGGCCCGAAGGAGCCCGGCGCCCTCAAGGGGCACGGCCTCATGGGCGGCCCCGGCGGCCCCGGTGACCACGCGAAGGCGGCGCCGCTGCCGCTGCCCTCGCTGGCCATCGGCCAGGCAGCCGAGAAGGCGGCCGCCGCGGTGGAGGGCGGCAAGGTCGAAGGCCTGCGGGTGGTCGCCCAGGAGGGTGGCGGAAGCGCGTGGCGAGCGGTGGTCATCGGAGCGGACGGAGTCCGGCACGCGGTGACCGTTTCCGGCACCGACGGCACCGTCACGGGCAACAGCGTCCTCACCGGCCACGGCCGGTAGGGGAGAGCCGCCGGAGAGCCGGCGGGGGAAATCCGCGAGACACACCGGGACGGCGTCACATAGCGTCCCGGTGTCGACGTCCTTGCCGTCGCACACCACCACACGCGCGAAGTGGGACGGGAGTTCGTCCGGATTGTCTGAACAAAGCCTTTTACGTGAACATCCCGCGCTGGGACGGAACAGGGACTTCAACGTCTTCTGGCTCGGCCAGGCCCTGTCCGTCCTCGGCGGGTCCATCTCGCTGCTCGCGCTTCCGCTGCTCGTCCTCGAAGCCACCGGGTCCCTCGTGCAGTTGGGCCTGATCACCGTCGTCGCCGGGGCCACCGCCATCGGCACGGGGCTGTTCGCCGGATACGTGGTCGACCGGGTGGACCGCCGTCGGCTGATGATCGTCTGCGATCTGGCACGGGCAGTGCTGCTCGGCGCGGTGCCGGTCGTGTGGTGGGCCGGCGGGCCGCGGATCTGGCTGCTGTACGTACTGACCGCGCTGGTCACCGTACTGAAGACGCTGTTCGACGTGGCCTACGTGACGGCCGTGCCGAGCCTGGTCCGCAAGCAGGACCTCATCGCCGCCAACGGACGGCTGATGGGCACCTTCGCCATCGGGACCCTCCTCGGACCGGTGGCGGCCGGGTTCATCACGGCCGCGGTGGGCGCGGACTGGGCGCTGGGCGTGGACGGGGCGACCTTCCTCGTCTCCGCGGCCAGCCTGGGCTGCGTGAGGTTCCGGCGGCCCGCCGACAGCGGAGCGGACCCGGCGGAGCCACGGGCGGGGGCGCTGCGCGACGTGTTCCTCGTGGGCTTCCGCTTCCTGTGGACGCATCCGCTGCTGCGCCCGCTCACGGTGCTGCTCACCGTGCTGACCTTCGTCACCATGGGCGCCGTCGACCTGCTGATCTACCACGTCCGGAGCGACCTGGACCGGGACGCCGCCACCCTCGGCTACGTGATCGCCGTGAGCGGGGTCGGCGTGGTCGCCGGGGCCCTCGGCGCCGGGAGGCTGCGCCGGATCCTCGGCTTCGGGCCCTGCTGGCTGGCCTCCGTCACGTTGATCGGCGTCGCGGTGGCGGGGATGGGGGTCAGCCGCAGCGTGCCGGTGATCGCCGTGCTCGCCGCCGTGTTCATGTTCGGGATGACCCTGGGCGGGGTGACCAGCATGACCCTGCGCCAGGAGGTGACCCCCGGCCACCTGCTCGGCCGGGTCACCTCCGCCTTCTGGACGGTGCACAACGCCTCGGGGCCGGTGGGCGCGGGCGTGCTCACGGCGCTGGCCGACGGCCACGGGGTCCCGGCGGTCAGCCTGGCAGGCGGAGCGTTCTGCCTGCTGATCGTCGGCGCCGGGCTGCTGACGCCGCTGCGCACCGCCCGCCACGGCGCTGCCGACGCGGTGCCGCCGGCCACCCGGAAGCCGGATGTGAGGTGCGACCCGGAGGAGCGTCTGGGATCGTGAAGGACAGGCCGTCGCAGCGAGGAGCGGACATGTCCGGACAGTTCGAGGCGAGCGTCGAGATCGACCGGCCGGTCGAGGAGGTCTTCGCCTACCTCGCCGACGGGCGCCACGACCCCGAGTTCAGCCCGCGCGTCCAGGAGATCGCGAAGACCCCCGACGGCCCCACCGCGCTCGGCACGGTTTTCCGCAGCACGGTCAAGGACGCCGGGATGAAGACCGGCCGCGAGTTCCGCATCGTCGGCTTCGACCCGCCGCACCGGATCCGCTGGTCGGAGCAGAGCCGCAACCTGGTCACCGCGGAGGGCGGCTACGATTTCGAAGCCCTCCCCGGCGGGCGCACCAGGGTCCGCATCTTCAACACCCTCGAAGGCCACGGCCTCGGAAGACTGCTCGTCGGCTTCGCGGTGAGCGCGGCCCGCAAGGACGCCCCCGCCTTCGGCCGCCGCATCAAGGCGGCCGCGGAGGCGTCCCTCAGGCGGTAGGGGTCAGAACCGTGACGGGCCGACCGGGAACGGCAGCGGCTTCGACGGGGCCGGAGACACCCGCTGTCCGGCAGCGGCCGGCGGGTTCTGGCAGGTCACGTCCTCGGCGGGCAGCCGCCCGGTGGTGAGGTAGGTGCTGACGGGCTCGTTGGCGCAGGAGTTCGGGTCGGCGAGGTACACGCCGTGCCCCTCGCCGCCCATCGCCAGTACCATCCGCGAGCCCTTCAGCGCCCTGTGCAGCCCCTGGCCGCTGGTGAGCGGGGTCTGCGAGTCCCACTCGTTCTGCACCGTCAGCACGTTCGCCTGCTTCTTCATCGGCGTGGCCGCCTCGGCCGGGCGGTCCCAGAAGGCGCACGGCTTGATGTTCGACGCGAAGTCCCCGTACAGGGGGTACTTCACCTTGTCCTTCGCAGCGTCCCGCTCGTACTGCTCGGTGTAGCGGGGCCAGCTGCCCGTGTCCCCGCACGCCACGGCCCAGAAGACGGCGGTGCCGTTGTCCGAGGCGGGTTCGGCCGCCGCGCCTCCCGCGAGCAGCCGCTTCAGCGCGGCCGTGTCCGAGCCCGCGGGCTGCGGCTTGCCCTCGGCCGCGGCCTTGAGGGCCACGACCAGGGGAGTGGCCTGCGCCGGGTAGAAGAACACCGCGCGCGCGGTACGGATGATGTCTCCGGTGACCTTCTGCCCCTCGAAGTCGATCGGCTCCCGGTCGGCGCGCGCCACCAGCGCCCAGAAGGTGTCGGACACCGCCTTGGGGGTGTCGCCGAGCCCGTACTGGGCCGACCGCTCGGCCGCCCAGCCCGTCCACCGCGCGTAGGCGGGCTCGGCCTCGGTCGCCCACACCTGGAGCATGCCGCGCCAGATCCGCTGCGGGTCGACGCCGCTGTCCAGCACGAAGCGGTCGGTCCGCTCCGGGAACATCTGCGAGTACACCGCGCCGAGGTAGGTGCCGTACGAGTAGCCCAGGTACGAGAGCTTGCGCTCGCCCAGCACCGCACGGACCGTGTCCATGTCGCGCGCCGTGTTGCGGGTGGTGATGTACGGGAGCACGTCCCCGGCCTTCTCGCGGCACTTGTCCGCGACCGTACGCGCCCACGTCACGTCGGAGGAGAAGGTCTCGGGCCGGTACGGCCGGTTGAAGTCCTGCTCGGTGTCGGTCAGTCCGCAGGTGATCGGACTGCTGGCGCCGACACCGCGCGGATCGAAGCCGATGAGGTCGTACTGGTCCCGTACGTCCTTGGGCATCAACTCGGCCGCCATCAGCGGCAGATCGAGCCCGGAGCCGCCCGGGCCGCCGGGGTTGAGGAGCATCACGCCGTGCCGCTTGGCGGGGTTCTCGCTCTTGATCCGGGATATCGCGAGGTCGATCGTGCGGCCTTGGGGGCGCTTGTAGTCGAGCGGGACCTTCAGGGTGGCGCATTCGTACGAGGCCGGCTGACCGTCGGCGCAACGGTGCCAGGCGGGCTTCTGCTTGAGGTACTCCGCCTCCGGGGCGGCGGACGCCTGGGTCGCGGCCAGCAACGGAACGGTGGTGGCGATGAGACCGGCGGTGGCGAGCATGGGTGCGAGGCGCTTCAGGCGCACAATGGCCGTCCTTGCGTTCGGTGAAGTCTTGTACGAACTCACCTTGTTGCATGCGGCGGCGAGGCGAATCATCCCGAAGGTCAGCCCTTGTGCGCCTCACGAACGAGCTGATATCCGGACAACTGGCCGACACGCCGTGGTAGTTGTCCGTCAGGCGCACCTGGTCAATGCTGGCCGTCGTGCGCGGCGCCGGTTTCCACGGTGCCTCCGATGTGGCCGCGCAGGGCCGTCAGGGCCTCCTCCGACGGGCCGGTGACCACCCAGCGGCTTCCCACCAGATAGGTGCCGCCGTACATCCGGGCCTCGTCCAGCCAGGAGCGCTGCCCCTGGTCGGCGGCGAAGGTGGCCATGCGGTACGCGCCCTGCCCCGTCTCGCAGCCGCCCTCGCGCAACTCGTCCGCCTGGATGTCGACGTGAGCGGTGCAGCCGACGGCCGCGGCTATGTCCTCGATCGACGAGGACGGCGCGGACTGCGCCCCGGTCTCCTTCCCGGGGGCGGCGTGGGCGGCGCCGTGCGCGCCGTGTGCGCCGTGTGCGTCCTGCGCCGCCCGGCTTCCACCGCAGCCCCCGGCCAGCAGCACGGCGCACAGGGCGGCGCAGGCCGGCGCGAGCGCGCGCAGGAGCGGGCGGTGCGGGCGGGCGGTGGACGGCGGCATGGCTACTTCCTCACTGGCTCATCGACTCACGTGTTCACGTGCTCACTTGCTCACCGGCAGATCGGGGAGCTGTCGTGGCGCCCGGGCGGGGGAGGCGCCCGGGCACCACGGGTCTTCGCGGGCCGGGGCTAGCTCGCCATCTTCGCCTTCTTTCCCTTGTCGGTCACGGCGAACCAGAGGCCCTGCTTGCCCTGTCCGAGAACATCGCCGGGCGCCTTGTCGCCGGTGAACGTATAAACCGGCCAGCAGTCGATCGTCAATTGTTCCGAACCATCGGGACGCTTTACCGAGCCGATCAGTTCGGCCGCAATTCCCGTCACCTTCGTCTTGTCGACGGGCTTGGCGGGCTTCCAGGTGTCCAGGCAGGCGTCGAGGCAACCGATTTTCATCGGCCAGGCACTGTCCTTGTCGAATCGGTAAAGCGTCTGGCCCGCGCCGTCCGCGATGATGTCCCCGAGCATGACGTTCTTCGTGATGGACAGTTCGGAACCCTGCGACGGCGCCTTCTTGGCGGCCGCGGCGGGCTTCCCGTCGGCCCCCAGCGCGTGCCAGGTGCCGCCGACGCCCTCACCGAGCGTGTCGCCCGCCTTGGCGTCCTTCGCGTACCGGTACACCGGCCAGCCCGCGAGGGTCAGCTGCCGGGTGCCGTCGGCGCGTTCGACCGAGCCGAGCAGGCCCGCCTCGATCCCCTCGCCCGCTGTCGCGTCGTCCGCCGCCACGGCCGGCCATGCCTTCGCGCAGTCCCCCTCGCAGCTGGACTTGGGGGGCTTCGGCGTGTCCTTGTCGAACCGGTAGAGCGTGAAGCCCTCACCGTCGGTGACCGCGCTGCCCACGTTCCCGACCTCCGCCACCTTCAGCTGCCCGGCCGGGCTGTTCTTTCCTGCGCCGCCCGCCGGGTTGGCGCCGGAACCGCTCCCGTACCCCGCATCCGCTCCGGAACCCGCATCCGCTCCGTACGAGCCGTCGGCGCCGTAAGCGGACCCGATCTTCTTGCTGTCGCTCACCGGCTGTACCGAATTACCCTTCCCCGAAGGATTCTCGGCGAGGCCGCATCCGGCCGTAAGCAGCAGTACCGCGACCGCCGACCCGGCGAATATCTCACGACGCATTCTCTTCACGATCTCTCCTTCAGGTTCGGTCCCGCGTTCCCGTTCGTCTCTGGGGTAATTGATACGGGGCCCGGGGTGGTCGAAGCGGATATCCCTTGGAATTTGTCAGATCGCGCCAACATTGAACCCGCGAGCGATCCGCATTCGTGCGCCCCCTCATTCCTGGATGCGCATGGCGAGGGCCGGGCAGCGCCGCACCGCGCGCAGGGCCTTCGGCCGCAGCCGTGCCGGCACCGGCATGGACGCCTTCGCCGGGTAACCGTCCGCGTCGAGCTGTACGACTTCGGGCAGGACGTCCACGCACAGGCCGTGCCCCTTGCACAGGGTCCAGTCCACGACCAGCCGCGCCGGACTCTCGTCCCGTATCCGCTCCGGAC
This sequence comes from Streptomyces sp. NPDC006463, assembly GCF_042870715.1. Lineage (NCBI taxonomy): Bacteria > Bacillati > Actinomycetota > Actinomycetes > Kitasatosporales > Streptomycetaceae > Streptomyces > Streptomyces sp. NPDC006463. The sequence continues at coordinate 231,133 of NZ_JBIAHP010000011.1, read as the reverse complement.
TCTCGTCCCGCGGTACCGGGAGCGCGCCCAACACCCGCCGGCCGCACCCCGAGCCGAAGGCATGGTCCTGGAACTCGTCGGGGAAGGCGGCGAGCGCAGAGGCCACGAAGTGCGAGGTGCCGTCGGGATGGCTGCACGCACCGCGTTTCCGGACGGCCATGAGCCGCGCCTCCACCGCCTCCAGGGCGGCGCCGCCGCCTCCCCGGACGGCGTCGTCCAGTACGTCGGCGAGTCCGGGCAGCCCGCGTACGCACGGCCCGCACTGGCCCGCCGTCTCGTTCGCCATCCACCGGGTCACCCGGGCCACTTCGCCGGCCGGACAGGTGTCCTCGGGCAGCGGCAGTACCGCCCCCGCTCCCAGCACCGCGCCGAAGGACGTCAAGGACTGCCGGGACAGCTGCGCGGAGCGCGCGGACACCGGGTCCAGCCATCTGCCGTGGTAGCCGCCCACCAGGACACCCTGGCCGGGATCGAGATTGCACAGCTCCAGGACGTACGGCAGGGACGTGCCGGTCGGCGCCTCGACCACTGTGGATCCGGCGACGGTCAGCAGCACGGTGCCCGGCTCGGTCAGCAGGCCGGTCGCACAGTACTCCCGTGCGCCCAGCCGTGCGGCCAGGCCGAGTTGGGCGTAGGTCTCGGTGTTCGACAGCAGGGTGGGCACGCCACCCAGGCCTCTCTCGCTGGTCCGTACCTTCTGTCCGGACGGTACTGTGGCACCGCCGTTGAGTCCGTTGACCATGGCGGTCCCCTCCCCGGTCACGAAGCGCTCGGGAAGCCGTGCCACCCGCACCCGGCGGCCGGCCGGGCCGCGTTCGGAGACGGCGTCGCGCACCGACTGCTCCACGTCCCCCCGGGTGACGGCCACCACGATGTCCTCCGCGCCGAGCGCGGCGGCGGCCAGCAGGGCTCCGTCGAGCACCAGGTGCGGGGCGTGCAGCAACAGGGCCTTGTCCTTGAGGCAACTCGGCTCGCCCTCACTGCCGTTGACGACGACGGCGGTGGCCGTGTCCTGCCCCCGGGCCGACCGGGTGACCGCCTGCAGTTTCCGTGCGAACGGGAAGCCCGCTCCACCGCGGCCCCGCAGGTCGATGTCCTCCGCGAGGGCGATGAGGTCGTCCGGGCGGTACCGGGGCAGCGTGCCGTGCGTGGCCAGATGGGCCGAGCGGTCGAGCCGCGGGAGCTGGTCGAGTCCGGCCAGCAGCCTGGGGGCGCCCACACAGCCGAGACTGGGGCGCGGCCAGCCGGTCACAGCCACCGCTCCGCGCCGGCGGGCTGCTCACCGTACAACTGCCGCCTCCCCCCGGCGCCGCCCGGTGTGGACGCCGCGGCGTAGGCCCGGGAGGTGGGCCGGGACAGCGGGGCGGGCCCGGTGGGTGCGAGCGGACGTGCCTCACGCACCGGCGCCGCACGTGGGCCCGGTCGCGGACGCAGGCGCACACGCGGGCCCGGCGCGGCGGCCGGACTGGAAGGCGCCCCACTCGCCCTCGACTTGATGCGGAGCATGAGGACGCCGGCGACACCGATCAGGCAGAGTCCGTACGCGACCGTCACCCAGGTGCCGCCAGGGCGCCCCGACTTCAGCCCGTGCACGAGGGACGCGCCCCAGGCCGGATAGGCACCGAAGTGCAGGGCCCGCCACCACAGCGAGCGGGCCTTGGTCGCGAACACGCTGCGCACCGCGCCGGAGACGGCGACGGATACGAAGAGGTACCCGGCGAGCGTGCCGAATCCGATGAGGACGGGCTGTTCCTCATCCGCGAACGGCAGCACCGCCGCGGCCGCCGATGCCTGCTGCTTGGCGACCTTGACCCAGATGTGCAGGGCCAGGAAGGACAGCCCGGCCACGGCCAGGCCGCGGTGGGCGCCTTGGGCGAGCAGCCGGTGGCCCGGTCCGAGAAGCGCCCGGTCGGTGGCCAGTAGTCCCCAAAGGACGGTGGCGGTGAGCGAGACGAGCGAGAGCACGCCCGCCCCGAAGTCGAGGAAGTCCCATATATGGGACAGGGCGCCCGCACGGGCCACCACTATGAAGGAGACGACGGCCGCGGCGAGGGCCGGGACCGTCGCCGGCGGCCGACTGCTGCGGCGCGCCCGGTGTGAGCGGCGTATGTGCGGCTGGGGCAGGGGCATCCAGATCTCCTGTGCGCCTGGGATCCGAGCACGTCACCTGGCGCTCGGCACCCGGGGGTTGTTGTCGGTCGAGCCCGGCAGCGCTGTGAATTCCTGCGCCGGCCGAGGAGCGTGGGGCCGGAGTGCAGAAGCATCGTGGAGCTACACGGCACCTCCACGGGATTTATCGAAACGTGATAATTTCTCGCAGCGCGTCTACAGCGCATCGAACAACCCCGGAAGATTCCCCTCCAGCGGAGGTTTCAACAGGCCACCGCACCGCCCGCCACCTACGCGTCCCCGACGGCAAAATCACGGCAAAACCACGGGACCGGAGGTGGCCGGACCCCTCCAGGAGGGAGTACGAGGACAGCAACTCTCTTGCGTAACAGTGCTGTTGGCGAGAGAGGCAACCTCGGCGGGCTTGTCGCACAAGCACCGGACAAGCCTCACCCCGGCACGAACGAGGAAAACGATGTGCGAACTTCTGAACCGCATCTGGTCCCGCCCCAGAGGCGAGTGGACCCGCGTCCTGCGCAGGGAACTCCCCGCGCTGGCCGCCGAGATAGTGGAGGAGCTTCTGCATGGAATTCCGGGATTTTCCACCCTTATCGATGACAACGATGCCATCGACGACGAACTGCTCAGACAGTGCGTGGAAGAGGCCCTTCTCACCGCTCTCGGCTACCGCGACGCGCGTAGCGGCAACGTGTGCAAGGAACAGGAACAACACCGGCAGCAGGCAATGGAGATGGAGCAGGAGCCCGACGAGATCGTGTGCGCGGACGAGGTCCAGCACGAGCGCGCGGGCGAGCTCCGGGTCGAGGCCAGACAACACGGCGGGCAGCAGCAGGCCGGCCGGCACGACGAGAAACCAGGCGGGCAACACGGTGAGCCACATGGCGGGCACCACGTCGGGCTGCCCGGGCTGCCCCGGCAACCCGACCGCCGCGGCGGCGACCGGGCACGCCAGGACCTGTTCAAAGCCCTCACCGATGACCGGGCCCCGTCGGAGAGTTCCCTCGCCGAGCTCGCGGAGGCGGCCGGCTGGCCCCTCCCGGTGGCCGTACGGGCCATCGTGCCGGCCACGCCCGGCGAGGCCCAGCAGCTGGCGACCGTACTCGACGACGCCCTCGTCGGAATGTTCGCGGGCCGCCCGTGCCTGCTGGTCCCGAGCCCCGATCCCGACACCCGGACCCCACTCGAACTCCCGCTGCGCGGCCGCTTCACAGCCGTCGGACACGCGGTCCCGCTCCGGGACACCGCGTCCTCGCTCCGCTGGGCGCTGCGCCTGCTCGCCCTGACACCCACCCGCGCCGGGCTGGACGCCCGCGCCGTCTTCGTCGACGACCACCTCTCGACCCTGCTGCTGCTCCAGGACGAGCCCCTCGCCCACGCACTGGCCGCCCGCTGGCTCCGGCCGCTGGCCGATCTGACCCCGCGCCAGAGCGAGCGGCTGGAAGTGACCCTGCTCGCCTGGCTGGAGGGCGGCGGCGCCCCCGAGGCGGCGAAGGCCCTGAGTGTGCACCCGCAGACCGTGCGCTACCGCATGCGGCAGCTGGAGAAGCTCTTCGGACCCGGTCTGCGTGACCCCCGCACCCGGTTCGAACTGGAGATGGCGCTCCGCAGCCGCCGGCTGATGGCCCAGGTACGGCGTCAGGCCTCGCGGGTGGGACGCCGCACGGCACGCGTGGTCACGGCGGACTTCAGGCCCGTGGTCGTCGGGCGGATGGCTCGCGTCAACGGCCTGTGAGCAACAACGGCAAACCGGCCCGGCCCCGTCCGCACGGGGGCCGGGCCGGCTGCATGTGTGCCGGGCCGGATGTTCACATGGCGGCCGGCGCGGCGGAAACCGCGCCGTGCATCGTGGAGTTGATGTGCGTCAGTTCCTCGTACGCCCGGGCGCAGGGCCCGCACGCCGCCAGATGACGGGCCAGGCCACGGGGCTGCTGCGTACGGCTGCGCCGAACCGCGGAGCCGAGCATGTGGCTGTAGTGGTCGCACCGGGCGTCGGCCGCGGTGTCGAGATGGGCGAGGAGAAACGCCTCGCGCAGGCCTTCCCTGGCCCGGAACGCCAGCGAGGTCACCGCGCTGGGCGTGATGCCCAGCAGCGCGGCGACCTCGTGCGGCGAGTCCTCCTCGACGAGCGTGTGCCATAAGACGGCCTGCCAGCGCGCGGGCAGCGTGTGGAAGGACCGGGCGAGTAGCCTGCGGTCCTCGCCGGCCAGCAGCCTGCGCTGCGGGTCGCCGCCGGCGGCCGCCTGCTGGCACCAGGAGTCGAACTCCGCTGTCAGCAGGGTCCTTTCGGCGCTGTCGCTCCACTGCATTGCCGTGTGCCGGACGACTGCCAGCAGGTACGCGCGCCAGGGGCCGCGGGGCCCGGCGCCGGAGCGGACGGCCTGCAAGGTCCGCAGGAAGGCCTCCGAGACCAGGTCCTCGGCGTCCTGCGGGGTACGGCAGCAGGTGCGCGCGTACGCGAGGGCGGCCCGCCGGTGGCGCCGGTAGAGCAGATCGCACACGGCCGCGTCCGCGGCTCCCGAGCCGAAGCCCCTCCTGAGACGGCGGGTGAGTTCCCCGTCGGAGGGCGGCGGCTTGCCCTCGCCCGGATGGTGCGGACCGGCCGCGGACTCACGAGAGCCGGACGTGGAACCGGACGTGGAACCCGACGTGGAACCGGACGTGGAACCGGACGTGGAGCCGGAGATGGAGCCGGACATGGCACTCCTCGTGTTCAGGACCCGGCTGGGCACAAGTATGCGGTGTTGGCCCGAAGTCGGCTTCGGGCCAACACCTGTCCCGGGCGCGGCGCGGGGCGCGAGAGGGAGGAGCGCCTCGTCCGGGAGTTGGGGGGTGATCGGTACCGCGTGGCGTCAGCGGCAGGTGCGCCCGCCGTTGATGCAGTTCACCGCGTTGGTCATCAGCCGGTCCGGCATCACGTTGATGAAGTCGTTGTGGTCGGTCACCGGCTTGTGGAGCTGCTCGGGGAAGCTGTCCACGGCGAACCGGGCCCCGGGCGCGACCCCGTACGTGAGCCGCTGCACCAGTTGCGGAATGGCGGTGAAGCCCTTCGGGCATCGGCCGGCCTTGTCCGGGAAGGCCACGTGGGTGCGGTGGTTGGCGCTGTCGGCGTTGCGGCCGTCCCAGCAGCTCTGGAAGGTGAAGGTGCGCACCACGTCGCTGCCCTTGGGGCAGACCGGGTACTTGTCCTTCAGCTGGCGGTTCTCGAAGCCGGTGCAGCTCCACGAGGCGTTGGCGTTCGCGTTGCCGTTGGCGAACGCCTTGGCGTCACCGGTGATGATCCGCAGGAAGCGGGGCATGGCCTTGACCTTGCCCACGGGGCTGCCCTTGAAGGTGATGCTCACCGTCTTCGGGCGCAGGATGGTGCCGACGTTCGCGTCCTGGCCGCCGCCGGGTGCCTTCGCGTCCTTCTCCGCCTTGCCGTCGCGCAGTCGCAGCACCGGCCAGTAGTAGCTGGACAGGTCGCCGTTGCTGCAGGTGGTGCCCGACTTGGCGAGGCTGTCGTTGGTGGAGAAGGCGTCGGTGGACTTGTTGCCCACGTAGTCGTGCATGTGGTGGGCGCCGTTGGAGACGCCGGGGGCGACGATCACGTTGTCGGGGTTGGAGTGGCCGTTCTCGTTGCGTCCGCAGCTCGAACTGAAGGAACCGGTCGAGGCCCCGGCCGCCGCACCGGGCGCGCGCACGTTCGGCCGGACCTTGGTGATGTCGGTGAAGTCGCTCCGCGCCGGGCCGCCCTTCCCGCCGATGCTCCGGGCTGCGGCGGCGCCCGCGTCCGTGGAGGCGGCGGCCGCCTCGCCGGCCGGGTCCTCCTGGGCGGAGGCCTGCTTCATCTGGCACTCGCTCATGGACTTGAGCTCCGCCGGCGGGGCCGCGGAGCGGGCTATCGCGTCGGACACGCGGGTGATGGTCCCCTCGCGCTGCTTCTTCAGTTCGCCGAGGAGGGCGTTGCCCTGCGCCTCTCCGGCGGCGAGGCGCCGGTAGGCGTCGGCCACCTGGACGTCCAGCTGGGCGAGGTTCTCGTCGACCTCGGGCCGGGCCTGCTCGGGTACGGCGGTGAGTTTGTCACCCACGTCGGGGCAGTCGATGGTGGCGACCACCTGCGCCGCGCGGTCGGCGTTCCGGTTCCCGTCCTGGCCGGCGTTGGCGTTGCCGGCCACCACGGCGACTCCGCCGCCGCCCAGGACCAGGGCGGAGACCACGGCGAGGAGCTTGTTCGAAATCCGGGGGCGTTTATGGCCCTTTTCACTCATGCGATCACTTCACTTCACTTCGTCGGTCGGACATCGGACGGAGCAGGGGTTTTGCTGTCGGTGACGTTCAGGGCGTCGAAATCGACCAGTCCGCTGTCCTCGAGGACCGTGATGTGGTCCAGGACCGTGGTGTTGGCGGACGTGGCGAGGGCACGGACCTTGGAGTTCTTGGTCTGCGCCCGGATCTGGGCGAGGAGCGCGAACACCTTTCCGTGCGCACGGCGCAGCAGCTGTACGAACAGTCGTTCGTACTCGTCACCCTGAGCGCGGGTCAGCTGGTCCAGCCACCCCCGCTGCTGCTCGGAGGGCTGGTTGGGCAGGTCGATCCCGAGGGCCTGACCGACCTGGATGACCTGCCGGTCCAGGTCGGTGTGGCCCATCACCAGGTGCTCGCCGGCGGTCCGTATCGCCGGCCGAGTTCCGCGCTGCTGGGCCTGTCGCCCGGCGGGCAGCTCCCACAGGCCGGCGAGCCGTACCTTGCGTACGAAGTCCCGGTCCGCGGGGGTCAGCGGCCCGTACGCCGTACTCAGGATCCCCAGGCCGTCGTCGTCACCGGCGGGCGCGCCCGACGCGGCCGCGGCCCGGCCGCCGAACTTGTCGACGGGGATGAGCAGCGCGACCAGCGTGAGGACGAGAGCGGTGATGACGAAGCCGGTTCCGACCGTGTATTTCGTGGCCGCCGACAAGCTGCTGTGGGGTCGCCGTCGGAATGACAGCACAGTGCCTCCTTGGTCCTAGGGCCGGGAGGGGTAGCGGGGCCGGAGGGTCCGCACGTTCCGTGCGGTGCACACCCGCATTCCCGGGGTGTCACGGGACGCTAGTGCCACGTGTGGTGCTCCGGCGGGAGGACCATCACTATTGGATAAACATCCGGGCAAGCCCCCGGAGGGCTGATATCTTGCCGCGTTCGCACGTGTCGTCACGCATTACCCTGCGCACCCGGGCTGACGGGCCGTCTGCGCCGAAATCGCTGAAAACGGCGCCCGGTTGAGTGGTCCCTGACAGGATCGGCGCACCGATCCAGGGGGGGTCCCATGCGTATCCGTGTGCTCTTGCACGCCGGTGTCACCGTTACCGCCGTCATCGCCGTGCTGCTCACCGGCTGCGGCTCGACCCCGGCCGAGGAACTGGAGGACTGGTACTCCTCCGGGGGCGAAGCCCAGATCAGAACGCTCGCCGACGACTCTGCCAGGGTCAACCAAGTGAGCATGCGCACGATCGACGTCCAAGGGACGGCGTGCCAGGAGCTCCTGACCCATGTGGCCAAGGCCGAAAAGCTCGACCCCGTGCCGGACGAGGTCGCCCGGAGTTCCTGGAAGAAGGCCCTCGCGGCCTTCAGGCACGGGTCCTCCGAATGCACCGTCGGAGCCGGCAAGCAGGACGGGATCCAGGTCGGCCGGGGCATCCGGGAGGTCCAGACCGATGGCATCCCCAGCCTCGCGGACACCGTCTCGCGGATCAAGGCCGCCCTCAAGGCCAAGTAGTACCGGAATCACCGCCGATGCCCCCGGATCGCCCTCCGGGGGCAAGCGTTCCCCAGAGCGTTCCTGTGAGTGAGCTGTACAGTTCCGCTGACCTGACGGCGGTAACCGGCCAGCCGTCCAGATGAGGGGCGGTCGAGGGATGAGCGCGCGCAGTTCCGACGGCGGGCCGCAGTTGAGCGGCCGGAGCCCCGGCGGCGATACCGGCGGACGACTGGCGGCCCTCGACGGCGTTCGGATCCTTGCCGCGCTCGCCGTGGTCTTCTACCACTACGTGGTGCTCGAAAGCGCCTGGGGCCGGCCGACCGAGGGCGTCTTCCCCGTCGCCCGGCCGCTCGCCGTCTACGGCTGGCTGGGCGTCGAAATCTTCTTCCTGTCAGTGGCTTCGTCATATGTATGAGCGCCTGGGGACGCACCGTGGGGGACTTCGCGGTGTCCCGCGTCTCCCGGCTGTTCCCGGCCTACTGGACGGGCATCGCCTTCACCACGCTCGTCCTGTTCACCTGGCCCGAGGTGAGACCGGCCCAAGCCCTCACCGACGTCGTGGTGAACCTCTCGATGCTCCAGGGCGGCGTCGGGGTCCCCCACGTCGACGAGGCGTACTGGACCCTCTTCGCGGAGCTCAAGTTCTACGTGCTCTTCTCGGCCGTCGTCATCCGCGGCGTGACCTACCGCAACTGCGTGCTCTTCTGCGGGCTCTGGACCGTGGCCGCCGTCGTGGCCCCCACCGTCGACAACGGTGTGCTGAACTTCTTCGCGATCACGAGCTGCTCCCCGTACTTCATCGCCGGGATCGCCTTCTACCTGATGCGCCGCTTCCGGCCGAGTGCCGTCACCTGGGGGATCGTCGGCGTCCAGTTCGTGCTCGCCCAGCACTACGTAAACGCGCGCATGCTGTCCAGCCTCGGCCGGGGCGTCACCGAGCGGACACCCGCCTGGCCCGCCCACCTGATCATCACGCTGGGCTTCCTCGTCATGGCGGCCATGGCGCTGGGCCTCCTCGACGGCGTCCGGTGGCGCTGGCTGCCCCACGCGGGAGCGGTCACCTATCCGTTCTACCTGATCCACATGATGGCCGGGCTGACGATCATCCATCACTTCCGGGACCGGCTGGCGCCCGTCCCGCTGGCCCTCGGCGTGACCGCCTTCATGCTGACGCTCGCGTGGATCATCCACCGGCTGGTCGAACGCCCGCTGAGCCGCGTGCTGCGCGACAGCCTGCGCCGCGGACTCCAGGACATCCGGCGGTCGGACACCCCGGTCCGGCCGGCCCTCTCCCGGCTCCCCGCGCAGCCCTCCGCGCCCGAAGCGGAACGCATCCCCTCCCTCCGGTAGCCCCGGTCCGCACCCGCGGGAGGGGCTCGGCCGCCCCTCCCGCGTGCACCGCACGGAGATCAGCCGACCGACGCCATCAGGGACGTACGGGCGCGGGCCACGCGCGAGCGGACGGTGCCGATCGGGCAGCCGATGGCCGTGGCCGCCTCGGCGTACGGAAGGCCGAGGAGCTGGGTGAGGACGAAGGCCTCCCGGCGTTCGGACGGAATGGCCTCCAGCAGCTCCGCCAGGGCGATGCCGTCCTCGAAGCCGGGGACGCCGTACGGCTGGGCCTGCTCGGCGGCCGTCTGCCAGTCGTGCCGGTCCGAGAGTCTGGGCCGGGCGGCGGCGTGGCGCAGGCTGTCCACGACGGTGCGCCGGGCGATGGACAGGAGCCAGGTGCGTGCCGAAGAACGGCCTTCGAACCGGTGGAGGCCGGCGAGCGCGCGGAGGAACACGTCCTGAGTGAGGTCGTCGGCGGCCTGGGTGTCGGCGCTGAGGTAGGCCACGTACCGCCAGACGTCGCGGTGGAGCGCGCGGACGAAGCGGTCGGCCTTCGCGGGGTCGCCGTCGCGGGCGGCGAGTGCCAGTCGGGTCACCGCCGCGTCCGAGCCGGGAGTGTGCCGGGACGGCCTTTCGCCGACGGGACGGTTCTGGGTGGTCAGGGCAGGAGTCATCGCCAAAGGTCCTTACGGGCAAGGGATGTCCGGCGCCGCCCGAAGCGGCGCCGATGAGGGGGATACGGCCTGCCGGAGGGCATGGCCGATGCCCGAGGCGCGAGGTGCGTGCGAGAGCGCAACCGCCGACGCGTGCTCGGGGAACCGGCTGTCAGAGGACAGCGGTTCCCGTCGGCGGACCTCGTGAGGTGATGGCGTGTACGAGGAACAGCCGCCGCGGCGCCAGGCGTCGGCGCGGGCGGCGTACCCGGACGCGCGGCCGGAGCGCAGCCGCGGGCGGGCACAGGAGCAGGCGCAGCGGAGTCCAGAGCCATCCGGCGACGGCGCGCACGACGCGGAAGACGGCCCGCTCTCCGTACGCGAGCCACAGACCGCACAGCACGGCGGCCAGCAGGTGGGCGGTCAGCATGCCGCCGGTCGACATGCCGGCCGCCCCGTGACCGACGTCCGCCAGAGGTCCGGCAGTTGGAACGTCCGGGACGGTGTGCGCCATCTCGTGCGCGGCGTGGTGTACGTGGGCAGCCGCCTTTGGTACGGCGGAAACGGGGGGCGGGGACGGAAGAGACGGCTGGACGACGGACTGGGCCAGGGAGAACCCGGCGTGCAGCGCGGCCTGGACGGCGACGGCCGCAGCGGTGACGGCGAGCAGGCCCCGCTCCCGGCCGGACAGCGCCCAGGCCGTCGCCGCCGTGGCGGCGAACGCGGCGGACAGCGCCCACCAGGGCACCGGCGTACCCGACATGAGGACGTGACCGGTGGCCGTGAGCAGCACGCACACGGCTGCGAACATCGCAGCCCGTAGGGCTCGGAACAGGTGGCCTGGCGTCATTGCGGGCTCATCCTCGCACCAGCTTTCCGAGCCGCGCACCAGGGTGCGCACTTCCGGACAACTTCCCGTGTGGTGCAGGGCACAACGGAGCCGGGGAACCGATCCGCGGCGTCTCCCGACTGCCTACCCGGCCCGTCGAAGGGTTCAACGTCCGGGGAACGGAGACTTCTGTGGCGGTGGAGAGGACGGCGACCGAGTCGCCTGCGGGGAGAGCTGACGGCGAGGCGGGCCGCCCGCTGACGGCGCTGCTCACCTGCGCCATGGCGTTCTCGATGCTGCAGTTGTTCCTGCTCGGCGCGCTGGGGCCGCGCCTGGTCGACGAATCGGTGGTGTCGCCCGCGGTGCTGGGGCTGACGACCACGGTCGGTTTCGGGACCGCCGCAGTACTGTCCCCGGCGGGCGGCCGGATCGTGGACCGCATCGGTCCGCGCCGCTCCCTGGCCGTCCTGCTGCTGGTCTCCGCCGCGGCGCTCGCCCTCATCGGCGCTGCGCCGGGCGCCGGTGTGCTGCTGGCCGCCGTCGCGCTGGGCGGCGTACCGCAGGCGTTGGCGAACCCCGCCACGAACAAGGCCGTCCTGCGCGCGGTCGCGCCCTCGCGGCGCGGCGCGGTGACGGGACTCAAGCAGTCCGGTGTCCAACTCGGCGCCTTCGCCGCAGGATTGCCGCTGGCCGCGCTCGCGGGCGGGATCGGCTGGCGGGGCGCCGTGTGGACGGGAGCCGGTGCGGCCGTGCTGGCCGGGCTGTGGGCGCTGCGCGCGCTGCCGGCCGACCCTCCGCCGCCCGCCGCGGGCCCCCGTACGTCGCTCGTGCCGCGGGGCATGGTGGCCTGGCTCGCGGTCTTCTCGCTGTTCCTCGGTGCCGGGATCGCCTCCGTCAACACCTACCTCGCCCTGTTCGGCGCGCAGCGCCTCGGTATGGGTCCGACAGCGGCGGGTGCTCTGGTCGCCGTACTGGGGGTGGCGGGGATCGCGGGCCGGGTGGGGTGGTCGAGGGCGGCCCGGCCCGGGCGCGCCGAGTGGCTGCCGGGATGGCTCGCGTGCGGCGCGCTGGGTGCGGTGGCCCTGCTGGGAGGTGCTCTCGTCGCGGGTCCGCTGGTGTGGGCCGGCGCGGTCGCGGTCGGCGTGTTCGCCGTGTCCGGCAACGCCGTCTCGATGGTGCTCGTCATGCAGCGGGCCGTGCCCGGCCGGGCCGGACAGGACTCGGCGCTGGTCGCGGCCGGTTTCTTCGCCGGATTCGCGGTGGGGCCGCCCCTGTTCGGCCTGCTGGCGCAGAGCGGACGGTACGGGCCGGGCTGGCTGCTGGTGGCGGCGGAGTTCGCGGCGGCGGGAACGGTCGCGTTCGTCTGGGCCGTACGGGACGGGCGAGATGCAGGGGACGCGCGAGATGTACGGGACGGGCGCGGTCGGCGGGAGAAGGAGTGAGCGCCACGAGGTCCGAGGACTGGGCCGGCCGCGCGCTGGCCGCCGTGATCGAGCGGGTCGCGGTGACCGCGGCGGAAGTGGGCACGCGCTTCCCCCTGTACGCCGCGCCCGCCGACGGGCGGTGGACGACCACTGGCCGTGGTTCGTGGACCGGCGGGTTCTGGGCCGGTCTGCTGTGGCTGCGCGCTCGGTACACCGGTGAAGCCGCCGACCGGCGCGCCGCCGCCGCGTGCACGGCCCGGCTCGGGCCGTGGGCGGACGCCGACACCGCCACCCGCGGGCTGATCCTCTGGTACGGGACCGCCCCCGCCGGGGACGACGCCGAAGCCGCCGCCCTGCGTGAGCGAGCGGCCCGGGCCTGCCTGTCGGCCTACGACCCCGGACTCGGACTGCTGCCCTGGGGGAACGCGCTGGGCGGGCCGCGCCTGCTGGCCCGCGTGGACGGCGTGCCCGGTACGGTGCCCCTCCTGGCCGGCGCCGGGCCGCACGGCGCGGCTGCGGCAGCTGCCCATCTCCACCGGCACCTGGAGCTGTGCCTCGGCGCGGGCGGGACGCGCCGGCCGTGGCTGCGGCCCGCCTGGCGCTTCGACGAGGGCGCGGGCTGGCAGCCCTGCGAGGATCCGCCGCCGGGCTGGAGCCGCGGGGCGGCCTGGCTGCTCCTCGCGGTCGCCGACGCCCTGCTGCTCCCGGACGTGGCGAGGACCGGTTCCGCCCGGCTCGACGGGGCGGCCCGGCAACTCCTCTCGCGCGGAGGGGGCCTGGCCGGACCGCTCGTCCCTCCCGCCGACGCGTCCCGGCCGGACGGACCCCTCGACACCTCGGCCGCCGCGATCACCGCGGTCGCCCTGCTGAAGCTCGCGCGGGTGCCCGGCCCGAGGTCGGCGGCGTACTCGGACCGGGCCGAGGCGATCCTGCGCCGCCTCGCGCGGGGCCATCTCACTGGGCCGGACCCCGGCCCCGGCTCCGGGCGCCCGGCCGGGATGCTGCTGGACGGCTGCTACGACGCCGGGAAGGAGCCGGCCGTCCGGCACGAACTCGTCTGGGGCGACTTCTTCCTGGCGCTCGGGCTGGCCGCGCTGGTCGGAGTCGTCGACATCACCCGCGTGTAGGACCTGGCCCGGACGGTTCCGGCCTTGCGTATCCGCGCAGGACGCGCTGGGCCACGGAAGTGATGTGGAGCTCGTCCGGGCCGTCGAGGATGCGGGCCGCCCGGCCGGTACGCAGGAGCGCCGGCAGCGGGGTGTCCGGACCGAGCCCGGCGGCGCCGTGCACCTGGATGGCGCAGTCCGCGACCTGCTGGAGCATGCGGGCGGCGGCGACCTTGGCCAGCCCCACCTCCGTGCGGGCGTCCTGCCCCGAGCCGACCAGGGCCACCGCCTCGTGGACCAGCGGCCGGGTGGTCCGCAGCGCGAGCAGGGCGTCGAAGACGTGCTGCTGGACCAGCTGGTGGTCGGCGAGCGGTCCCCGAGATCCGCGGCGGGTGGCGGCCCGTTCACACATGAGGTCGAAGGCGCGCTGGGCCTGGCCGAGCCAGCGCAGACACCGCAGCGTACGGCCGAGCTGGAGCCGCTCGCCCGCGATGGTGAGGGCGCTGCCGGGCTCGCCGAGCAGGTGGTCCGCGGGCACCGGTACCCGGTCGAGCGCGATCTCGTACTGGCCCGCCGCGCCGAACACGGGAAGCTCGCGGACCACCCGGAAGCCGGGGGAGCGGGTTGGCACGAGCAGCAGGGACAGCCCCCCGCGGTCTCCGACGGCCCCCTCCGTACGGGCCATGACGGTCACCAGGTCGGCGCCCGCGGCGCCCGAGGTGAACCATTTGCGGCCGCTGACGACCCAGCTGCCGTCCGGCCGGCGCTCTGCCCGGGTACCCGTCAGAAAGGGGTCGGTGCCCGGCACGTCCGGCTCGGTCATCGCGTAGCAGGTACGCAACTCCCCCGCGACCAGGGGCTTCAGGTACTCCTCGCGCACCCGCGTCCCCCCGTGCCGCGCCAGCATCGTCACATCGAGCAGGGGCGCGGACCCCAGCGCGGCGGGCCCGTGATCACTGGCGCCCTCGGCTTCGGCCAGCTCGGCGTACGCCTCGAAGGACAGCCCGCCACCGCCCAGTTCCACGGGGAGCGGCAGCGCCCAGAGCCCCTCTTCCCGGGCGTGGCGGCGCAGTCCGGCCAGCGCCGCGGCCGCCCCGGGGCCGCCCGCGTCCAGTACGGACTCCAGCGGGATCACCCGGGTACGGACGAACCGGTCGATCCTCGCTCTCAACTCGATTGCCCCGACGGCGCGTTGTGCGCAGGGGGAGTGCTGGGCCGGGTCCGGTGCTGTCACTGCTCTCTCCTCGTTCCCGCTCATTCCCGGGAACTCATGGGAACGGCTGTCCGACTGTCTGTCCGTGGAACTGGTCGGGTGCGGACGCTCCCGGGTTCCCCGCGTTCCGTAAGACCCGGGCGACGGCCACCGCCGCGCCAGGAGAGGAGAGGCATGGCGTCACCAGCAACCACGCAGACGGTCCGGCCGCTCGACACACTGCGCTTCGACACCTCGGGGCCGCCGCAGATCACGAGCGTCGCCGCCGACCACCTGCGCATGCTCGGCGCGCGAACGGACCATCCCGGCGGGGGAGACGGCGCCGCCGGCATCACGCTCACCGGCGGGGACTTCGCGCCGGCTCACGCGCTCGCCACCTGGGCACGTCCCGCGAGCGGACTCGCCGACGAGGCCATGGTGCAGGCCGCCACCGGCATCATGGCCGTGCACGGCCGCAAGGACGGCGGCCCGCGCGGCCTGGCCGTCGACTTCGCCGCCACGGCCACCGCCGTCCTGGCGGTGCAGGGGCTGCTCGCGGGCCTGGTGGGCCAGGCCCGGGGCGGCGCGGCCGCCCAGGTGACCACCAGCGCGGACCGGGCCGGGCTGCTCACGGTGTCCCAGTACCTCGCCGCCGCCGGAGCCGACGAAGGGGAAGCCTGCGAACTCGGGCCGGGAGGACCGCCGTTCACCTCCGCCGAGGGCCTTCTCTTCGAGCTGGAGACCCTCGACCCCGGTGCCTGGGCCGCGTTCTGGCGGGCCTTGAAGGCACCCGCCGATGCGATGCGGGCGGGCTGGCGGCCCTTCCAGTTCCGCTACGCCACCGCCTGCGCCCCCTTCCCGCAGGCCCTGCACGCGGTGACGCGGGCCCACGGCTGGGCACGCATCCGCCAGGCCGCAGCCCTCTCCGGTGCGGAGGTGTGCGTCCTCGGCACCCTCGCGGAACGGGCCGCCGAGCACGACGGCGCCGCCCCCTGGTCCCTGGCCCCGCTCGGTTCCGGGCCCCTGATCAGCAGACCGGGCCCGTTGTCCCCCGCCCGGCCGCTGGCCGGGCTCACCGTGCTGGAGGCCGGCCGCCGCATCCAGGCACCGCTCGCCGCCCACCTGCTCGGACTGCTCGGCGCCGAAGTGATCCGGATCGAGCCGCCGGGTGGGGATCCGCTGCGCGGCATGCCCCCGGCCTGCTCCGGAACCTCGGCCCGCTGGCTCGCCCTCAACCGCGGCAAGCAGGCCGTCGAGATCGACATCAAGGCGGAGGCGGACCGGGACCGGCTGCGGGAGCTCGCGGCGACGGCCGATGTGTTCCTGCACAACTGGGCGCCGGGCAAGGCCGCCGAACTCGGCCTCGACGCCGACGACCTCGCACGGGTCAATCCGGCGCTCGTGTACGCGTACACCAGTGGCTGGGCCGGCCGGCTCCAGGACGCCCCGATGGGCACCGACTTCATGGTCCAGGCCCGCACCGGCGTCGGCGAAGCCGTCCGCCCCCAGGGCGAGCCCGCGGCCCCTTCACTGATGACCCTGCTCGACGTACTCGGCGGGCTGCACGGTGCCGAGGCCGTACTCGCCGGGCTCCTGCTGCGCGAGCGCACCGGCCGCGGCGTACGGGTGGACTCCTCCCTGCTCGGCGCCGCCGACACGCTGACCGCCCCCGCCCTGCGCCGGGCGGCCCGGGGCGAGAACCCCCGTGGCCCGGCCGGATTCCGGCGGCCGCTGCCGACGGCTGACGGCTGGATAGCCCCCGCCGACGTCTGCGCCCCCGCGGCCGCCGCGTACGACCTGCGCGCGCTGGCGACCGACGAAGCCCTGCGGCAGCTGCGCGACCACGGACTGACGGCGACCGCCGTCACCACCGACCTGTCCGATCTGCACCACGACCCGCGTTTCGCCGGCTCGATCAGCCGCGACGCGCACGGTGCCCCCGCAGTTCCCGACCCCTGGAGCTTCGCGTGACTGTCGCACTGCACGACCTGTTGCCCGCCGCACTGCGCCGGTCCTGGGCGGTCGACGGCACCTGCCCGGACCTCGATCTCTACAGCCTCTTCCGGGCCCGCCAGATCGCCGACCTGCACCGGACCGCCGTCCTCGATGCCAAGGGCGCACTTTGCTACACCGCTCTGGACCGCAAGGTGCGATGTCTGGCCGCCGGCCTCGAAGACCTCGGCATCGGCCCGGGCGACGTGGTCGGCGTACAGCTCCCCAACGACCGCAGCGCCGTCATCGCCGATCTGGCGCTGGCCGCCCTCGGGGCGATCGCGCTCCCGTTCCCCGTCGGCCGCGGTGCCCTGGAGGCCGAGTGCCTGCTGCGCCGGGCCGAGGCGGTCGCCGTCATCGCCGCGACCGAGCACCGTGGGTCCCGGCACGCGGCGCAGCTGGCGGCCCTCGCGGGAGCACTGCCGGCGCTCCGCCACGTCATTGCCGCGGGCCCTGGCACCGCACCTGAAGGAACGATTCCGTTGGCGAGGCTGATGCGCTGCGACCCCAGCGGTTTCGTTCCCGCCCGGCCGGACCCCGACAGCGCGGCACGGATCCTCGTCTCGTCCGGCTCGGAGGCCGAGCCCAAGATGATCGCGTACTCGCACAATGCGCTGGCCGGCGGGCGGGGGAACTTCCTCGCCTCCCTCATCCCCGACCGGATCCCGCCGCGCTGCCTCTTCCTCGTACCGCTGGCCTCCGCCTTCGGTTCCAACGGCACCGCCGTCACGCTAGCCCGGCACGGCGGGACCCTCGTCCTGCTCGACCACTTCAGCGCGCAGGCGGCGATCGAGGCGGTGCGCGAACACGAGCCGACCCACGTCCTGGGCGTTCCCACCATGGTCCGCATGATGCTCGAACGCCTCGACGAGACGGGCGAGAAGCTGCCCGCGCCCACCGCGCTGATCCTCGGCGGGGCTCCGCTCGACGAGACCACTGCCGTCGCCGCGGCGCAGGCGTTCGGCTGTCCGGTCGTGAACCTCTACGGTTCCGCCGACGGGGTCAACTGCCATACGGGGCTCGGCCACATGGTCCCGCCCACGGACGGCTCGGGCGTGGTCGCGGGCCACCCCGACCCCCGGGTCGCCACGATCCGCATCGCCGACCCCGACACCCACGAGCCGCTGCCCGACGGAGACATCGGGGAGATCATCTCGCGCGGCCCGATGACCCCGCTCTGCTACGTGGGCGCCCCCGACCTGGACGCCCGGTACCGGACGCCCGACGGCTGGGTCCGTACCGGCGACCTCGGCTATCTCGACGCGGACAGCGTCCTGCACGTCGTCGGCCGGCTCAAGGACATCGTCATCCGCGGCGGCGCCAACATCAGCCCCGCCGAGGTGGAGCGCGGGCTCACCGCGCACCCCCAGGTCCGGGACGTGGTCTGCGTCGGCGTCCCCGACCCGCTGATGGGGGAGCGGCTGGCGGCCTGCGTGGTGGCGCGCGGCGGGAGGCCCCCCACCCTCGCCTCGCTCGGCGACCACCTGACGGGGCGCGGGCTGGAGCGGCGCAAACACCCCGAGCGGCTCCTCGTACTCGAAGAGCTGCCGCTGACGGCGGCAGGCAAACCGGACCGGGCGGCGCTGCGCGAGCGCCTGGCGGAGCGCCTGATCGAGGTCCCGCCCGAGCGCCTGACCGGGAGTCTGCCGCAGCCTCGGAAGGGCGCGGGCGCCGCGACCCCGCTCGCACAGGCGGGATGACAGCGGGGCCCGGCGGCTCCGTGCCGCCGGGCCCCTTCCCGCCCTGCCGTCCGCTCAGGAGCCGGCCATGGCCTTCTTCAGCTCGGCCGCCGCGTTGCGGTAGACCGGCAGCAGGTCGAGGTCCTCACCCGGATAGTTGACGATCTTCACCTGCCTGGCGCCCGCATCGGGCAGGACCGTGCCGGTGGACATGTGCGCGTTGTCCAGTACGAGCGTCGGCTTCTTCGCGGAGAGCTCGGCGAGCTGCGCCGGGGTCACGGCCTCGGGCCCGTACGTGCCCACCACGGTGGCGCCCGACAGCTTCGCCGACCACGCGGTGAAGACCTGGGCCACCACGGAGGGGCTCTTGCCGCCGGGCCAGGCGGCCTGGAGTTCCTGGTTCAGCTTCGCGTACTCGGCGTCGAAGCCCGACTTCCACGTGGCGGCCGCGCTCTCGGTGCCGAACAGCTTGCCCAGTTTGTCAACCTCGGCGTTCACCTTGCCGGGGTCGTTGTCGAGGTTCACCTCGACCAGCTTCGCCTTGGAACCGGCCGCCTCCTTGATCTTCGCGGCGTACGGCTCGAAGGGCGCGTACAGCACGAAGTCGGCCTCGGCCACGGCGGCGAGGTCGGAGGGCTTCGGGTCGTAGTCCGGCGCGTGATGCACGGACTGCGGCACGATGACCTTGATGTCCTCGGCGCCGGCCGCCTTCGCGAGGGCGCCCTCCCAGGTGGTGGTGACGACCACGACCGGCTTCCCGTCGTGCTGGTGCTTGCCGTTCCCGGACGAGGCGTCACTCCCGCAGCCGGCGGTCAGGAAGAGCGCCGCGCTCAGTGCGAGGAGGGAAGGGATACGGACGCGGGTGCGCGCCATGAGCTGATTCTCCGTTCGGGTATGAGATGGACGGCGAGGACCACTGCCCCCGCCGTCAGGACGAGGACGGGACCCGGCGGCCAGTCCAGCCACAGGGCCAGGAGGAACCCCGTCAGGTTCACCGCGACACCGATGCAGACCGCCCACAGGGTGATCGACCTCAGCGAGCTGCCCAGGCGGCGCGCGGCGAGTGCGGGCAGCAGGGTCAGGGCGTCGACGAGCAGAGCGCCGGTGAGCTTGATCGCCCCGGCGACCGCGACGGCGACCAGTACCAGGAGCGCCGCGGTCAGTGCCCGTACCGGGACCCCGGAGCACTGCGCGAGCTCACGGTCGTACAGCAGCAGGGCGATCTCGCGCCGGCGCCACCAGAAGAGGGCGGGTACGACGACGGCCAGTACGCCCAGCACCACGAGGTCGGCGGCGCCCACCGACAGGATCGAACCCCACAACAGGGCGAAGGCGCCGGAGGCGTTGACCCCCGACACGGCCAGGACGAGCAGCGCGGCGGCGATGGCCAGGCTCATCAGCAGGCCCATCGCCCCCGACAGCCCGTCCGGAGTGCGGGCGAGCGGCGCCACGCCCACACCGGCCAGGGCGCAGGCCGCCAGCGCGCACAGCGTGGGGTCGAGTCCGGTGAGCAGGCCGACGGCGATGCCCAGCAGCGCGACGTGCATCATCGCGAACCGGACCGGCATGATGTCGAGCCCGACGATGACCACCCCGATGACCGGCAGGCCGATCGCGGCCAGCAGCAGGGCCAGGCCGGCCCGCTGGACGGACAGCAGGTGGAGGAGCGTGCCGAGATCGGCGGTGGCGAGGGTCACCGGACCTCCCGCAGCCGGCCCGCGGCCATCTCCAGTACGCGGTCGCAGCGTTCGGCCAGCGCGCGGTCGTGCGTCACCACGACGAGCGTCACCGGCAAGGAGGCCAGGACGTCCGCGGCCTCCGACTGGCCGTCGAAGTCGAGGGCGGCCGTGGGCTCGTCGGCCAGGAGCACCTGGGCGCCGCCGGCCACGCAGCCGATCGCCCGGGCCAGGTACATGCGCTGCAACTGCCCGCCGGAGAGGGTGTGCAGGGGCCGCCCGGTCAGCGGACCCACCCCCAGCCGGTCCGCGGCCTCGGCCGCCTCCGCCGGAGCGCCGCCGGCGGCCAGCAGTTCGGCGCCGAGGAGGGGGAAGCGGCCGGCGGCGGGCTTCTGCGGGATCCAGGCGCAGGCCCGGCGCCGCCACGCCCACTCGGCGGGCGAGCGGGTGTCCCGGCCGCCGACCAGGATCGAGCCCGTCACCTGGCGGTGCAGGCCGAGGACGGCACGCAGCAGCGTGGTCTTGCCCGAGCCGTTGGTCCCGGTCAGTGCCACGCGTTCCCCGGCTGCGATCTCCAGATCCACGTCGGCGACGGCCTCCACCCGGCCGTGCCGGCAGGCGACCTCCCGCATGCGCACATCCAGCCCGCCCATCACACGCCCCTCGATCGTCCGCCGCCGTGTGGGAAGACGACGCTCCGTCTCCCACGTGGCAGGAGTCGGATGCCGGGGGGCTGGGGTTCCCGCCGAGCGGAAACCGTTTCCGTACGGGACAGCCCTTAGGCAGGCGCGACGACGGCACGTCCCGTGTCCGGGCCCCTTCGGACCCGCCGACGTCCAGCCGCGCGCCCTCCACGTCCACGTTCGGCAGCAGGCGCTCCAGCCACCCGGGCAGCCACACGCCGCCGGCTCCCGAGCCGTACGGCAACGTCCCGCCCGCACCGCCGGTCAATGCCGGGCTGGTCCGGTCATGGCGGCCGCTCTGGAACCCGGCGACGGCGACCGTGACCGCGACCCGGTCTTCGGCAGGCGCGCGCCCCACCTGGTCTCCGATCTTCTGCGATCCAGTGCCGACGCGGAGGGCTGCTGCTGCGGCGCGACACCCTCACCCTCGCCGTCGAGCGGGGCGCCGCCGAACGCGTCGGGTTCGCCGGCGAGGGCACCTGCCCGGTCGGGCTGCCGGTCCGGTTCCGACGCCGCGCCCGGGCGCTGCCGCCCGCGCTAGCGCTCCATCAGGCACACGTGAGGCGTGAGCGGTCTCGCTTCGGGGTGGTGGTTCTCGACCAGGCACGGCATCCCGGTGGTACTGCTCACCGACAAGCGGGGTTTCTGCCGTGCCATCCCGGACTGGAGTTCCCGGTAGATGTCCAGGGCGTTCAGATGGGCAGGCGCGTCGGGCACTCCTTCACGCAGAACCCTGACCAGGGTCTGGGTGAAGCCGCTGTGCAGGAACGCGGCATGACGAGGCCCGCAGGAGGAGATGACGGTGCAGTCTTCGAGCCTCGAAGCGCCGATCATCACCGCCCCTGCGTAGGAGCAGTCGAGGAAGAGGACCACATGTGCCGCGGTGCGCCTGAGGGACCCGAGCAGGTCGGAGATGTAGACCTGCGACCAGGGCTCCGACGCTATCGAGTCCCTGGCCGGGAAGTAGAGATCGTCGGTCTCGCTCAACTCGCCGTGACCCGAAAGGTGGACGAGGAGGAGATCCTCCGCCTCCGCTGCCGCCCTCACGACGGTCCGCATGATCTCGTCGCGGCCGGCGTTCTGCAGGGCGTACCGGTGCTCCTCCGCGAAACCCGCTCCTGACGGGTGTGCCAGGGCCTGGTCGAGTTCGGCGATGTAGCTGTCGTCCAGATCGTGAAAATCGGCGTCGTCGAAACGGAACGACTCCACGACGACGGCCCGGGACCGGGACATGTCCAGTCTCCGCGGATGGTCCGGAGAGCCGGTCCCCGATCCGTGCGCGACGTTCCTGACGATCACTGTCCGGTTGGCGCTGTGCGTGTTGTACTGCTCGGGCAGCGGCCAGTTGCTGCGGCGCATGCGCTGCCGGGTCTCCTGGTAGAGGGACTCCATGGAAAGTCCCGCGCCGGCTCCGGGAATCCCCTCGCAGATCACCTCCAGCAACGCCCCGGTGAAGGCCGTGTACCGGGCGCCGATCGGCGCCTTGGCCTTCTTCGTGCCGGAAGTCGCCGTGAGGACGTAGACCCCCTCCGCCTTCAACTGGTCCGAGATCTCCGAAGCCTCGTCGCCCATGAGGTCCTTCGCGCCGCGGCCGCTGAAGCAGCAGTCCAGAACGATGATCTTGACGGGCGCCGGAGCCGATTTGACGACATCGGCGACGTACGAGAACGGGAGGGTCGTCCAGGCCCTCCCCGGATCGCTGTCACGGAACGTCAGGTGCAGTTCGGACTGGCTTCCCACGAGCACGCCGTGGCCGGAGTAGTAGAAGAGGAGGACGTCCTCGGCGCCCTTCGCCGACTTCTCCAGGGTGGCCATTGCCTCGGCGGGCCGGGCGTCGGCGCCCACCACGTCCACACGGTCCGCGGGAAAACCGACCATCGTGCGATCCGAGAGGATCGACCGGAGGCGGTCGATGTTGTTCGCAGCGGCGGGCAGGTCCGGGAGCCTGTCGTGCTCGAACGAATCGATCCCTACGAGTACGGCGCCCGACTGCGACAGGTCCGGGAAGTCGTTCGGTATCACTTCTCCTGGATCTCCCGGAGGATCGACTCGGCGACCGCCTCGGGGTCGTCCACGTCGGCGCTGTCGATCTCCACCTCGGTGTCCCCTTGCCGCACTCGAATGCGCGTGCGTCGGCCACGGGACTCCAGCCAGACGCCCACGGCGGTCACGACCGCGACGAGCACCCCGTCCGGCTCAAGCAGGACCTGTACGGCGTCCGCCAAGGGGCCCATCTCGTCGGGCCGTTGCTCGGACTCCAGCACGGTGACGGTGGCCTTGGCCTCGCGTACGTCCGCGTCCCGGGCCAGCCAGTCGGCCAGGCTCCGGATGTCCGCCCCCGTCGGATCGGATTCCACCCGAACCTCGAACTCCATGACCGCTCCTCCCCGTTCGTTTCCGCACGTAGGCGCGACGGTACCGCCGCCGGAGCGAGGAGGCGGCCGGTTTTCCCGAAACCCGGTCCTCTTCTTTGATCTTGGAGGGCGGAGGCTCAGTGCTGCTCGCCCGCGACGAGGAGCTCGCCCACCGTGTCCGCGAGGACGGCGCGGGCCGCGGCGGGCATCGCGGCGTCGGTGACGAACCAGTCGGCCTGGTCCAGCGCCGCGAAACCGCTCAGCCCGACCACCCCCCACTTGCTGTGGTCGACCACCACGGCGACCCGCCGTGCCGAGGCGACCAGTGCCCGGTTGGTCTGTGCCTCCATGAGATTGGGGGTGGTCAGCCCGGCCTCCTCCGTCACCCCGTGCGCGCCGAGGACGAGCAGATCCACGTGGAGGGAACCGATCGCCAGGTCGGCGAGCGGACCGACCAGCGCGGCCGAGGGGGTGGGGGAGCCGCCGGTGAGCAGCAGGGCCGGCGCACCGGCCGCCGGATCCCGGCCGGCCTCCCGCACCAGCTCCGCCACCGGAAGGGAGTTGGTGACGATCGTGAGCCGCGGGACGCCGAGGAGCCGGGCGGCGACCGCGTGCGCGGTCGTGCCGCCCGAGACCGCGACCACGCTCCCCGGTTCCACCAGGGCCGCGGCCGTCTCCGCGATGGCGGCCTTGGCGGCGCCCTCCAGGTCGGCCTTGGCGTCGAATCCCGGCTCGTGGCCACTGGCCCCGGCCGCGGCGACGGCCCCGCCGTAGACCTTCTCCACGGCGCCGCGCCGGGCGAGGGCATCCAGGTCCCGGCGGATCGTCATGTCCGAGACGCCGAGCTGCCCGACCAGGTCCGCCACGCGTACCGCGCCGTCGCGGCGGACCGCGTCCAGGATGAGGGCACGTCGCTGGTGGGCCAGCTGAGCAGCCTGCTCGGCCACGGTCACTCCCGCGGTATCGGCGAATCCGGTCAGAAGGCAGCAAGATAGCACAGCGATGTTGTTGAAGTATGGGGGATTATGCGACAGCGCTGGATGCTTACTGGTGATTGATGTTGAGGTCTGTTTATTCTTACCGGGTGAAGAAAACACTCGCGAAACTCGCGGACGGTCGCGAACTGATCTACTTCGACACCGACGAGAGCGCCGTGCGCGAGGCGCCCGACCTGCGCCCCCTGGACCGCGTGCAGAGCCGCCCGGAACTGCGGCGGGACGAGGCGACCGGCGACTGGATCACGATCGCCTCCCACCGGCAGGGCCGCACCTACCACCCGCCGGCCGGTGAATGCCCGCTCTGCCCCTCCCGGGACGGCAGGCTCGGCGAGATCCCCGCCGCCGACTACGAGGTCGCCGTCTTCGAGAACCGCTTCCCCTCCCTCGCGGGCGCGGCCGGCCGCTGCGAGGTCGTGTGCTTCACCCCGGACCACGAGGCCCGCTTCGCCGACCTCACCCCGGCCGCCGCACGCCTGGTCCTGGACGCGTGGACCGACCGCACCGCGGAACTCTCCGCCCTCCCGGGCGTCGAGCAGGTGTACTGCTTCGAGAACCGGGGCGTCGAGATCGGGGTGACGCTCCCTCACCCGCACGGCCAGATCTACGCCTTCCCCTTCACCACGCCGCGCACGGTCAAGATGACCGCAGCCGCGGCCGCCCACCGCGCCGCCACCGGCCGCAACCTCTTCGAGGACCTGCTGGCGGGCGCCCGCGCCGCCACCGAGCGCGTGGTGACGGCCGGGGAGCACTGGACGGCCTTCGTGCCGTACGCCGCACGCTGGCCTTACGAGGTGCACCTCTACCCGCACCGCCGAGTTCCCGACCTGACCCGCCTCACCGAGGCCGAGCGGGCCGAGTTCCCCGGCATCTACCTGGACCTGCTGCGCCGCTTCGACCGGCTCTTCCCCGTCCCCGGGCAGCCGGAGGGCACGGCTCCCACGCCGTACGTCTCCGCCTGGCACCAGGCTCCGCGCACCGGGGGTGCTGACCTGGCCCTGCACCTGGAGCTGTTCACCATCCGCCGGACCGCCGACAAGCTGAAGTTCCTCGCCGGGACGGAGTCCGGGACGGAAGCCTTCATCAACGACGTGGCCCCCGAAGCGGCCGCGCAGCGACTTCGGGAGGCCCTGTCGTGAACCGTACGGACCAGTCGGACCAGTGGGACCAGTCGGACGACGACAGCCGTGCCGACCGGGTGGCGGACGCCTTCCGAGAGCTCTTCGGCGACACTCCGGACGGGATCTGGGCGGCGCCGGGCCGGGTCAACCTGATCGGCGAACACACCGACTACAACGACGGGTTCGCCCTCCCGATGGCCCTCCCCCAGAGCACCCTGCTCGCCGCCCGCGGCCGTACGGACGGCCGGCTGCGGCTGCACAGCGCTCAAGGTGACGGCCGGACCACGGAACTGGCGGTGGCCGCGCTGGCCCCCGGCACCGTGACCGGCTGGGCAGGCTACCCGGCCGGCGTGGTCTGGGCGCTCGCCGAGGCGGGACACCCGGTCGGGGGCGCGGACCTCCACTTCGACAGCACGGTGCCCACCGGGGCCGGACTGTCCTCCTCCGCCGCGCTGGAGTGCGCTGTCGCCGTCGCGTACGACGAGTTGTACGGGCTGGGCCTGTCCGGGCCCGAACTGGCCCGGATCGCCCAGCGCGCGGAGAACGCCTTCGTCGGGGTCCCCTGCGGAATCATGGACCAGATGGCCTCCGTCTGCTGCACCGCAGGGGCGGCCCTCCACCTCGACGCCCGGAGCCCGGAGAGCCGCCAGCACGTGCCCTTCGACCTGCGGGGCCAAGGGCTGCGGCTGCTGGTGATCGACACCAGGGTCAGCCACGACCTCGGCGACGGGGCGTACGCCGCCCTGCGGGCGGGCTGCGAACGCGCGGCCGCACTGCTCGGCCTGCCGGCCCTGCGCGACTTGTCCGCAGAGGAACTCCCGCGGGCCCTGGACGCCCTGCCGACGGAGCTCGTCCCCCTGGTGCGCCACGTGGTGACCGAGAACGCCCGGGTCGCCGAAGCGGTCTCCCGGCTGCGGGAGGGCAACGCGGCGGCGCTCGGCCCGATCCTCGTCCGAGGCCACGCCTCGCTCCGTGACGACTACCGCGTCTCCTGCCCGGAGACCGATCTCGCCGTGACCGCCGCGGTCGACGCCGGGGCGCTCGGCGCCCGGATGACGGGCGGCGGCTTCGGAGGCTCCGTCATCGCCCTGGTGCGGGCCGGCGAGGAGAGCGCGGTGGGCGGCTGCGTCACGGCCGCCTTCGCCGCCGCCGGCCACCGTACCCCGCGCGTCCTCGCCGCCACCCCCGCCGCGGGCGCCAGGCGCCTCAAGTCCGAAAGCCGTCAGCAGCCGCCGCAGTTGTAGTAGAGGACGTCCCAGTGGCTGCCTTCGTCGGCGTAGACGTTCCCCGAGCCGGACCGCCACATCGGCGCACCGTCGCCGCGTACGCCGATGTAGGTGAAGGTGTTCTTGATGTAGCTGGTGACGCACGTGCCCTTCGCGAAGTCGAGCTTGTACCCGTTCCAGTGCGAGTACGTGCCGCTCGCGTGTCCGGTCTCGGTCCCGCCGGTGATGTTGAGGGCGCACCCGGTGGCCCGCTTGAGGGTCTGGGCTCCTTGCGCGGTGGCGAGGTTGAGCTGCTCGAAGGACGTGCAGGTCGGGTTGTTCCGGTCGGAGCAGTTGCCGGACGACGACCATGTGATGCCGACCTGACGGAACATCGAGGTCGCGGTCGCATGGCTGATCTTGGTGACGGCGGCATGGGCGCCGGTCGTGGCGACCAGTGCCCCGAAGCCGGGTGCGAAGAGCGCGCCGAGGACGAGGACGAGAGAGGTGAGGACGGAACGGGTCTTCACTGGAGGCCTCCTGCGGGGTGACCGTCGGCTCGGTGGACCGGGATGGGACGGTGCAGGTGGTGCGTCGAGCGGATCGAGCACAGCGATGGTGCCCGACATCTACGCGGGAGGACCAGAGGGCCTCCGTCCGTCGTCGAGGACGCTCGTGTGACCCTCGGTCGACGACGAGCAGACGGGCACCCTCCTGGGTGCTCGACCGGTGCGGCTCCACGTCGTCCCCGACCTGGTGAGCAGCCGGACGCCGGAGAGGCTGTGGGCCTCTCCGGCGTCTGCTGTGTGGTGCGGCGGCTCACCGGGACGGAATCCCGGCGGCCGCGGGGCTGTCAGCGCGCTCACTTACCGAGCTTCGCCTTCAGGTCCTGCTTGATCTGGTTCTTGATGACCTGCTTGTTGACCTTGCTCACGGTGCCGCCGGTGCCCGTGCCGTCACCGCCCGTGGACGTGGCGTCGCCCAGGTTGGTGGCGTCGGCGCTGGCGTTGCCGCCCTGGGCCTTACCAGTGGTGATTTCGCACTTGCCCTTGCACTCGCCGACACCGGAGTTCGCGGCGCCGCCGGTGGCCTCACCACCGACCGTGGTGTTCTCGGCGTTGGAGTCGCCGCCGGTACCGACGCCGTCGGCGCTGTCGCTGGGGGCGAGGGTGACGGCCTGCTGCGGGGCGGCGGCCGGGGCGGCCATCGCGGTTGCCGGAAGGGCGATACCGCCACCCACCAGCGCCAGGGAAGCTCCGGCCAGAACGACACGACGGGTCGAGAAAAGCTCGAACATGGGAATTCTCCATTCGGTGTAAAAGAAGGGTTCTGTACCGCCCCGGGGAAACGGGCCGGGATAATATTTCGACCTCATTTCCTCCGGGGATTCCCCGGTGAGGGCGTACTTCAAATAAACCCTGCCGAGGGAAGTGCGTCACGCCACTTGAAAACGTGACTTGACGCCGAAAATCAATCTTGGTAAAAGCGGGGTGCCGTCGTACCGGATGGCGTGCTGAACGGGCACTCGGGTGGATCCTGGATAGACTTTCAGAGAAGGAAAGGCGGCCTGTCGCGTCGACCGCGTCCGAGTCGGCGCCATCGCGTCGAGCGGTTCCCCGTGCGGGGCCGGCCGCGGACCATCGAGGACGGGGTCGGCATGATCGGCAACCTTCGCCCAAGGGCACGGCAGCGGCGCCGAGGTGCCGCCGGGCCGGCCGGGTGAGGGGGTGCCTGATGGGCACGGCATCGAACCTGAGCGCGTACACGGGCCGGGCCTCCGGCCTGATCGGGCAGCAGATCGCCGGCTACCGCGTCGAGCGGCTGCTGGGCCGTGGTGGCATGGCCGTCGTCTACTGCGCGAAGGACCTGCGCCTGGACCGTACGGTCGCGCTGAAGCTGATCGCCCCCGAGCGCGCCCGCGACGACACCTTCCGACGCCGCTTCACCCACGAATCGCGGGTGGCCGCGTCGATCGACCACCCGCACATCGTGCCGATCTTCGAAGCGGGCGAGATCGAAGGCGTCCTGTACATCGCGATGCGCTACGTCCCCGGTCCGGACCTGCGGGTCCTGCTGGACCGGGAGGGCCCGCTCCCCGTTCCGACCGCCCTGCGCATCGCCGCCCAGGTGGCATCCGCACTCGACGCGGCCCATGAGCACGATCTGGTGCACCGGGACGTCAAGCCCGGCAACATCCTGGTCGCCGCGGGAACCGACAGCGAGCACCCCGAGCACGTCTATCTCACGGACTTCGGACTGACGAAGAAGTCGCTGTCGCTGACCGGGTTCACCACCGCGGGGGAATTCGTCGGCACGCTCGACTACATGGCGCCGGAGCAGATCTCCGGCAGGCCGGTGGACGGCAGGTGCGATCTCTACAGCCTCGCCTGCGTCGTGTACGAAACACTCGCCGGCGGGCCGCCCTTCGAGCGCGACGGGGACGCCGCGGCGCTGCTGTGGGCCCACCAGTACGACCCGCCGCCTCCCCTGACCGAGAAGCGGCCGGAGATCGAACCCGCCGCGGCCGAGGTCCTGGCGAAGGCGCTGGCGAAGGTCCCCGAGGACCGGTACGGCTCCTGCCTGGAATTCGTGGCGGCCCTGCGCGCCGCCACCGCGAGCGGCGTCGGCGCGCAGGTCGATCAGCCGGCCCGGGTGGTTCCCCGGTCTCCCGGGACATCGGGGACCCTCGTACCGCCGCCGGATCCTCCCGCCTGGGCCATGCCGGTCTTCCGCGGCCCGTCCGGCGGGTCTTAGGACACTCCGCTCACAGGCCCAGGGAGACGGCCAGCCGGGTCAGTTCGGCCGTGTTGTTGATGCCCAGCTTGGCCCGGATGCGGCGGAGGTAGGCGTCGACCGTGTGCTTGGAGAGCCCCATCTGGCGGGCCGTCTGCAGGTAGGTGCACCCGGCGGCGATGTGTCGCAGTGCCTCCTGCTCGCGCGGGGCGAGTGCGGGGGCGGGCGCAGGGGCTTCGGTGTGCGGCGCGGCGAGTGCGAGGCTCATGAGATCTCCTCCGACGGATCGGATCGGTCATCACTGCTCGCACCCTTGAAAGCAGGGGGGCTTGTACCTAAATGCCGGTTTTGCCCTTGTTGAAAAGCTTGGCCGCAGGACTTCATGACCGTGTCCGCCGACTGTCACAGGCGTGTCACAGGGACCGTCCTCCTGCAACCGGAGCCTCAGTAGCCGACGAGGGACTGCTCGGCCCAGATGGTCTTGCCGATGGGGGCGTGCCGGGTGCCCCAGCGCTGGGCGAGCTGGGCGACCAGCAGCAGCCCCCGCCCTCCCTCGTCGAAGATCCGCGCCCGCCGCATGTGCGGGGCGGAATTGCTCGCGTCGGAGACTTCGCAGATCAGGGTGCTGTTCTCGTGGATCAGCCGCAGCTGGATGGGCGGCTGGCCGTACCGGATGGCATTGGTGACCAG
Organism: Streptomyces sp. NPDC006463; assembly: GCF_042870715.1. Taxonomy (NCBI): domain Bacteria; kingdom Bacillati; phylum Actinomycetota; class Actinomycetes; order Kitasatosporales; family Streptomycetaceae; genus Streptomyces; species Streptomyces sp. NPDC006463. Next base: position 201,626 of record NZ_JBIAHP010000011.1, on the reverse strand, counting down.
TTCGCTGACCAGGAGCTCGGTGACGAACGAGGCCTCTTCGAGCCCCCACGCCGTCAGCTGGTCGCTCGCGTGCCGACGGGCTTGGGCGACGACGGAGGGGTCGGAGGACAGGTCCAGGACGACGACCCGGTCGGCATGGAGGGCCCGCGTCCGGGCGACGAGCAGGGCGACGTCGTCATCGGGAGGATGGCTCAGCAGAGCTGTCAGCACGCGGTCGCAGACCGTCTCCAGCGTGGAGGCGGGCTGGCTGAGGGCTACGAACATGCTGTCCAGGGCGTCGTCGATGTCGTGGTCGCGGGGTTGAAGCAGACCATCGGTGTACAGGGTGAGGACGCTGCCCTCGGGAAGCTCGACATCGACGGTCTCGAAGGGCAGGCCCCCCAGGCCCAGGGGCGGGCCGGCCGGGACGTCGAGGAGGTAGACGGAACCTTCCGGGGAGACCACTGCGGGCGGGGGGTGGCCGGCCCGGGCGACGGTGCAGTGGCGGGTGACCGGGTCGTAGACCACGTACAGGCAGGTGGTGCCGATGCCCAGGGCGGCGGCTTCCCCGGCGGCCTCCTGGTCGGCGGCCTCGTCGGCGGACAGCCGGATGACGAGGTCGTCGAGGTGGGTGAGCAGCTCGTCGGGCGGCAGGTCGACGTCGGCCAGGGTACGGACCGCGGTGCGCAGCCGCCCCATGGTGGCGGCGGCACGGATGCCGTGGCCGACGACGTCGCCGACGACCAGGGCCACCCGCGCGCCGGACAGCGGGATCACGTCGAACCAGTCGCCGCCCACGCCGGCCTGGCCACCGGCGGGCAGGTAGCGGGAGGCGATCTCGAGTGCCGCGTGATCGGGCAGCGCCTGCGGGAGCAGGCTGCGCTGCAGCGTCATCGTGTTGGTGTGCTCCCGGTTGTACCGGTGCGCGGTGTGCATGCCGCCGGCTGCTCTGTCGGTGATCTCCTCGGCCAGCCGCAGGTCCTCCGGCTGGAAGGGCTCCGGGCGCCGGTGACGGCCGAAGACGGCCAGGCCGAGCGTGATGCCCCCGGCACGCAGCGGCACCACGGCCATCGAGTGGGTCCCGGTCTCACTGATCCAGGCTGCCCCGGGGTCCTCGGACAGCCATCGGGCGACGGCAGCGTCGGCCGTCCCGTACACGGCGCCACGGCCTGCGGCCAGACACTCGGCGGGAGGCGACAGCGGCGGATAGACAACCGTCGCTCCGACCTGCACCAGGGACTCCGCGCCTCCCTCGAGGACCGGCCGCACAGCGGTACGGCGCACGGTCACCGGCCCGGTCACCGGACCGGGGGACGGCTCGTCGCCGCGCGGGGGAGGTTCCAGCAGGTCCACGACCGCGAAGTCGGCGAGCCGGGGGACGGCGGCCTCCGCCAGCTCCTGCGCGGTGCGGGCGACGTCCAGGGTGGTGCCGATGGCGCCGACGGCGTTCGGAAGGAGCATCTGCTGCCGGTCGACCTCGATCCCGGTCCTGTCGTGCGCGGCCAGGCACACGGCGCGCACCCGGCCGTCCGGGTCCCGAAGAGGGGCCAGCGACGTCGTCCAGCTGCGCTCCGCGCTCGCACCCGTGGGGCGGACGAAGGCGTCCACGGACTGGGGCTCACCGGTCTCCAGCACCAGGCGCATCTTCCGCTCGGTCTCGTCGCTCGTGGGATCCGGCGCGATCTCCGGCAGGCGCAGCCCGCGCATCCCGGCCTCGGTGAGGGCCAGCGTGCGTTCCATGCCGGCATTCGCCCGCACCAGCCGCAGGTCCTCGTCGAAGACCGCCAGGAAGCAGGGGGACTGGGTGAACGCCCACTCGTTCAGCGGATCCCCCCAGGACGTGTGCGACTCCCCACCCGTCACGGCGGACACCACGAACCACTTGGTGCTCCCGCCGGCGGAGGTCCAGCGGTGCGCGAGCAGTCCCAGTTCCAGCCGCCGTCCGTCCCGGTGCCGCAGCGCCACGGTCCCGCTCCACCGTTCCTGCTCGGCCGGGATCCGACGCGCCGTATCGCCGACGTCATCGGCGAGCAGCTGGGCGGCGGACAGCCCCACGACCTCGGAGGATACGTAGCCGAGTAGTCGAAGGGCTCCCTCGCTCCACTCGGTCACGATGCCCTGCTCACTGATGGTGGCCGTGGCCGTGTACGCCGACTCATGGGAGGCGCTCGACTGCGCCGGCCCCTCACCAGGAGAGGTGGGAAGTCGCTCCATCGCCGCTCATCTCGCCCTCGCTAGTTCCTTGCCCGCTGTCCCACGGGACCTGTACGGCCAGGGGCTCCACTGACAAGCATCATCCGGCGGGGCAAGGAGCACCAACGCAGTCCGGTCATGGGGGCGCTCAGCCGTCCGGACCCGAGAAGGGGGCCGCCGGGAGGCCCGGTGGCGTGGCCGGATGCGCCAGGACAAGGGCGACGACCGCGTCCCCCGCCCGCCACACCATCGCGCGGCGTCGGCCACTGAGCGCGGGCGGTCGGAGGCCGAGGATCACGATGCGGCGCGGAGCGGCGCCGAAGATGCCGCTCCGGTCGGCCTTGACCGCGGCTTCCTTCAGGGCCCAGGCGCCGGCCATGGCCTCGGGCCGGTCCGTGCCGACGAGGGAGAGTTCCTCGGGGGAGAGGACGCGGTCCGCGACGCGGCGTACCACGGCGGCCGAGCCGGTCTCGCACAGGTCCACACCGGCCGGTTCCGGTGCGAGGGCCGCGGCGACATGGCGGGCGGTGTGGCTGACGGAGACGTGCAGGGCGGGCATCGGGCTGCCGCCGACGACGACGTACGGGCTGCCGTCGTCACGCGGAAGGACCTCCACTTCGTTCCCCGGCGCCCCGACGACCTCGCCGACCAGGCGCTTGGCGAGCAGACGGCCGGCCAGCCACTCGGCCTGCCGCCAGGCCGGCAGCGCGTGGACCACGCGCTGCTCGGCCCGCGAGAGGGGCGGAGCCCCATGGAGTTCCGAGCGCCGGGCCACGATGAGGCCGGCCCCGCCCCATCGGTGGATCCGACCCGGCGCGATCGACCGGAATACGGTGGGCATGGCGGCGGGGGTCAGGCGACAGCGGCCGTGGCCGGGTGCCGCAGCTCGTGCTCCAGCGCGGTCACGGCCTGACGGATCTGGTCGGGCGTGTGCTCGCAGGTGATGAAGAAGCGCAGCCGGGCCATCTCCTCGGGTACCGCCGGATAGAGGATCGGGTTGACGCTGATGCCCCGCTGGAACAGGGCCCGTGCCAGTCGAACGGTCCGCAGCGAGTCCCCGACGATGCACGGGACGATCGGCGTGTCGTGACTGTCGCCGATGTCCACGCCCGCGTCCCGCGCGAGGCGGACGAACAGCGCGGCGTTCTCCGAGAGACGGGCCGCGCGCTGCGGCTCGGCCCGCAGCAGTCGCAGGGCGGCCAGCGATGCCGCGGTGTCGGCCGGGGTCATGCCGGCGCTGTAGACGAAGCCCGGAACGGTGTAGCGCAGGTACTCGACGACCGAGCGCATCCCGGCGACGTAGCCACCGCAGCTCGCCAGCGCCTTGGACAGGGTGCCCGACCACAGGTCGACGGCTGACCGGTCGACGCCGAAGTACTCGCCGATCCCGCGCCCCGTCGCGCCGATCGTTCCGATGCTGTGCGCCTCGTCGATCATCAGCAGCGCGCCGTGCCGGCGCTTGACCTGTACGAGAGCGGGCAGATCGGCGATGTCGCCGTCCATGCTGTACACGCCTTCGATGACGACGAGCACGCGCCGGTACTGGTGGCGGACCTGCCCGAGGATGGCGTCGAGGGCGGCCGCGTCGTTGTGGGGGAACGGCCGCCGGGTCGCGCCGGAGAGCTTGCAGCCTTGCAGGATGCTGTCGTGGGCGAGGGAGTCGTGGATGACGAGGTCCCCCGCTCCGACGAGGTGCCCGATCACGGTGACGTTGGTGGCGTGCCCGTTGGCCAGAGTGATCGCGTCTTCGCATCCGAGCAGGCCGGCGAGTTCCGTCTCCAGTTCCAGGTGGAGCGGACGGCTACCGGACAGCAGCCGGCTGGCGGACACCGAGGTGCCGCAGCGTTCGATCGCCTCCTTGGCCGCGTCGCTCACCTGGGGGTGCGTGGCCATGCCCAGGTAGTTGTAGCTGGAGAAGGAGAGCAGCTCCCGGCCGTCGACGACCGTCGTGTCCGTCATGCCGCGCTCGTGGACGAGGAAGTACGGATTGGGCAGCCCCGTCCGGGCGAGCGCGGCGATGCGCTCGTCGTGGGCGGTGACCTCCGGGAAGCGGTCAATCCGCGTGTGCTCTTCGGGGAGCGGGGCGGTGGCGGAGGCTTCGGGCGCGGGCCGGTCCGTGGGCGGCCCGGCGGGCGGTGGGACGGCGGGCAGGTCGGCGGGCGGCGCCGGCGGGGCTTCGTCGCCGTGGACGGCGCGCTGTCCGGGGACCGCCGCCGGTGTCGTGTCCGCGTAGTCGTTCGCGATCATCGCGGCGATGCTCCCGACGGTCGGCCGGTCGGCGGCCCTGTCGTCGAACGTCCACCGCGGCCACTGCCGCGTGAGGGAGGTGAACAGGTCGGTCAGCATCAGTGAGTCGAAACCGAGATCGTCGATCAGCAGTTGGTCGTCGCGCAGATGACTCACGGGGAACGCGCTGATCCGGGCCACATGCGCGAGCACCGTGTCGGTGACCTCGTCGGTGACCTGGTCCGTGACCTCGCCCGTGACCCGGTCCGTGAGCTCGTCCGTGACCTCGTCGATGCCCCCGGTCGGCGAAGGTTCCTCGGCGGCCGGGGCCGGGGCCGGGGGAGCGGGCGGGCCGGCGGGGACAGCGGGGACAGCGGGGACAGCGGGGGCGGGAGGCTGTGCCGTGAGCGCCTTGCCGAGTTGGGTGAGCAGGCTGACCTGCTGCTGGACCAGCTGGAGCAGTTCGCTCATGGCGTCGTTCACCGGAGCGTCCGTCCGGTCGTACGTCGGGTTGTTCATCGGGGTCTCCTGATGCGGTGCGGGCTGGGGCGGGAGGGCGGCGGCGGGGGCGGCCTGCCTTGCGGGGCGCCCGGTCCGTACCCAGTAGGACTGGGCGTCGAGCCTCGCCACCGGCAGGTCGATCAGACGTCGGTCTTCCTCGGGAACCAGAGCGCGCGCGTCGACCGGGGCGCCCAGGACCGCGAGCCGTGCGAGGGCGCGGACGAAACCGTGTCCGCCGTCCGGCTCCACCCCCGCGACGGGGACGACGTGAACGTCGTCGTGACCGGTGAGGTTGCGGCGGACCGAGGTGAGGAGCGAGTTGCCGCCGGTCACCTGGAGGAAGACGCGGGCCCCCTCGTCGTAGGCGGTACGGACGGCACCGTCGAAGTGGACCGGCGCGGACGTGTGACGGGCCCACAGCAGGCGGAGCCGGTCGGGGTCGGTGCAGACCGCCGCGTCCACCGACGAGACGAACGGCAGGGCGGGGCTGGCGACGGGGTGGACGGCGAGGTCCGCGCGCATGGCCTCGTCGGCGGAGACCAGACGCGGCGAGTGGAAGGCGATCGACGCCTCCAGTGGCACCGTCACGATCCCCGCCTCGGCGCAGACCTGCCGCATGGCGGCGAGTCCTCCGGGCGTGCCGCTGACCACCACCTGCCGCGGCTGGTTGAAGCAGGCGAGCCACACGTCGTCGATGCCGTTGCTGAGCCGGCGGCAGGTCTCCTTGTCGCTCTGCACGGCGAGCATCCCGCCCCGCAGGCCGGGCTCGGCCCGTCGGAGGGCCGCGCCCCGGCGGACCAGCAGCCGGACGGTGTCCTCGGCGGTGAGCGCTCCGGCCGCCGCGGCCGCGGCGAACTCTCCCAGGCTGTGACCCAGGGTGAGGTCGGGAGTGACGCCGCAGTCGGCGAGGAGACGGGTGGCGGCCAGCTGGACGGTACCGAGCAGCGGCTGGCACACATCGGTGGCGGCGAGCCGCCGCCTGAGTTCCTCGGTGTCGCCACGGGTCGTCGCGGCCTCGCCGTACAGCAGATCGGTGAGGTCGAAGCCGGCCTCCCGCCGGGCCACGGCGCCCAGGGCGTCGACGGTTGCCCGGAAGCCGGCGAACCTCTCGTACAGGTCCCGCATCATGCCCGGCCGCTGACTGCCCTGACCGGGGAAGACGAAAGCGATGCGGCGCCGCGCGGCCGGCAGCGGGGCGTCGGCGGCGAAGGCGCCGTCACCGAGATCGCCCCTGGCGCCTTCGGCGAGCTGCCGGCGGGCCTGGCGCAGCCGCTGCACGAACTCGTCGGTGCCGGCGGCCACGATCGCGAGCCGGGTCGTCAACGGCACACGCGAGCCCAGCGTATGGGCCAGTGCCTCGATCGGCGGGCGGGGCGTGACGTCCACGGTGTCGAGTACGTCGCCTATGTACCGGTCCAGCAGCTCGGGGTTGCCGGCGGAGAGCAGGACGAGCTGAGGCCCGGCGCCTTCGGCGCGTACCGGGCTGTCGGCGGGAGCCGGGGCGGCGGGCCGCTCCTCCAGAACCACGTGGACGTTCGTGCCGCCGAACCCGAACGAGCTGACGGCGGCACGCCGCGGGGTGCCCCAGTCGGGCCAGGGCCGCGCGGTGTCGGCGAAGCGCAGGCCCGCGGCGGAGATGCCCAGGTCCGAATGAGGGGTCGTGTCCGGCTGCGGCACGATCGTGTCGTGGTGGACGACCAGGGCCGTCTTGATCAGGCCCGCGATGCCCGCCGCGGACAGGGAGTGCCCGATGAGGGCCTTGCCGGCGCCGAGGTAGCACAGGGACGGGTCGTCGTCGGGGTACTCGGTGCGCAGCCGGCGCAGCGCCTCCACCTCGGCGCGGTCGCCGACGGCGGTGCCGGTGCCGTGGGCCTCCAGGAAGGCCACGGAAGAAGGGGCGACACCGGCGTCGTCGTAGGCGCGGCGCATGGCGCGCAGCTGGCCTTCGGGAGTGGGGGCAAGCGGTCCGGGAGACGCGCCGTCGTTGGTCGAGCCGATGCCCTTGATCACCGCGTAGATGCGGTCGCCGTCGGTGAGCGCGTCGGCGAGCGGCCGTATGACGACGGCACCGGCGCCCTCGCCGAGGACGAAGCCGTCGGCCCCTTCGTCGAACGGACGGCACACCCCGGTGGCGGACAGCGCGCGGAGCCTGGAGAAGCCGACCAGGCTGTCGGGGGTGAGGTTGAGGTACACGCCGCCCACGACGGCGATCCGGCAGGTGCCTTGGCGCAACTGTGCGATCGCCTGGTCGAGGGCGACCAGTGAGCCGGAACAGGCGGCGTCGACCGCGAAGCTGGGGCCGCCGAGGTCGAACTGGCGGCTGACGGCACCGGACGCCATGTTGAGAAGGCTCCCGGGCAGGCTGAAGGCATGGAGGGTGCCGAACCGCTGCGCCTGCTCCTTGGCGGCGTCCAGGCCGCCGGGGTGGTCTGCGGCGTGCGACTCCTCGGCCAGGCTTATGGCCCGGAGGGGGACCGCCATGAGCTCCTTGTAGTCGGACACCGAAATCCCGAGGAAGACCCCGGTGTTCTCCCGGTCGAAGTCGCCGCGGCCCAGCCCCGCGTCGTCGAGGGCCTCGCGGGCGACGTCGAGCATCAGCCGGTGCTGCGGGTCCATGGCCTGGGCACGAGAGGGCGGAACCCCGTAGTGCACGGCGTCGAAGCGGTCCACGTCGTCCAGGAAGGCGACCTGATCGGTGTAGGAGGCATGGGGGGCCGAAGTGTTGCCGGGTTCGTGGAAGGGCTCGTGGTTCCAGCGTGCCGCCGGAACGGAGGAGAACTGCCGTTCTCCGCTCAGCAGGAGGTTCCAGTAGGCGCGGATGTCGGGGGCGCCGGGGAAGCGGCAGCCGAGTCCGGTGATGGCGATGTCGGTCATGATGATTCTTCCTTGGTCGTGATGCCCTGGACGGGAAGCAGCCGGGGCGCGGGGACGGGGACGGGGCAGGCGCCCTGGTGGTCAGCGGCGCGCGGGGTCGGGGGATGGAAATAGGTGGGGAGGGAGGGGTGCTTCCGGGGGGCTCCCCGGACGGAGTCCGGGGGGACGGCCGGGGGAGGGCGGGTCGCCGGGCGCGGCGCCTTGAGCCTCGGCAATCGCGGCGCCCACCAGTTCAGGCCACCCGCCAGGCGCATGAGCGCCGGTACGAGGACGCCCCGTACGAGCGTGGCGTCGAGGAGGACTCCGAGGCCTGCGCCGATCCCGAAGAACTGCAGGAGGGAGACCTGGGAGGTGCCGAAGCTCAGCAGGGTGAACGCGAGCAGGGCGCCGGCGGTCGTGACGATGCCGCCCGTGTGGGCGAGGCCCGAGACGATCGAGCGGGCGTTGTCCTGCCCGGCGTCGTGCGCTTCCTTGATCCGCGCGAGGACGAACACCTCGTAGTCCACCGAGAGCCCGAAGACGATGCAGAACAGCAGCACCGGCATCGTCGTACTGAGCGGTCCGGGCGTGAAATCGAGCAGGTGGTGCAGATGGCCCATCTGGAAGATCCACACCATGGCGCCGAGGACGGCCGCGAGGCCCAGGGCGTTCAGCGCGATCGCCTTCAGCGGCAGGAGCAGGCTGCGCGTGAAGCCGAACAGCAGCACGAACGTGGTGACGGTGATCAGGGTGAGCGCCAGCGGGATCCGGTCTGCCACCGTGTCCTTGGCGTCCACCAGTACCGCGCTCTGTCCGCCGACGAGGGCGTCGGTGCCCGCCGGGGCGGGAGTCGTCCGGATGTCGTGCACGAGCTGCTGGGCCGCGCGCGACCGGGGGTCGGCCAGCGGCACCACGGAGAGCGGGGCCTGGCCGGTGCCGGCGGGCCCGGCCGTGTCTCCGCCGCCGCCGGAGAGCACAGCCTTCTCGCCGTGCCGGAAGCTGCTGCCGGGCCCCACGACCTGGGCGACCTGCGGGAGCGCGGACAGCCGACGGGCGTAGTCCTCCTGCGCCGACGCGGACGCCGTACCCGTGGTGACGACCGTGAGCGCGCTGGAACCCTTCATCTCGAACGCGTCGCGCACCAGGTCGCCGGTCTGACGGCTGGACGAGCTCACCGGCAGCGCCCGGTCGTCGGGGGTGGCGAAACCGGCGTGCGCGAACGGCGCGGCGAGCACCAGCAGCAGGCCGATCACGGGCAGCGCCGCGATCAGCGGGCGGCGTACGACGATCCGCGCGAGCCCTTCCCACAGGCGCGACCGCGAGCCGGCGTGGGCCCGGCGGCGCCACGGCACGGGCCAGGCGTTCACCCGCTTGCCGAGGAGCGTGAGCAGGGCCGGCAGTACGGTCACGGCGCTCACCGCCGCGATCGCCACGACGGCGATGCCCGCGTAGGCGAAGGAGCGTAGGAAATATGGCGGGAAGACGAGCAGCGTCGCGAGCGCGGCGCAGACCGTCGCGGCACTGAAGGCGATCGTGTGGCCCGCGCTGCGAACGGTCCGGATGGCGGCGTTGCGCGGCCTGCATCCCTTGGCGAGCTCCTCACGGAACCGCGAGACGATCAGCAGACCGTAGTCGATGCCCAGCCCCAGGCCGAGGGCCGTCGTGAGGTTCAGCGCGAACACGGACACATCGGTGACGGCGCCGAGAACGCTCAGGACCAGCAGCGTACCGGCGACGGCCAGAACCCCGATCAGCAGGGGCAGCGCGGCGGCCACCACGCTGCCGAACACCAGGACCAGCAGGATCAGGGTTCCCGGCAGGACGACGGCCTCGGCCCGCTTCAGGTCTGACTCAGAGATGTCCTGGAGCTCGGCGTCGACGAGCGCCGTCCCTCCCACACGCACGGTCAGGTCCGTCGTGGAAGCCGTCGGGGCGGTCAGCTCCTTGCTCAGCTGCTTGACGCGCGTTCCGAGCTGCTCGCCCTCACCGTCCACGTGTGCGACCAGCATGGCCGCACGGCCGTCCCGGCTGCGCAGTTCCGCGGCGTCGGCGGTCCAGTACGAGGTCACGGCGCTCACGTGGGGCTCGGCGGCGAGGCGTCTGGTCAGGCCCTCGCCCGCATCCCGGGCCGCCGGGCCGTCGACGGAACCGCTGCGGGCCTGTGCGACGACGACCAGGTTGGGGGACGCTCCCAAGTGCTCGGCCGCCACGCGGGCGGCACGGCTGGACTCGGACCGCGGATCGTCGTATCCCTGCGTCTTCAGACGGCCGGTCGCGTCCGCACCGAACACGGCGGACAGCAGGAGGAAGGCGAGCGCGGCGAGTAGCACGAGGCGGGGACGGCCGGTGACGAAGCGTCCCCGTGGACGACGGGACATTCAGGGTCTCCGATGCGGATGGCGTATCGCTCCTGCTCTTGCGCAGGAAGGTCGATTGCCACCGTGGCCCCGAGGGGGGACGTAGCCCCAGTCCCGGCTACTCGTCACTTGACAGGAGCCGATGAGGCCGGCTCGGGGTGCAGGCAGGGGTGAATCGGCCTCCGCCGGTCGAATTGGCCCAGCTTTTACCAAGATTGATCTCAGGCGTCAAGTCACGTGTTGAAGTGGCGTGACGCACGTCTCCCGGCGGGGTTTATTTGAAGTGCGCCCTCACCGGGGAATCCCCGGAGGAAACGAGGTCGAAATATCATCCCGGCCCGTTTTCCCGGGGCGGTACAGAACCCTTCTTTTTACACCGAATGGAGAATTCCCATGTTCGAGCGTTTCTCGACCCGTCGTGTCGTTCTGGCCGGAGCTTCCCTGGCGCTGCTGGGTGGCGGTATCGCCCTGCCGGCGACCGCGATGGCCGCCCCGGCCGCCGTCCCGCAGCAGGCCGTAGCCCTCGCCCACGGCGACAGCGCCGACGGCATCGGTACCGGCGGTAACTCCAACGCGGAGAACACCACGGTCGGTGGTACGGCCACCGGTGGCGCCGCGAACTCGGGTGTCGGCGAGTGCGGGGGCAGGTGCGAAATCACCACCGGTAAGGCCCAGGGCGGCAACGCCAGCGCCGATGCCACCAACCTTGGCGACGCCACGTCCGTGGGCGGTGACGGCACCGGCACGGGCGGCACCGTGCGCAAGGTCGACACGCAGGACATCAAGAACCAGATCCTGCAGAACCTCAAGGTCAAGCTTGCCAATTGAGGGCACTGGCAGCCCCGCAGCCCCGGGAGCGCGTCCCGGCCGGCTCGTCCCCGCACGGCAGACGCCGGAGAGGCCCACGGCCCCTCCGGCGTCCGTCGCGTACGTGAGGTGATCCAGGATCAGGAGCCCGCGGCCGTCGACTCACCGCTCACGGCGATGGCGTCGCCGGTGTTGGTGGCGTCGGCGCTGGCACTGCCGCTCGTCGCGTCACCCGTGGTGATCGTGCACCGGCCGATGCAGGTGCCGACGCCGCCGGAGGTGGCGGAGCCGCTGGTGGCGGTTCCTCCGACGGTGGTGTTCTCGGCGTTGGCGTCGCCGCTGACGGCGCCGCCGCTGCCCCCACCCTTGGCGCCTCGGGCGCGCGCGCCTTGTCCGGCCGAGGTCACGGAGGCGGAGCGGCCACCGCTCACCACGTCACCGCTCAGAACCTCACCGCTCCAGGTGGTGTTGACGCTGTCGTGACACAGGCCGCTGCACGCGTTGGAGGCGCCGTCGCCCACTGAGGTGTTGGTGCTGGTGCCGCAGAGGCCCGTGCACTCGTTGAACGCCCTGGCCCCCACAGTGGTGTTGGTGCTGCCGCCACACAGGCCTTCGCACGCGCCGGAGGCGCCGTCGCCCACCGCGGTGTTGGTGCTGTCGTGGCACAGGCCCTTGCACACGCCGGAGGCGCCGTCGCCCGTGCCGGTGTTGGAGGTGCCGTGGCAGAGGCCCTCGCACACGCCGGGGGCGCCGTACGCTGCGGCGCTGTTGATGCTGCCGTAGCCGTACTGCGGGGCCGCCGGTGCGGCCATCGCGGTCGCCGGCAGCGCCATGCCGCCGGCCAGTGCCACGGATGCCGCGGCCAGCACGATACGACGGGTCCAGGAACGCTCGTTCATCGGAATTCTCCGGGATTGGTGTGTGAGGTCTCCGCCTGTGGCAAAGCGGGCGGCTATTCGAGGCCCGACGTTATCGTGCGGATCATGTCGCGAGCAGGATCCGGCGAAGTGCGGCGTGTTCACGGGCCCTTCCCGGTCTTCGCGGCTGCGGCGACAGCCGTCTACCAAGATCGGTTCTCGACGTCAAGTCACGTATTCAAGTGGCGTGACGTACGTTCCCGCACAGGGTTTATTTGAAGTACGCCCTCACCGGGGAACTCCCGGAGAACCCGAGGTCGAAGAAATTATTCCCGGCCTGTTCCGCGGGGCGGTTTGCAGGCTCTTTTGATATTGAATGGAGAATTCCCATGTTCGAGCGTTTCTCGACCCGTCGTGTCGTTCTGGCCGGAGCTTCCCTGGCACTGGTGGGTGGAGGTATAGCCCTCCCGGCGACCGCGATGGCCGCCCCGGCCGCCGTCCCGCAGCAGGCCGTAGCCCTCGCCCACGGCGACAGCGCCGACGGCGTCGGTACCGGCGGTGACTCCAACGCGGAGAACACCACGGCCGGTGGCACGGCCACCGGCGGCGCCGCGAACTCGGGTGTCGGCAGCTGCAAGGGCAAGTGCGTTATCACCACCGGCAGCGCCACCGGCGGCAGCGCCAGCGCCGACGCCACCAACCTGGGCGACGCCACGTCCGTCGGCGGTGACGGCACCGGCACCGGCGGCACCGTGCACAAGGTCAACAAGGGCCAGCTCAAGAAGCAGCTCAGGGAGGACGTGAAGGCGAAGCTCGGCAAGTGAGGGCTGACAGCCCCCTGCCCGCAGCCTCCGGGAGTCCGTCCCGGCGAGCCGCCGCCCCGCACCGCAGATGCCGGAGAGGCCCACAGCCTCTCCGGCATCTGCGTGCGGGGCGGCGCCCGGCCCGGGACAAGGCCAGGTCAGAGCGCTACGCGTGCCGTCGGTCCGGGGCGGTGCGACGCTGAGGGAGGATGCGGCCGAGGGGGAGCGGAGGGCGTGGCCGGGGTGAGCGGGCGTCCTGCGAACCGTGAGGAGACTCCATGAAGGGCACAATGCGAGGCTGCGTGGCCGGCGCCCCGACCTGTTGGCTCGTGGCGGGCGCCGTGACGTGCGGCCTGTTGCTGGCAGCCGGTCCGGGCGCTGCGGCGAAGGAGACGGCCGGGCAACGGGCGCCCGCCGCCCCCTGTGCGAGCAAGCAGCTCATCGCGGACAGCGCGCAACGGATCGGCGGCAGCAAGGTGCGGATCACCGTCATCAACGACGGCCCGAAGGCCTGCGCCCTGAAGGGGTTTCCCACCGTGGCCCTCGCCGGTCAGGGATCGCCGGACCGCAACAAACCCCTGAACGTCGTCCGTCAGGGCCGGGCGCGCGCCGTGCCGCTGGCCGTCGGCGGCCGGGCCTGGACGCAGCTCACCTTCACCCCCGTGCTCGGTGAGGCCGAGGGGTTCTGCGCGTCCGGCGTCGAGCCGACCGTCGCACCCTCGATCGTGCTGGGCGTGGGAGGGGGCGGACTCCAGGTGGCGCCCGACGACGGTGGGGAATTCGCACTCTGCGGCGACACCGTGCGCGCCACGGCTTTCCGCGGCGGCGGTTCCTGAGTGCCCGACCGGTTTCCCATATCCCGTACATCCGGCTCCCCGTGACATCGGGCCTCCGCCACCTCGGTCGTAGGTGGCGGAGGCCCGACGTTCGTGCTCAGGCTTCGCGCCCCGGCACCGGCGAGCGCAGCACCACGAGCGCACTCGCTCCTGTCAAGACACGAATTCCCGAGACATGACGCGCGGTCTTCCGATCATGCCTAGTGGAATCCGGTACCCCGCTCGGCCGACGTGAGGCCGACCGTCGGCCGGAAACGTTCTTGCGTCGAACTGCGGCACACCGACATGGGAGACGAGTGGCGATGACTTCCGAGAACAGCACGATTCCATGTCCCCGGGACGAATCACCTACGTCGACCCTTCGGGGGATCAAGCGCTGGGCGCCCGCCGATCAGGTGCCGGTGGAATCCGACGGAATCTCCCTGGCCCGGTCCCTCACCGCACACGTGCGGCGGACAGGAAAGCATTTCCTGCCGGAGCAAATGCTGGTCCGGCTGAGCGACGTCCGGAATCGGCACGTCGCAGACCGCCCGTTCCTCAACGCATTTCTCGACTGCATGCTCGACGAACACGAGGGGCGTTTCCGCACTCGCACCTACCTCGCGCTGCCGGTCCTGGAGCTCCTCGTGGACGAACGGCATTCCGGACTGAGCGCGGACCGGATGTCCATCATGCTCATGTCCGACGCCGTTCGTTTCGAGATCAAGGCGGCAGGCGGCTCCCGCGAAGGGCCCAGCCGGGGCCGGCCGGATCCGGCGACGCTGGGCACGAGGTTGCGGCATGCCCTGCGGTTCGTGACGCAGGGACTCGGCCGGCCGGACCCCGGCGACTTGCCGTCACGGGTGGCGCAGACACCCCCGTCCCGGCTGGAAGGTCTCGTCGAGCACCTTCCCCGGCCCCCGGCGACGGACGCCTGGCGGTGGTTCGACGTCACCGTGCAGCCCGTCTACGTACTGCACGACGAGTACTTCTTCATCCGCGTCCTGCAGACCCGCGAAATGCTCTTCGCCGCGACGGTGGCCGACATGAAAGCGGCCATCGGGGCACTGCGCGCAGGACGCCTCGACGACGGAGCGCAACGAATAGAGCATGCGGTCGCGATGTTCGAGCGCGCTGCTGCGCTGTTCCGCACGGTCGCCACGATGCGGGCGGAGCAATTCTCCGCCTTCCGGCAGTACACCCGGGGCGTCGGCGCCATTCAGTCCGAGCAGTACGAGCGGTTCGAGCGCCTGTGCGGTGTTCCTCCCGCCCGGAGCCTGCGTTCGGCCGCCTTCACGAGTGTCCCCGCCGTACGGGCCGAGGCGGAGGCTCCCGGCCACGACACCGTCACCCAGGCATATCTCGACCTCCGGCACGAGGGAGGCTTCGACCGGACCCAGTGGAACCCTCTCGACGCGGCGCTCAGCCGGCTGGAAGCCGGGCAGCAGCGGTGGAAGTCCGCCCACAGCGGCCTCGCCGTGCGCATGTTCGGCGATGTGTGAGCCGTGCCCGTCGCGGAGAGGCAGCCCAGCGGGGCCTCTGTCGCCTGTCAAGCCCCGAAAAATCGCGACGTGACGAGACATCGAGGTCAGAGGCTTACTCAAGACATGGGCTCACGCACAGCAAGTGGCCCCGCCCGCGTCGACTCGTGAAGGACGGCCTCGTCCGGCCACCTCTTCACCTTTTTTCGCGGGAGCGGAGTTTCCATGATTCACGCCTCCAGGACGCGGAGGCCATAATGGCTGTAAGGAGCGCGCAGATGCGAACAACCACCATTTTCCCGATGTCCTGCCTCAGGGGGAGAGTGTCGTGAGTTCCCTACCTCCTCCGGGCGAGCGCCCCACCGGCCCCCCGTCCGGCCCGCTGTCCGATCGGCCGACGAACGAGCATCCCCCGCCACCGCCGCCGGGGCCTCCGCCTTCAGGGCCTCCGCCCCCGCCGGGGCCTCCTGGCCCGCCGACCGTAGGCGGCGAGCCGGGTGAGCCGGGTGAGCCGGGTGAGCCGGACAAGCAGGGCGGGCGTCGCGGGTGGCGGTCGCGCAGGGCGGTGCTGAGTGCCAGCGGCGTGGTGGTCATGGCGACGGCGGTCGTCCTCGGCTTCACCGTCATGGGCGGGAACAAGGCAGCCGGGGGAGAGGTCTTCCTCCAAACCACCTCGGCGGCCGGCCCCGATCCGTTCACCCCGTCGACGGCCACGGAGTCCGAGACCGTCGAGGTCATGCCCGTAACCGCCGCCAAGTCGACGGACGACGCGCGCACGCTCGAGGTCAACGGTGCGTACCCGGGGTTGTACGGAGGTACACGGAACGTCGCGAGCTGCGACGTCGAGAAGCAGATCAAATTCCTGGGGCAGCACCCGGCCAAGGGGAAGGCCTTCGCCGCCCCGCTGCGCATCCAGCAGCCCGAGATCCCCGCCTATCTGCGGTCACTGACGCCCGTTCGGCTGGCCTGGGACACGCGGGTCACCAACCACGGGTACAAGAACGAGGCGCCCGTCGGTTATCAGGCGATCCTGCAGGCCGGCACGCCCGTCCTGGTCGACGACCGCGGTGTCCCGCGTGTGCGCTGTGCTTGCGGCAACCCGCTGGCCCCGCCCGTCGCCGTCAAGGGCAAGCAGACGTACAGCGGCAAGCAGTGGTCGTCGTTCCGGTCCTCCGGCCTCGTTGCGGTCAAACCCGCCGAGAAGCCGGTGAAGGCCGTCACGATGTTCGACCACGAGCGCAAGGGATGGTACGTGCGCCCGAGCGGAGACGTGCAGGGCAAGCATGACCACGAGGTGCCTCCTCCCAAGGGCCAGAAGCCCGACTCGCCGTACCCGGTCCTGCCCCTGCCCCGCGAGGACTCCGTGGAGAGGCCCCCGGGCCAGCACCCGGGGAAGGTCCCGGGCCAGGAGCCCGGAAAGGTGCCGCACACCAAGCCGAATGTGGTGCCCGACCAGGACTCGAACAAGGTGCCGGAGCAGAAGCCCGAGCAGAAGCCGCACACGAAGCCCGAGCAGAAGCCGGACACCAAGCCTGGGCAGAAGCCTGAAGAGAAGCCGGACACGAAGCCCGAGCAGAAGCCGGACACGAAGCCTGAGCAGAAGCCGGACACCAAGCCTGGGCAGAGGCCTGAAGAGAAGCCGGACACGAAGCCCGAACAGAAGCCGGACACGAAGCCTGAAGAGAAGCCGGACACGAAGCCCGAGCAGAAGCCCGAGGAGAAGCCGGACACAAAGCCCGAGCAGAAGCCCGAGCAGAAGCCCGAGCAGAAGCCCGAGGAGAAGCCGGCCACGAAGCCTGAGCAGAAGCCGGACACGAAGCCTGAGCAGAAGCCGGACACAAAGCCTGAAGAGAAGCCGGCCACGAAGCCCGAGGAGAAGCCGGACACAAAGCCTGAGCAGAAGCCCGAGGAGAAGCCGGCCACGAAGCCCGAGGAGAAGCCGGCCACGAAGCCCGAGGAGAAGCCGGCCACGAAGCCCGAGGAGAAGCCGGCCACGAAGCCCGAGCAGAAGCCGAACACGAAGCCTGAAGAGAAGCCGAACACAAAGCCTGAGCAGAAGCCTGAGGAGAAGCCGGCCACGAAGCCTGAGCAGAAGCCGGCCACGAAGCCCGAGCAGAAGCCGAACACGAAGCCCGAGGAGAAGCCGGCGCAGAAGCCCGACACGAAGCCGCAGAAGGTCCCGAACCAGAACCCCCAGAAGGTCCCGGACACGAAGCCGCAGAAGGTGCCGGACACGAGCCCGCAGAAGGTGCCGGAGCACAACCAGCAGAAGGTCCCGGACACGAGCCCGCAGAAGGTGCCGGAGCACAACCAGCAGAAGGTCCCGGACACGAGCCCGCAGGAGGTCCCGGACCAGAACCAGCAGAAGGTCCCGGACCAGAATACGGACACGGTCCCGAACCAAAACTCCGACCAGCAGTCGGGCAACGAGGAACAGTCCGGCTGATTCCGGCCTGACTGTTTGAGCCCCCGGGCCGCCCACCTCGCCGGCCCCCCGGAGCAGTACCGGACCGGCGCCCCGGGCAGGGTCGAGCGGCGGCGGCGCGGCGACGGCGATCACCCGGCCCCGTGTCGGCCCAGGACCATCCAGGCTCGGGCAGTGAGGGGGATCGACCCGTCGGCGGCAGCGGGTAGGGAGGTACGCAGAAGCTCCCGCAGCCTGGCCCGCCGATCCGGGGGCAGCGCGGAGGCGTACCCGGGGGCGGGTCCTTGGCCGCCCAGGAACGGTGACCAGTAGTCGTCGAAGTCGCGGAAGCGTGTCGGTACGTCGATCGCCGCGACGAGCACGGAGGTCAGGCCGGCATCGGCGAACAGCGCACGCAGCGGGCCCGGCCGGCACAGCGGGAAGCGTGTCCCCTCGTGCAGTTCGCCTGCCCGGTCGTCGAGTGACGCGGCGGCATCCCAGAAGCGGCGGATGATCTGCATGCCCTCGGCGTAGTCCCATACGTAGGCGCCCACGACGGCGCCCGGCAGCGCGACGCGCGCCATTTCGGACACGGCTCGCGCCGGATCGGACACGAAGTTCAGCGTCAGCCCGCTGACGACGGCCCCGGCCACGGCATCGCGGACCGGCAGGGCCATGGCGTCGCCGACGACGAAACGCGCGCGGGGAGCGGACACGAGGCTGCGGGCGTGGTGGACGTACCCCGCCGAGGAGTCCACGCCGACCACCTCACCGGCCGCGCCCACCTCCAGCGCTGCCCGGGAGACCGCACCCGTACCGCAGCCGATGTCCACCCAGCGCTCACCCGGGGCCACGCCGAGCCGGCCTGCGAACTCGGCGGCCACCGCCCGGCTCCACCGCCCGATGTACGGTTCGTACGCTGCGCCGACGGCCCACGAGTCGCGACCGTCGTCCTGCCGCGTCACAGCACCACATCCCTTGTCGCCCGGCCGGTCGGCCGTCTACGCGGACCTTACGCCGCCCATTCCCGGGCTGGCTCCCGGCAGGCGCACGACACACCGTCCGGTCGTTCGGTGCCCGGTCGCCGGGCGGACCCTCGGGAGCGATACTGAAGACACGCTGCGTGGAGGCGACATGCGCGAAACGGACCATGGCGGCCCGAGTCAGGCCTCGGCGTCCGTCAGTGACATGGCAGCGGTCGTACTGGACGACGAGGGCTTGGTCATTGCCTGTTCCCGGATGGCTGCGACGCTGCTGGATTGTTCACCGGGCCAGCTGTGTGCTCCTCTTCTGGCGCTGCTTCCGCCCAGCGGAACCGACGCCGGGCCGGGCGGACGCATGCTGACGGTGCCCGGAGGCGACCAAGCGGGTCAGCAGGCCGGTTCGGTGTTCCAGGTGGTCCGGCTGGGGGCGCGGTCCGCAGGCGAACCCACTTCCGGCGTGCGGTGGCTGGTGCTGGTCACGCAGGCCGAAACCGCGGCGGAAACGGCCGAACGGGACTCGGAGCGACGCCGGGCCGGGCTGTCCCGCGCCGCGGCCGCCACCATCGGGGCCTCCCTGGACATGACGGGCATGGCCGAGATCCTGGTGGATCTGCTCGTCCCTGATTTCGCCGACCTGGCGACCGTGGACCTCGCAGAGCCGGTGCTGGTGGGCGACGAGCCGCCGCACCTCGCCGCCAGCGGTGACGTCCGCCTGCGCCGGGCCGCTGCCGCGCAGAGCCCGGGGATATCCGCGGAGGACCTCCTGCCGGTCGGAGAGGCGCTGCCTCCCGTACCGGACAGTGACCTGATGCGTCCCCTCATGGAGGGGCGGCCCGTGCTGGTGTCCGACGTCTCCGCTCTGCGTGCGGCGCTCGGTGTGGATGCCGAGAGCATGCTGCTGTTCGTCCCGAGTGAGGCGCACTCGTCCGTGGCGGTGCCGCTCTACGCGCGAGGCCTCGTCCTCGGCTGCGTCACGGTCTGGCGCAGTCAGTTGCCTTCCGTGTTCAGCGAGGAGGACGCGGCCCTCCTGCAGGATGTCGTCTCCAGGGCCGCACTCGGTCTGGACAACGCCCGCCGCTACACCAGGGAGCACCGGTCGGCGGTGGCCTTGCAGCGAAGCCTGCTGCCGCACCCCGCCCTGAACACGCCTGCCGCGGACGCGGCGGGGATCTATCAGCCGGCGAGCGGCGGCGTGGGAGTCGGCGGGGACTGGTTCGACGTGATCCCCCTGCCATCGTTGCGCGTGGCGTTCGTCGTCGGAGACGTCGTCGGCCACGGACTCGACGCCACCGCGGCCATGGCGCGACTGCGGACCGCCGTGCAGACCCTGGCCGACCTCGACCTGGATCCGGGCGAGCTGCTCACGCACCTCGACGACCTGGTGCTCGGCTTCTCCAGCGAGCAGACGAGCGGCGATTCCCGCTCCGAGCCGGCGGTGCTCGGAGCGACGTGCCTGTACGCCGTCTACGACCCGGTGACCAGGCACTGCGCCGCCGCCACGGCGGGGCATCCGCCGCCGGCCCTGCTGTCGCCGGGCGAGGAGCCGGACTTCGTCGGCATGACGCCGGGACCGCCGCTGGGCGTGGGTGGAATGGCTTTCGAGGTGACCGAGTTCGGCGTGACGCCCGGCAGCATGCTGGCGTTCTTCACGGACGGACTCGTCGGGAGCCGCGGCGGCGACATCGAGGAGGGGATGGAGAGGCTGAGGACCTCGCTCGCCGGCGCAGACCCGAGCCGGCCCCTGGGCGACATCAGCCAGAGCATCGTCGACGGGGTGCTGCCCCGGGAGCCCGCCGCCGACGACGTTGCCCTGCTGCTCGCCCGCACCCGCGCGCTCTCGTCCGATCAGGTCGCCGAGTGGCAACTCGAAGCCGACCTGTCCCTCGTCGCGCACGCCCGTGAGCTGGTGCTGGGGCAACTGTCCGACTGGGAGCTGGACGAACTGGGCTTCGTGACGGAGCTCGTCGTCAGCGAGCTCGTCACGAACGCCATCCGGTACGCGGGCGGCCCGGTCGGCCTCCGGCTGATCCGAGACCGGGTGCTGGTCTGCGAGGTGTCCGACCCCAGCAGTACCCAGCCGCGCTTGCGTCGCGCGCGGGAGACGGACGAAGGCGGACGCGGCCTCTTCCTCATCGCCCAGGTCACCGACCGCTGGGGCAGCCGGTTCACCAGTACCGGGAAGACCATCTGGACGGAGCAGGCCATAGACGGCGCCTCGGCGGCGTGAGACGTGAAACGCCTGGATCCCGACGGCCTGAATCCCGACGACGGACGCACCCCGCCGGATTCAGGCGTCTGCCGACCGACGGGCCAGGAGCTTGCCCAGTTCCCACAGGAGCAGAAGTGCGAGGGCGGTCAGCAGCGCCCAGCCGAACTGCCGCGCGTTGATCTGGGTCGTCCCGAGGATGCGGCGGCGTTCGGGCCGTGCGCCGTCAGGAGCTCCGCGGCCCGTCCTGCGGAGAGACCGACCGCCGGATCGACACCGAACGCGGCTGCGACCTCCTCGGGAGCGTATGAGTACCAACCGTCCCCGGCGGCCCGAGGCTGTTCTCCCACGGCATTCGAACGCACCGTCATCGTCCTGCCTCCGATCCGCGGCCGCGGATGCGTCCGGGCCGGTCGCGCGCTGCTCCGACAGGTCCTAGCCCCGCTTCTTCTTCTTCTTCTTCGGCCGGTCTCTGCGCCCGGCGGCCCGCGCGGCCGACGGATGCCGGTCGGCGTACGGATCGGCCGGCGCCCCGGCTGGGGCCTCCCGCTCCAGGTCCCGTTTGGTGACGAGCAGCTCCTGGCGCGCCTCCTCCCCGACGTCGGGGTACTGAGGATCGATGTCCATCAGGGTGTGCGCGAGGATCGCCGCCGCGCAGATCCGCGCGAACCACTTCCGGTCCGCCGGCACGACGTACCACGGCGCCCACTTCGTACTCGTGGCCGACAGCATTTCGGAGAACGCGTACTGGTAGTCGTCCCACCGGCGCCGCTCCCGGACATCAGCTGCAGAGAACTTCCAGTTCTTCTCCGGCCGGTCGATCCGCTTCAGGAAACGGGTGCGCTGCTCCTCCTTGGACAGGTTCAGGAAGATCTTCACCACCTTGAACCCGTTGTCCGTGAGGTACCGCTCCCAACGGTTGATCTCCCGATAGCGCCGGTCCCACAGGTCCCTCCCACCTGCGTTCTCCGGCAGCTTCTGCCGGACGAGGTTCTCGGGGTGGACCCGTACGACGAGAACCTCCTCGTAGTGCGAGCGGTTGAAGATGGCGATCTCGCCGCGCGTGGGCAGCCGCTGTGCGTAGCGCCACAGGTAGTCGTGGTCGAGTTCCTCGGCGGAGGGCACCTTGAAGCTGCTGACCCGTACGCCCTGGGGATTGACGCCGCTCATCACGTGGCGGATCGTCCCGTCCTTGCCCCCGGCGTCGAGTGCCTGGAGGCAGAGCACGACGCCGTACGTGTCCTGGGCGGCCAGCCGCTCCTGGTACTCGGCCAGCAGCGACACCCCGGTCCTCAGCAGCTCGACCCCGTCCCGCTTCTTCAGACCGGCCTTGTAGCGAGGATCGAAGTCCCGCTCCAGGCGCACTTTCGACCCCGGCCTCACCCGAAGTGGCCCGATGAAATCCGCGATGCGTTCGGCTCTCTCGTCCGACATCACCTATCAGTCCTCCGCTGGTCCGGGGTGAATGCGGCAGGCGGCACGGTGCACGTTCCGGGACCGGCGTTCGACCAGGATCGGGACGCAGGCCCACACGTCCCGCCTCAGACACGACAGGATCCCTCGCGCTCATTGTCTGCTCGCTTGAACGAGATCGCCCCCTCAGGCGGGGCGGGAAGCTGCAGGGCCACTTGTCGAGGGAGCTCGGCAACGTTGTCCGCGGCGCGGCACGGCAATGCTCCGCCATCGGGGAGGTCCATGTGGGTGACCTCAGCCTGAGACGGCCTTGGCCCAGCCACGGTTGACGGTCTCTCTCGCCTTCGCCGTCTGGGCCTCGGTCGGAAACGTCGGCGTGCCCTCGACCGTCGGCAGTTTCTCCGCGGCGGCCTTGTCCAGGGTGCCGTCCTTCTCCATGGCGTCCATGAGGACGGGGCGTGCGTAGGCGCCGAGCCGGAGGTTCTGGCCCTCCGGGCTGAAGAGGTACTCCTGCCACAGACGTGCCGCCGCGGGGTGCGGGGCGTCCTTGTTCACCGCGCTCGCGTAATACTCGGCGAAGCTGCCGTCGAAGGGAATGGCTGTCCGCCAGTCGACGTCGGCGCCCTTCTTGCGGAACTCGTCGGCGTATCCGAGGTTGAGGAAGTCCCAGTCGATGCTGATCGGGGTCTGGCCCTTCTCGATCGTGGCCGGGGTGGATTCGACCGGGATGAGGTTGCCGTTCTTGCTGAGCTCGGCGAAGAAGTCGATACCGGGCTGGATGTCGCCGAAGGAACCCCCGTTCGCCAGGGCCGCCGCATACACGCCGGCGAAGGCGGAGCCGGACTTGGTGGGGTTGCCGTTGAGCGCGACCTGGCCCTTGTACTCGGGCTTGCGCAGATCGGCGAAGGTCGAGGGGCAGATCTTGACGCGGCCGGCGTCGCAGCCGATCGAGATGTAGCCGCCGTAGTTGTTTGCCCAGCGGGCCCGCGGGTCCTTCTGTTCCTTGGGGATGTCGTCGTACGCGGCGACCTTGTACGGAGCGAGCAGGCCCTGCCGGGCCGCGGACTGTGCGAACGAGCCCCCCACGTCGATCGTGTCGGGGGCGCGGCCTGCGCCCCTGTGCTCCTTCAGGGCGTTGATCTCGTCCTGGCTGGAACCCTCCGGGTTCTCCACCGCGACCTTGATCCCGTACTTCTTCTCGAAGCCGTCGATCAGTGCGCCGTAGTTGGCCCAGTCGCGCGGGAGCGCGATCGTGTTGAGCGAGCCCTCCTTCTTCGCCGCCGCGGTCAGTGCCGCCGTGCCGCCGGCGTCCGCGGCGGAGGTGGCCACCGAAGGCGCTCTGGGTGCGGTGGTGGGCGCGTTTCCGCAGGCGCCGAGGGGCGCCGCGGCGAAGGCCAGGCAGACGGCGACGGAGGCTTTCCGGAGACGGGGTGCGGGCACAAAGGCTCCATAACGGGCGGTCGCGTACTGATCGAGGCCAGCGTACGTTCGGCGGCCTCGGCGGCGCAGTCCCAGCCGGTGGTGTCCGCCGCCTTCCCTGCGGCTGCCGTACCGGCGCGTTCTCAGAGCGCCTCGTCGTCCCACCCGGCCAGGAGCGCCTCCCCCAGATCCGTCCCGGAAGGTGCGGCCCCGGCCTGGAGGGCCTGCTCGCTCCAGATGATCTTGCCGCGAGCCGTGTAGCGGGTGCCCCAGCGCTCGGCGAACTGCGCGACGAGGAACAGGCCGCGGCCGCCCTCGTCGGTGGCCTCGGCCCGGCGCAGGTGCGGTGAGGTGCTGGACCCGTCGGAGACCTCGCAGATCAGGCTGCGGTCGTACAGCAGCCTCACCCTGATGGGCTCGGAGCCGTAGCGGATGGCGTTGGTCATCAGCTCGCTGAGGATGAGTTCCGTGGTGAAGGCGATGTCCTCCAGGCCCCAGTCCGCCAGTCGGCGGGCGCAGGCGCCCCGCACCGGCGACACCGCCGCCGGGTCGGGGGACACGTCCCACTCGGCGATCCGCTCGGGGTCCAGTCGGCGGGTGCGGGCGACCAGCAGCGCGATGTCGTCGCCCGGCCTGGAGGGCAGCATCGCGTCGATCACCGCGGTGCAGGTCTCCTCCGGGGTCCGGGCGGGCCCTTCCAGGGCCGCGCGCAGCGCTGCCAGGCCCGCGTCCAGATCGCGGTTGCGGCTCTCGATCAGCCCGTCGGTGAAGAGCGCCATCCGGGAGCCTTCGGGCAGGGTGAGCGTCATGGTCTCCATCGGCATCCCGGCGCCCAGGCCCAGCGGCGGGGAGACCGGCACCTCGGGGAACGACACGGTTCCGTCGGGGCGGACCAGAGCGGGGCCCGGATGACCGGCGGTGGCGGCGGTCACCAGCCCGGAGACCGGATCGTAGATGGCGCACAGGCAGGTGGCTCCGGTGATCCCCTGCCACTCCTGCTCGTCGGCGTCGATGTGGGCGACCAGCTCGTCCAGGTGGCTCAGGAGCTCGTCCGGGGGCAGGTCGAGGGTGGAGAAGTTGTACACGGCGGTGCGCAGACGGCCCATCGTCGCGGCGGCGTGCAGACCGTGGCCGACGACGTCACCGACCACCAGGGCCACCCGGGTGCCGGGCAGCGGGATGACATCGAACCAGTCACCGCCCACCCCGGCCTGGGCGGCCAGATAGCGGTGGGCGACCTCGACCGCCGACTGCTCCGGTACGCCCCGGGGCAGCAGGCTGCGCTGCAGGGTGACGGCCATGGTGTGCTCGCGGGTGTAGCGGCGGGCGTTGTCGACGGACAGCGCCGCCCGGGCGGTCAGCTCCTCGGCGAAGGACACGTCCTCCTCGTCGAACGGCGCGGAGTCCTGCCCCCGCCAGTAGCCGGCCATCCCCAGCACCACGCCCCGGGCCCGCAGCGGCACGGCGATCATGGAGTGGATGCCGCGGTCCAGGATCAGCACGGCGTTGGCCGGGTCCTGGGCCCGCCAGCCGTGGGTGGCGCGCAGGTCCGCCTCCAGGACCGCGTGGCCGCCGGCCAGTCCGGTGGCCATGGGGCTCGTGGGAACGAACCGGATCAGCTTGCCGATGGGGTAGAGGGGGTGGTCGCCCTCAAGGCCGACGGAGGCGGTGCGGCGCATCTCGGTGCCTGCTTCGGGCGGCTCCTCGCCGCGCAGCACCGGGTCCAGCAGGTCGACCGTGACCACGTCGGCGAAGCGCGGGACCGCCACCTCCGCCAGTTCCTCCGCGGTGCGCTCCACGTTCAGCGTCGTTCCGACCTGCACTCCCGCGTCGTAGAGCAGCTTCAGCCGCTCGCGGGCCACCTCGGCCCTGCCGGAGAGTGCCCGCAGCTCGGTGGTGTCCCGCAGCGTGACGACGGTCCCGGCCTGCCCGTAGGGGGCGGTGGGGCGGATGTTCACCGCCAGCAGCCGGTCGGCGGCCATGTGCAGCTCGTCGGTCACGGAACGGCCCGATGCGATCGGCTCGGTGATTCCCTCCTCCAGGTCCAGGTCCGTGACGGGGCGTCCTTCCGCGTCCGCCGGCAGATCCAGCAGCCGCCGCGCCTCGTCATTGGCCAGCAGCAGCCGTCCGCCGTCGCCGACGATCAGCACGCCCTCTCGTACGGCGTGCAGCACGGCGTCGTGGTGCTCGTACATCCTCGTCATCTCGGCCGGTCCCAGGCCGTGGGTCCGGCGCAGCAGCCGGCGGCTCACCAGAGCGGTTCCGCCGGCGGACAGGAGGAGCACCAGGGCTGCGCTGCCGAGGACGACCGGCAGCTGCCGGTTCACCATGCCCTGGACGTTCTGGACCGTGACCGGGGAGGAGACGATGGCGATGACGCGGCCTGTTCCGTCCTTGACGGGGACCACCGAGACCACGGACTGCCCCAGGGACCCTTCGAACGTCTCGGTGAAGGACTTGCCGGCCGCCGCCTTGGAGAAGGGGCCGACGACGTGCCTCCCGATCTGTCGCGGGTCGCTGTGGGTGAGGGTGAGTCCGTCGAGTGTGTAGGTGTTGATGCCGTCGACCCCGGCGATCTTCCGGGCCGCCTGGGCGCTCGGCTGCAGCACCGCGCTCGGATGCGGACTGCGCAGGGCCGCGACGATCCCCGGGGATTCCGCGAACGTTCCGGCGGCGGCGAGCGTACGGTGCCGGGCGTCCAGCATGGCGTCGCTCCGGCCCTGCACCACGAGGGCCACAACCGCGGCGGTGACCAGAAGCACCACGACGGCCAGTTGCAGGAGGAACACCTCGCCGGCCACGCTCTGCACGCTCAGCAGGGAGGACAGACGCTGCGGCCGCGGCGTCCTGCCCTTGGGGGGCCGGGCCTGCTCCTGATGCTCCTGGTGACGTCCTGAGCGGGGGCGCCGAAGGGGAGAGGAAGAGCTCATGGTGGAGCGGAGCAGCCAACGCCGGAAGGGTTCCAGGAAGTCGCTCATAATCCATTTTCTAACCTCTGCGGGTCATCGGCAGCGGGGGAGCGAGAAGGCCGCCCGAGCAGGAGCGATCCGCGTGAGCGGTATCGGCCCTCGGCCGATGAGAGGAGTCGGCGGCGGGCCCGCCCGTGCGGGCGGGCCCGGCGGCGGGCACGCCGCGTGGCTTCAGGAGCGCCGCGTGATCGTTCGGTACGCTGAGTGACGAAACTGAGTACGCTGCGTCACCGGAGGAACGACCCACACCTTTCGAGAGGCGTCGGCATGCCCTTCTCCGCTCCCGGCCGGCCGGCGAGCTGCCCCCTGCGCCGCCCGACCGACGGGCCGGGTCGTCCGGGGGCGCCGCGCCCTGCGCAACGAGCACCCGGATCCGAACCGCGCCGGCAGGAACCGTACGCGCGAGGCCTTGGCTGAACGAGCCCATCTCCCCACTGGACAACGGAGACTCACGGTGATCGAACGGATCTGGCTCCACCCACCTCTCGCCTTCGCCCGGCTGGGCCCGTCCCCCACCCCGTGCGGCAATTACCACTACGGCGAAAGCGACCTGTCGCCCCGGGGAACGGGCAAAACCACCGTGGTGCCCGCGCCCACCCTCGAAGTCGCCGACGACGGCACCCTGTCAGAGCGGCAGCCCGATCCCGGGGAACGGGTCCGGTTCAAGGACGTCAACGGCTTCCGGCCGATCTGTCCCTTCTTCGAACTGCACGGCACCTGGACGTCGGCCGACGGACAGCGCCACACCGACGAGCCGGTCACCGTCGACGTCCTCACCGAATTCGGCATCGATCTGGCCGACGTGAAATGGACGGTGAAGGTCGCCAACCTCAAGGCGCACCAGTGCACCCGCTCGCCCGGCGACCGGATCGAGGCCGCCGTCGAACTGCGGGGCGACCACCACCTGCGCGAACCGCTGGAAGGCCAGTCGCCCGCCGGAGCGGACCGGCCCCTCGTGCCGCCGGGGCAGAGCGTTCCGCTCGGCTCCGTTCAGCTGCCCCGCCCGGGCGGTGGGTTTCCCGGGCTGCGGCTGCGCTTCACGCCCGGCACGGGGGCGGTGTACGGCCCGAGCAACCTGCTCGACCGGACCAGCCGGTACCTCCTGCCGGAGGAGCGGTTGATCCTGGCGCCGGACGCGGCCTGGTGCGAGTTCACCCTCTCCGGTGCCACCGACGCGCGGACCTTTCCCGGAGGGCTCTTCGCCGGATCGACGCCCGAGGACGGCGGAGTCAGCCTCGGTCTGGTCGACGACGTCTGCGACGGCCTGGTCGGCGTCACGCTCGGGGGCCTGACCGCCCGCGCGCGGATCGTCGTCACACCGCCGGACTTCGCGCCCGACCGCCGGCCCTTCACCTCCCTGGCCGACGGGCTGGCGGACCGGGTCAAGCGGGAGGAGGTGAGCGACCCCGTGTACATCGCCGGGAACCGTGACCTGACGGCGTTGGAAGTGCGCGACCTGTTCGAACGGGTTCTGGAGGCCATGGACGCGGTCAACGTGGACGCCCAGAACGACCGCGCGACCCTGGAGAACGTGCGCAGGGCCCGGCGCCTGGGCCTGCCCGAGGACGAGGCCCGGGAACGGACCTTCGGCCCGCCGGACCCACTGCCGGGGGTGACGCTCCCCCTCACCGAGCGCGGCCGCCGGCGGCATCGGCGGTTCGTGGCACTGGAGTTCCTGGAGGACCTGTTCCGCGAACGGCCCGAACTCCTCCGACAGGTCATCAGGACCCCGGTGGAGGAGCAGCGGTGGCACGACCGTCGCATGCCGGTCGCGGTACGCGGCTCCGACGCCTACCCGATGCACCTCACGCGCCGCCAGTACAACCTGCTGGCTGGCTGGGTCAGTTCGCTGCGGGAGAACGTGGAGGAGGGCACATGAGCGTCCTGTTGCAGATCGGTCGCCGCCCCCCGGAACCGGAACCGGAGACGGAGCCGGTATCCGGGCCGCGCGGCCTCGGCGCCGAGACCCGGGTCGTCCGCAGTGCCCACGGCACCCACCTGTTCCTCGCCGACGGCAGCCGGATCTACGACCTGCCGGAAGCCGCCGCCGCCCGGCTGGAGCGCTGGACGGCCACGACGCACACACCCGCGCAGGACGCCGCCCTCGCCGCCGACCTGGGCCTTCCGCTGTGGGGCGCCGCGCCCGGACTGCCCGCCCCGCGCATCGACGGCACCCCGGCCGGGGTACCGCCCCTGTCCTCGCTGTCGCTCAACGTGATGCAGGCCTGCAACCTCAGCTGCGGTCACTGCTATGCGGACGAGGGCCGCTTCGGCGGATCCGCCCGGGCCATGACCCGCGAGACCGCCTTCGCCGCCGTGGACCGGCTGCTCGCGGAGGCCGCGCCCGGAGCCGGGGTCGTGGTCGGCTTCATGGGCGGCGAACCCCTGCTTGCCCGCGACCTGGTCCACGAGGTGGTCCGGTATGCGGTCGGGGCCGGGGAGGACAGCGGGCACGCGGTCCGCTTCGCCCTCACCACCAACCTGACCACCGTCCGGCCCGCGGACGCCGAACTCTTCGCCGCCCACCCCTTCACGGTGGCCGTCAGCCTTGACGGCGACCGTGAAGGGCACGATGCCCTGCGCCGGGCACCGGGCGGCGGCAGCGCCTACGACCGACTGCGTAGCGGACTGGCAGTGCTGGCCCGGCACGGGCGACCCCGGCACCTGTCGGCGCGGGTCAGCGTGACGCCGTACACAGGGCGTCTGCTCGACGTCCTGGAGCACGGGATCGGCCTGGGCTTCGACGAGGTGGGATTCGCGGCGGTGGTGAGCGCGCCGGATCCGGCGTACGAGATCGACGCCGCGGCCTTCACCGGCTTCCTCGACGGGATGGTCGAGTGCGGTGAGAAGGCCCTGCGCGAGCTGTCGGCTGGTCGCCCCTACCCGTTCGGGAACTTCCAGACCGCGATGTACGAACTGCACACGGGCGGCCACCGCCCCTACCCGTGCGGCGCCGGCGCGGGTTACCTCAGTGCCTCCGCCGAAGGCGGCCTGTACGCCTGCCACCGCCTGGTCGACGACCCGGACTTCGCCATGGGCTCGCTGGCCGACGGACCCGACCGGGCCGCCCGGGAACGCCACCTGGCCGCCCGGCACGTGGACCGGGCCGAGCCGTGCCGCTCCTGCTGGGCCCGCTACCTGTGCGGCGGCGGCTGCTACCACGAGGTCAGCCGGCGCGGTCGGCCCGGCTGCGACTACATCCGAGGCTGGCTCGACTTCTGCCTGCGCGCCTACGTCGAACTCACCCAGACGGCACCGGGGTTCTTCGCACTGCCGCCCGTGTCCGACCTGCCGAGCGACCCGGCCGCCCTCGCCCGCTGACCTGAAGGAGCCGACCATGAACCGACCGACCCCCGGGAGCGCAGGCGTCTCCACGCCCGCGGGGAAGATCTTCCCCCGCAACCTCACCGCCCGCGCCGCGCACATGGTGGCGGGCAACCCGTCCGGCTCCCGCCCCGAGAGCGGTGTCGACAACTGCTTCCCCGGGCTGGAGTTCGACCAGCGCAACCTCGACAAGGCCTTCTTCCGCGGGCTCGTCTTCGACTTCCACCACGACACCGGAGCCCGCTTGCTCGCCGTCAAGGGCGGGGTCGCCGAGGAACAGGGCATCTCCGACGCCGACCTGGGGGACAGCGAAGGGGACGACGAACAGCGGCTGCACCTGTGGGCCGTGTGCGGGCGTACCACGGTGGACCAGGAAGAGACCGAGGCGCCGGTCTTCCATGCGGTCGACCTGGACGGCCCGGGGATGTGGCGGCTGGTGCACGACCTGCTGCCGGGGCCGATCTCCATCGTCGTGGGCCGGGGTTCCGGCAGCCGGTCGCCCGGCGCCTTCTGGGTACCCGGCGGCCTGGGCAGCTGGCGGACGCAAGGCCGCAGCGCGGTGCAGCGCGACGACGCCGGCGTGCTGGAAGTGGCCATCCTGACCGCCGCGCGGGCCGACTACCTGGACCAGGACGGAGTCATCGAACCGGACGTGTACGAGCCCGGCGACCTGACCCGCAGCCTGTGCGCGCCCTGGCAGTACGACTTCCGAGAGTGCGGCTGCTACTACTGGGCCGCCTCGAAACCCGACATCTCCGCCACCTCCGGCGGCGAGTACCGCAACCTCAACTTCCAGCGCAGCGACCGCACCACCGTGCCACCCGCCCCGGACCTGACCACCTACCTGGAGCGCGGGCCGCTCGAACTCGACCACCCCGAACTGATCATGAACTGGAACGTGCTCCCCGTCGTCCTCAACGGACGCGAGGACGACGCGCTGGGCGTGCCCGCTCCGCTCGACCTTCCCCTGATGGAGCCGCAGGACGTCATCAGGGAACTGACCCGGCTCGCCGTCGTCGAGCACGCGCTGTGCCTCGAATACCTCTACGCCCACTACTCGCTCGACGCTCCGATGACCCTGCCCGAGGACACCCCCGAGGACGTGCCGGTCCGGCGCGTCTTCGCGGCCGCGCAGGAGATCTTCGGGGTGGCCGAGGACGAGATGCGCCATCTGCGGTGGGTCAACGAGATCCTCGGCGTGCTGGGGCGCCCGCTCCAGCTCGACAGGCCCGCCGATGACTTCGTCATCCAGCAGCAGACCGGTCACCAGTTCCGGCTGGAGCGGCTCACGCCCGAGCAGCTGGAGTGGTTCATCGCAGTCGAGAAACCGAGCGCCCAGATCGACCCGGACGGCATCGACGGGATGTACGTACGGCTGCACCACACCATCGTCAAGAACCCGAGCGCCTTCCCCCAGGCCGAACGGCTGGCCCACCTGATCAAGCTCATCATCGACGAGGGCGATGACCACTACCACCGGTTCACGGCGATCCGTGGACATCTGGCCGGCCTGGACCCGGACAGCTACCTGCGCCGACTGACGCCCCCGAACGATACGCTGGACGTCGAGCTGCTCCGCCTCGCCGACCTCAACTACGCCATGGTGCTGGGCGCGTTGCGCGCCACGCTGGAGGCGGGCGACAGAGCAGGCGGACTCCTGAGGGCCCAAGCGGTGCGGTCCATGCAGAACCTGCACGAGCTCAACCACCGGCTCGCCGCACGCGGAGTGGCACCCCGGTTCGCCGCGCCTTCCCCGGCGCTGTCGGACGGGCAGGCGCCCCGGGCCGCCGCGCGGCTCGTCAACGAGGTGGTGCGTTCCATCCGTTCACTCGGGGACGACAGCCTGCAGGAGCAGATGGTCCGTCAAGAGGAGGGAGCGCGCGCCCTGGTAGCGGCGTGCAGTCTGCAATGACATCCCTGGCGCTGCGGACGCCCGCCGTTCCCGGCGCCTTCGCGACCGTCGAGATCGCCGGATCGGGACTGGCCGAACTGACTTGCGCCTGGTTGCTGCTCGCCCGTGGTCACCGGGTCCGTCTCCGGTCGCCCGAGCCGGCGGCAGGCCCCCGCCCGCTGCTGCTGGGCGGACCCACGCTGGACCTGCTGCACTCCCTGTGGGGCCGCGAGCTGCCGGCGCACTGCCATCAGCTGACACATCGCCAGGTGTGCTGGGGACCCGACGCCGGAGCGATGGGTCGGCGCACGCCCCAGCCGGCCACCGTCGTGGACGGCGCCCGACTCACCGAACACCTGCTCGGCCGCCTCGTTACCCGGCACCCCGACGTCCTCTCCGAGACGCCCGGCCCGCCGTGGTGGACCGTCACGGCCGCAGGATCAACCGGTCACTGGACGGCCGGGCGGCGCCACCTCCTGGCGGGCGAGGCCCCGCTGGCGCCAGGTACGGACGAGACCACCGCCCGGCTCGTCTGCACCGAACTCGCGTGGCTGCACCTCACCCCACTGGGCGACGGGCGCGCCCTGCTCCAAGCCATGGTCCCCGGTCCGGCCGCCCGCCCGACGGAGCTGCTGGAGACGCTGCTCGCGGGCTCGGCTCTGGCCCCCGCCCTGCGGCACGCCCCCCGGGCCGCCGTCGCCCTGCCCGCTGCCCCGCGCCTGCACCGCACCCCGGCGGTACCCGGCCGGATCCTGGTGGGCGCCGGCGCGATCCGCTACGACCCGCTCAGCGGCACCGGATCAGCCCAGGCCCTGCGCACCGCCATCCTTGCCGCGGCCTCCATCCACGCCATGGCGACCGGGGCACCGCGCGGACCCCTGTGCACCCACTACACGTCCCGCCTGCGCAGGGCCTTCCGCGGCCACCTCGCCACCTGCGCCCAGCTCTATCCGCAGGCGTTCGCCTCTCCTTCGTGGCAGTACGAGATCGACGCCTGCCGGCGGCAGCCTCCCCTGCTCCGGGGTGTTGGGGACCCTGCGAACTGAGGATTCTCGCGCGCGAATCCCTTTGATCTGCCGCGCCCCGGCACCCGCCGCCCGTGCGCTCAGATCGCCGCGGCGACTTCGTAGCCGGCCTCGACGATGGCGGCGCGGATCAGACGGTCGTCGAGCGGAGCACCGCTCACCGTGACGGCCTGCGCGTCGAGGTCGACGACGACGCCACTCACCCCGGGCACCTGATTGACCTCCTCGGTGATGTGGCCGGCACAGTGGCCGCAGGTCATGTCGGTCACGCGGTAGCGCTGCTCATCCATGGCGTTCTCTCCTCGACAGTGACGTACAGGGTGGAGGCCGCGGGCGGCCCCCGCCCGCGGAGCGCGGAGGCCGTCTGCCCCTCCCACGTAGTCGTACGCAGGGGCCTTCTGGTTTCAGCGACTTGGGAGCGGCCGGTAGCAGCCGAAGCGTTCAGCTGCCGGGCCGGACCACGACCGCGATCGTCTCGACCGGTCCGCTGTGGCGGAAGTGCAGGACGAAGGGAACCATCTGCCCCGCGCGCCAGCGTTCCTTCACCGTCACCATCACGTCCACCTCGAAGGGGGACATGCTGACGGTGCCCCCGGCCGGGACGGTGAGGGGGCCGGTCATGCTCATGGAATCGGCCCCTGTGCCCGCGCTCCGGTGCCGGCTCAGCATGGCCCGCTCCACGGCCGGGGAGGTGACGGCCACCAGCTGGTCGTCCGCGCCGCCCAGGTTCGAGATCCGGAAGAACGCCGCAGTGTTCTCCTTGTCGGCGTACGGGAGGAAGACGTGGCCGTCGTCGACCGCGACGCGGGGTGGGGTACCGGCAGCTCCGGAGCCGGCCCAGGCCGTCAGCCCGCACAGGCCGACCAGGCACGCGATCACAGGAGCGGCCGCGGCCAGGTACGCCTCACGCAGACGCCGCTGCGTCGGCCGCCAACCCTCCGTCACTTCGCGTCGAGCGGAACCGGTCATCGTTCACTTCCTCCCCGGGCGCGGCGGGCCCGTGCACCGGCAGGCCCGCCCGCGGGGTCCCAGCCGCGAAGGCGCAGGCTGTTCCCCACGACCAGGAGCGAGCTGGCCGACATCGCCGCCGCGGCGACCATCGGGTTGAGCAGGCCGACGGCTGCCAGTGGGACGGTGACGAGGTTGTAGCCGAACGCCCAGACCAGGTTGACCCGGATGGTCGCGAGGGTGCGCCGGGCCAGGCGGACCGCGTCCGCGACCACCTCCACGTCACCGCGCACCAGGGTCACGTCCGCCGCCCCGATGGCGACGTCCGTCCCGCTGCCCATGGCGATCCCGAGGTCCGCGGCGGCCAGCGCGACGGCGTCGTTGACCCCGTCGCCGAGGACGGCGACGCGTCGGCCCTCGTCCCTCAACTGCCCTACGAGGGCGGCCTTGTCCTCCGGGGTGCAGCGGGCATGGAGTCGGGTGATCCCGAGCGCGGAGGCGACGGCCTCGGCGGGGGCCTCGCGGTCGCCGGTGGCCAGGACCGGCTCCACCCCCAGCCGCCGAAGGCGGTCGACGGCCCGGTAACTGCCCGGACGCAAGACGTCCCCGAGGCCGACGAGCGCTTGGCCGACGCCGTCGACCCGTACCAGGACGGGCGTCAGCGCGGCGGCCTCGGCGGTAGCCAGTGCCTTCGCCAGCGCCTCGGGGAGCTCGGCGCCCGGCGCGCACACCTCGACCACCCGGCCGTCGACCACACCGCTGACACCCGCCCCGGGGGTGGCCCGGAAATCCGTCACCGGCGGCAACGCCTCACCGGGCAGGTTCCGCCGCGCGTACGCGGCCAGCGCGATTCCGAGAGGATGCTCGGAGCCCTGCTCGACCGACCCGGCCAGCCGCAGGACGGCTTCCCGGCCGGGGCCTTCGGGGTGCGGCGTGAGCTGGGCGACGGTCATGTGCCCGGTCGTGAGGGTGCCGGTCTTGTCCAGTACGACCGTGTCGACGTGCCGCAGGGCCTCCAGGGCCTGCGGTCCCCCGACCAGGATGCCCAGTTGGGCGCCGCGGCCGGTCGCGGCCAGCAGGGCGGTGGGAGTCGCGAGACCGAGAGCGCAGGGGCAGGCGACGACGAGGACGGCCACGGCCGCGGTCACCGCCGGCTGCGGATCCGCACCGGCGCCGAGCCAGAAGCCGAGCACGGTGACCGCCAACGACAGGACGACGGGGACGAAGACGCCCGCCACGCGGTCGGCCAGACGCTGCGCCGCCGCCTTGCCGGCCTGGGCATCGGTGACCATGCGGGTGATGCGGGCGAGCCGGGTGTCCGCGCCGACCGCGGTGGCGCGTACGACGATCAGCCCGCCCACGTTCACCGCCGCGCCGATCACCGTCCGGTCCGGCCCGACCTCGACGGGATCGCTCTCGCCGGTCAGCAGGGACAGGTCCAAGGCGGAGTTCCCGGACACCACGACGCCGTCCGTGGCGACGCGCTCCCCGGGCCGGACGACGAATTCCTGCCCGACGGTGAGCTGTTCGACCGGGATCCGCCGATCCTCGCCGTTTTCGCGGACGGTCACGTCCTTGACCGCCAGCGCGGAGAGCGATCGCAACGCCGCGCCCGTACCGCGCCGAGCCCGCGTTTCCAGGAACCGGCCGGTCAGGACGAACAGCGGTACGCCGACCGCCGCTTCCAGATAGACGTGGGCGACCTCGCCCCCGGCGGAGGGGAGGAGGGTGAAGGGCATCCGCATACCCGGCTGCCCCGCGCCGCCGAGGAACAACGCGTACAGGGACCACAGGAACGAGGCGACGACACCGAGCGAGACCAGCGTGTCCATGGTGGCCGCCGAGTGCCGCAGGCCCCGTAGCGCGCGGACATGGAAGGGCCAGGCGCTCCAGACCGCCACGGGCGCGGCGAGCACGAGGCACAGCCACTGCCAGTTGCGGAACTGCAGAGCGGGGACCATCGACAGGACCATGACCGGCACACAGAGCAGCGCGGTGATCAGCAGCCGCTCGCGCTCGATCCGGTCCTCCTCCTTCTCCGGTACCGGATCCGCCGCCTCGTTCTCCGTCTGACCCCGAGGCTCGGGAGGCACGTGGAGTTCGGCTGTGTACCCCGCACGCTCGACCGCCGCCACCAGCTCATCCGCCGTGATGCCGGGCGGATGGATCACCCGCGCCCGCCCGGTGGCCAGGTTGACCGTGGCGCTGACCCCCTCGATCTTCCCGAGCCGCTTCTCCACGCGGTTGACGCAGGCCGCACAAGTCATGCCGCCGACGGTGAGGTCCGTGGTGGAGGCGATCGCCGGCTCCGGGGTCATCGCGCACCACCCGTCCGATTGCCACCCGCGCCGCCGTGACCGTGCGGCCCGGGGCTGCCGCTTTCGGGGGCGGCGCCGGTCCCGCTGGAGTGCATACCCGGTGCGACCGGACCGGCCGAGGCGCCGATCACGTACGACAGGCAGAACATCAGCCCCAGCAGGACCAGGAACCCCGCGAGCGCCGGCGGCGGCACCCATCGCCGCAGCGAGGGGGACATACCGCCGGGGGACTGCTGAGGTTGCGTCATTGCCACTCCAGTGACGGGCGCGGTCCGGCGCCCTTCGCTCGTCAGGTGCTGCGGTGTGCGGACCGCTGCCGAGGTGGCATCCGCTGGTGCGCTGATGCCGTCCCCGTGAGTAGTCGGGGCGATGCGTCGATGAGTTCCAGGCTTTCGTGGCTCTCCTGACCGACTCCAGCACGACCCGCCGAGCCGGGTACCTTGTTGCAAGTCAATTGCAATTACTAAGTATGCGTGAAAGAGGTTGTGGTGGGCTCTCCGGTGGTGCTGGGCATCGAATCGTCCTGTGACGAGACCGGGGCCGGGATCGTGTCCGGCGGACGGCTGCTCGCGCACGTGGTGGCGTCGAGCATGGACGAGCACGCCCGCTTCGGCGGGGTCGTGCCGGAGATCGCCGCCCGCGCGCACGTACAGGCCCTCAACCCGGTCGTGCGGGAGGCCCTGGACCGGGCGGGGCTGCGGATCAAGGACATCGACGCGGTCGCGGTGACGACCGGACCGGGCCTGTCGGGCGCGCTGCAGGTGGGGCTGGCCGGGGCGAAGACCCTGGCCTACGCGGCCGGGGTGCCGTTGTACGGGGTGCACCACTTGGCCGGGCACGTCGCCGCCGACACCCTGGAGCACGGGCCGCTCCCGAACCCGTGCATGGTGCTGATCGTCTCGGGTGGGCACACCTCGCTATTGCTCGTACGGGACCTCGTACGCGATCCGATCCTCCACCTCGGCGACACCGTGGACGACGCGGCCGGGGAGTGCTTCGACAAGGTCGCGCGCGTCTTCGGCCTCCCCTATCCCGGTGGGCCGGCGATCGACCGGGCGGCGCGCGGGGGCAACGGCTGCGCGGTGGCGTTCCCACGGCCCTTGACCCGGCCGGGCGACGCCCCGTACGCCTTCTCCTTCTCCGGACTGAAGACCGCAGCCGCGCGCTGGGCCGAGCAGCACCACATCCGAGGCGAGGAGATCCCCCTCGCCGATGGCGCCGCCTCGCTCCAGGAGGCCGTCGCCGACGTGTTGACCCGCAAGGCGCTGGCCGCCTGCCGGGAGTACGGGGTGCGCACGCTCGTCGTGGTGGGCGGGGTCGCCGCCAACTCAAGGGTGCGGGCGCTGGCCGAGGAGCGGTGCGCGGCCGTCGGCGTCGAGCTGCGGGTGCCGCCGCTGACGCTGTGCACCGACAACGGGGCGATGATCGCCGCCGTCGGCGACCTGCTGGTCCGGGCGGGCTCGGCTCCCGCGCAGCTCGACATGTCGATCGACCCGTCCGCGCCGCTGGAGTACGCAGCCCTGCGCCCCGCCGCCCGCGCTGCCGCGAGAGTCGCGTAAGTGGCATGGCCGTCCGCGGCGCGCAGCATCTGACCTCCGCTCCCCGAGTCGCGCGCCGCACTGCCTCGCCCTGCATTGCGAGCGAAGAGATGTTACGGGCAGTGAGTTCATGATCAAGGATCGTCGAGTTGCGTCAGCGTGGACTCACCGCGCCGCCGCTCCGCGACGAGGAGACACCATGAGCGAGTACGTCGACGCCGTCAGTCCGTTCCCCTCCCTCCATCAGCTCGGCGACGAGATCACTGACCCGGTCGGCGACGAGTTCCGGGCGCTGCTGGGCGAGCTGTACGACGACGAGTTCGACCTGGCGCTCTGGGGACTCGTCCAGGAGGGCGAAGGGCACTTGCGGCAGATCGTCCCCGGCCCGGCCGAGGAGGCCGGCGCCTACGGACCTGATCAGGTGCGCGCGGAACGGCTGCTGCGCACCTGGGCCGCGCCCCTGCAGGAATCCGCAGACGACCTGCTGGAACGCATGGCCGCGGCACTGGAGGCCGAGGACCCGGCCCTGGCGGACGAGCACCGGGTCGAGGAGCTGCTCGAATCCGTACCGGCCACCGTGACGGACATGTCCGCCGCCTTCGACGAATTCCTCGGCTCCCTGAACGCGCCGCGGGCCTTGCCCGCAAGGGCATCCGCCGACCGCACGGCCCTGGTCCAGGGTGGTGCACTTTGGGGCGACGTCGACCATGAAACGCAGGCTCACGGCCTGGCCACCACCGGCGGCATCGTGGGCCGCACCGGCGTCGCCGGCCTCGCCCTCGGCGGTGGCATCGGCTTCCTCATGCGTGAGCACGGGCTCGCCGTCGACAACTTGCTGGCCGCCGAGCTGGTCACCGCCGAGGGCAGCGTGCTCCGGGCGCCGCCGATGAACACCCGGATCTGTTCCGGGCGCTGCGCGGCGGTGGCGGCAACTTCGGTGTCGTCACCACGTTCCGGTTCGCCCTGCGCACCGCGATCAGCAAGAGCCGGGAGGTGCCATTGCCGCGAAGAGGCTGCTCGTGTGAGCCCCTCGCGGCTTGCCCGCGCGCGTTTCGCCGCTCGTGAAGCCTCATGAAGGGCACGCCGCACGTTGTCTCATGTTGTCTCATTTGCACCGTGCCCCTCTCAGCGGTCGGGAGAATCTCGATTGCAACAGGCGGTGATCGAACGTACTGCCGGTGGGCGCCTCAATTTGCCCCCGCCGTACGTCGGTTATCCGATCCCCCCAGCACGGTGAGAGGTACCACGATGACAACGAACCGCGTCAAGCGCTTCGCAGCCCGCGCGCTGACCATCACGGCGGCGGCCTGCGCAGTCGCGGCGGCAAGCACCCTTCCGGCGTCCGCAGCCGACCAGCCCACACGGCAGCAGCTCATGGCGGACTGCGGCTCGGGCGAAGGCAAGTGCACGTTCAACGAGCCCCAGCTCGGGGAGGCGTACCTGGGTGACTTCCGTCAGGTGTCGAACTCGGTGTTCAACTGCAGCACCTCCGACGCCACTCAGGCGATGACGTGGGACGACACGGTGGGATCCACCGACTCGCTGGGCGTATCCGTCACGGCCGGCGGCAAGATCGCGGGCATCGTTGACCTCAGCATAACGGCGAGTTACAGCCACAGTTGGTCGAGCACTCACTCGGAGAGCAGCTCGCTCAGCATGACGGTGAAGCCCGGCGAGGTGGGCTGGATCTCACGTGCCCAGGTGATGCAGAAGGTGTCCGGCACCTGGCAGACCCACTACGACAGCCCCAAGTGGGGTCACTACTACTGGTTCTTCCAGGACACCATCACCGGCCCGGCCAAGAACGGCACCGACGGCAAGAGCAATGCGGTGGTGGTGAAGAGCCGGAAGATGACCGATGCGGAGAAGCGTTCCTGCTCCGACGAGTCCCGCACGGGCCGTACGTTCGTCCAGGAACGCTGAGTAGCGACTCACATGTGAGACCGGCCCCTTGTCCCCGCACTGTGCGGGGGCAGGGGGTCGCGTGCGGTGCGTCCACCTCTGCGGTCCCCGGAAAACCGGGGGCCGCAGCGGTGCACTGCCCGCTACGATCGGGCACTCACCTGATCACGGCGGTACGACGGAGGCACCGATGACACAGGCCCCTTCGCGTACACCCGCCCACCCCGAACGGCTTGAGCAGGGACACCCGTTCCGGCAGTGGAAGACCTGGCGCATACCCGGCACCGAGCTCACCCTCACCGGGTACTCGCGCGCCAACGACAAGACGTTCTTCCACATACCGGAACTGCGCTGCGCGCTCGACGCCGGACTCGCGGAAGGCCGTCAGCCGGACACCGTCTTCCTCACCCACACCCACCACGACCATTCCGGGGACCTCGACTACCTCGCCGCCAGGCCCGCCGGTGTCGACATCCACCTGCCCGCCGCGGCGGTGCCGTACGTGGAGACCTTTCTGCGGGCCTCCGCCGAACTGAACCACGGCACCGCCTACGACCCGGCCCTCGCCGCGAAATGCCGGCTGCACGGGGTGCGCGGCGGCGACGAGTTCACTTTCGGACGCCGTGGGCACCACGTGCGGGTAGTGGAGTGCACGCACAAGGTGCCGTGCGTGGGATACGCCTTCTCCGAACGTCGCAAGGCACTGCTGCCCGAGTACGAGGAACTGCGGCACTCCCTCGCCGAACAGGGCCGGGGCGCGGAGTTCGGCCGCATCCTGGCGCAGCGCCGCCAGGATGGCATCGAGGTCGAACGAGAGGTGCGCAAGCCGCTGTTCGCCTTCCTCGGCGACACCCATGTGAGCGTGTTCACGGAGAATCCATGGCTCTTCGATTACCCCGTGCTCATCACTGAGTGCACCTATCTCGACGACGCCGAACTTGAGCGGGCCGACCGGGTCGGACACACCGTCTGGAGTCGGCTGAAGCCCGTCGTCGAGGCCCACCCGCACACCCTCTTCGTCCTCACCCACTTCAGCCTGCGCCACTCGGACCAGGACGTCCTCGCCTTCTTCGGCGACGAGCGGCCCGGCAACGTGCTGCTGTGGGTGCACCCGGACAGCCGGCTGCCCGAGCAGCACCAGCACGGCGGTTCGCATGGCTGAAGGCCGCTGGTCGCCGTACCCCAAGATCCCGTCCCGGGCCCGGCTGGGCGAGGCGCGGAGCCGGGAATGGGTCGCGCTGGAGAAGATCCACGGCGCGAACTTCGCCGTCGTGTGCGACGACGCCGGAGTACGTCCGGCCAAGCGCCGTGAACTGCTCGGCGAGAGCGGCCTCGACGACTTCTTCGGCGTGGGACGGATCTGGCCGGCCCTGGCCGTCGCCGCGGGCCGCTGCGCCGCTGCCCTGCGCCGCCACCACGGCGCGGACGCCTCGGCACCGGTCACGGTCTACGGTGAACTGGCGGGCGGGCGCTACCCGCACCCGGACGTGCTGCCCGCGCCGGGCACGGAGCCGGTCCAGACCGGCGTCTGGTACGCGCCGGGGCTGCTCTGGCTGCCGTTCGACGCCACGGTCGAGGCCGGTGGCGGCGTTCGCTGGGTCGGTGACCGGGCGCTGCGGGAGTCCGCGGGCGCGGCGGGTCTGCACTGTGCCCCGCTCATCGCGCATGGGACGCTCGCCCAGGTACAGGAGCGGACGCCGGTGTTCCCGACCCGGGTACCGGCACTACTGGGCCTGCCCGAGCTGCCCGGCAACCTCGCGGAGGGGTTCGTGGTGAAGCCCGCCGAAGAGTGGTGGGCCACCGAGGGAACCGGCGCGGCCTCACGACCGGTGGCCAAGTGCAAGCACCCCGCCTTCGCCGAGGACGGTCGCTTCGACGGTTCACGGCCCTACCTGGCGCCCGCCGAAGGCGCCGCCGGCGTGCCCGGCTGGCTCCTCGGCCAGGTCACCGCACTGCTCACCCCGGCCCGGGCGGCGGCAGCCGTCAGCAAGCTGGGCCCGCGCACACCGGCCGAGGAGGTCGCCGCCGAGATCGCCCGGGACGCGGTCGAGGAGATCACCGAGGCCCTCGGCGGCCTCGACGACGGCCTCGTCCCGGCCCTGGAACGGGCGCTGCAGGCCGGAGCCCTTGCGCTCGCACGCTTCGACGCGGTCGACCGCCGGGCCCACGCCTGATCCGGTCGTGGTCGTCCGCCGCCAGGGTCTCCACAGGCCGCGCACCTCGCGCCCGACGGTGGTCGACAGCCGGATTCCGCACGACCAGGAACTCCTGCGATCGACCGTTCAGCGTTCGAGAAGGGCACGGAGCGCTTCGGCGAGGCCGGCGCCGGACCGTTCCCGCTGACAACTGCAGCCGGGGGCCAGTCGGTTCAGGTGGAGCGCAGCCAGCAGCCCCGAGGCCCCCGGACACGGCGGTGGAGGGGACGGCCGACGGTTTGGGTGATCCAGCCCGTGCCACCTCGCGGTCCGCGCAAGCCGCGACCGTGGTCTCGGCAGGCACCGGAGCCGGCAGCCGGGCGGGGGAGTTCCTTGCGCGGCGCCCGTACGAGTCCCGGTTCGCGGCCGGGCAAGAGCAAGAGCCCCTACACCGCCGGTGCCAGGTCGCGAGCGGTGCCGGTCTGCTCGTACGCGTGTCCCGCGCGCAGCAGCGCAGCCTCGCCGAAGGGCTTCCCCATGAGCTGCATGCCGATCGGCATGCCCTGCGAGTCGCGGCCGACCGGCACGGTCAGGGACGGCACACCGGTGATGTTGGCCGGGGCCGACAGCCGCACATAGGCGTCGGAGACACTCTCCACCGTGCCGTCGCCCCAGGTCACCGTGGTCTGTCCGACCTCCACGGCGGTGATGGGCACGGTGGGCGCGGCGATCACGTCCACCGCGTCCAGCATGTCCAGCCACGCCTGCCGTATGAGTGTGCGAGCGCGCTGGGCGCGGAGGTAGTCCCCGGCGGTCATGAGCTCGCCGGCCTCCAGGAGGACACGGACGTCCGCCCCGTACAGATCGGGCACCGCGCGCAACGTGCGCTCGTGGTAGGCGGATGCCTCCGGCACCATCAGCCCCCACTGTGTCGGCTGGATGTAGCGCGTCATCGGGATCTCGACCTCGACGAGCCTCGCGCCGAGGGCCTCCAGGCGGCCGATCGCGCGGCGGACCGAGGTTTCGATCTCCGGGTCCACCCGGTCGAAGTAGTAGTTGCCCGGTACGCCGACCCGCAGGCCCGTCAGATCCGTACCGGGGCCCGGCCTGTAGTCCACGGCCGGAGCCGGGACGGACCCCGGGTCGCGCGGGTCGTGCCCGACCAGGGAGGCCAGGACCAGCGCGGCGTCCTCCACCGTGCGGGTGATGGGGCCGACGTGGTCGAGCGACCATGACAGGGAGGTCACGCCGTACCGGGGGACCAGTCCGTACGTCGGCTTCAGGCCGACGACCCCGTTCAGTGCGGCGGGTACCCGGATCGACCCCCCGGTGTCGGTCCCCAGCGCGAACGTGGCCGCTCCGGCTGCCACGGCGACCGCCGACCCGCCGCTGGAGCCACCGGCGACCCGCCCCCGGTCCCAGGCGTTGCCGGTCTGAGGTGTGGTCAGGCCGTAGGCGAATTCGTGCGTGTGGGTCTTGCCGACGAAAGCCGCGCCGGCCGCGGAGAGTTGGGCGGCGACCGTGGC
Organism: Streptomyces sp. NPDC006463; assembly: GCF_042870715.1. Taxonomy (NCBI): domain Bacteria; kingdom Bacillati; phylum Actinomycetota; class Actinomycetes; order Kitasatosporales; family Streptomycetaceae; genus Streptomyces; species Streptomyces sp. NPDC006463. Next base: position 158,753 of record NZ_JBIAHP010000011.1, on the reverse strand, counting down.
GTCGGCGGCCGCCCGGTGGCCGTCACGTACCCGGGAGCTCGCGGACGTGGCCATCGCGGCCACATCGATCAGGTCCTTCAACCCGGCGGGAATGCCGTGCAGAGGTCCTCTGATCCGGTCGGTGACGACCTCGTCCGCCGCACGTCGCGCTGCCTGCCGTGCGTGGTCCGCCGTTACCGCGGCGTAGGCCTGCAGGCGCGGTTGGACCTGCTCGATGCGCTCCAGTACCGAGTCCACCAGCTCGACCGGAGAGATCCGCCGGGTCCGTATCGCCTCGGCGGCGTCGGCCACGGTCAGTTCAAACGGCTGCATCGTGCTGCTCCCCTCCCGCGCGGTACGCGGCGGCCGGCGGTGTGTCCCCGAAGTGCAGTTCCCGCAGGACGGAGACGACGGAATGGATGTGGTCGGCGGTGGCCGCCACTCCCGCATGGCGCTCGTTCGCCAGCGGGAGACCGGATCGTGCGGCCCAGCGGGCCGCCTCCGGCGGCGTGAGATCAGCGGCGGACATGTGTGGCCTTCCTGATCGGGCTGAGGGGCGGCGGGTGATCACCGCCGCGCTAAAGCTAACAGGTTGCGTTAGCTGACGGCAGAGCCTACGTTACTTAAAGCGAACCAATCGCTTTTGAGTGTGGATCCGCCCTCCGCAGACGAAGGAAGACACCTCTCGTGCGCACAGCTCCGCTCACCGGAACCGCCCCGCCCGCCGCCGCTCCGTCCTGGGTGATCGGTGACGTCACCGTCCACCGCATCGACGAGATCCCCCTGCCGCCGCAGACCGGCCCCTGGCTCCTGCCGGCCGCCACCGCTGACGTCGTCGCCGAACAGGGCTGGCTCCGGCCCGACTTCGCGGATCACGACGGGATCCTGCGCATCGACAGCCACAGCTTCGCTCTGGTCGTGGACGGACTGCGCGTCCTCGTCGACACCGGAGTCGGCAACGGGAAGACGCGCGCGAACCCGGCATGGCACGACCTCCGCACCGACTACCTCGAACGCCTCGCGGCGGCGGGGTTCGCCCCGGAGTCCGTCGACCTGGTGGTGCTGACCCATCTGCACACCGATCACGTCGGCTGGAACACGCGGGAAGTTCAAGGCGCTTGGGTGCCGACGTTCCCGGGCGCCCGCTACCTCACGGCGAAGGCGGAGTACGACTTCTGGGCCGCGTACGACATGGACGAGGCGCGGCGCGCCATGTTCCGCGACTCCGTGCATCCGGTCGAGGAGGCGGGTCTGCTCGAACTGGTCGACGTGCCGGCCGGGGGTGTCGACATCGCCGCCGGTCTGCGCCTGGTGCCGGCCCCGGGGCACACTCCTGGCCACGTCGCCGTCCAGGTGAACAGCGCCGGTGCCACGGCCCTGATCACCGGGGACTGCATTCATCACCCCGTGCAGCTGGCGCATCCCGGAATCGGTAGCTGCGTCGACATCGACCCCGAGCAGGCCGAGGCGACCCGCCGCTCGCTGCTCGCATCGCTCGCGGACACCGACGCCCTGGTCCTCGGCACGCACTTCCCCCCGCCGACCGCAGGCCGTGTCGTCACCATGGGTGATGCCTACCGGCTCGAACCGGTGCCCGGCCGGGGTGCGGTGGCCGGAGTCTGACCTCCGGCACATCGGACGAGGTGATCAGCTGACTGACGCTGGCGGCGGCGTGGCGGCCGCAGCGGAGCCGACCGCCGGGCGGCATCCTGCGGCGGAGCGAACTGGGTGCAGGCGGCCCCTCGTGAACCCGTCGCGCCCGGTCAGCGGGACGTGCCGCGGCCGTTCAGGACGTCCTGCACGAGCCGGCGTGCGTAGGCGGCGGTGAGGTCGCCGGTACGGAAGAGGATGCGGTACATCATGGGCGCCACGACCCGGTCGAGCACCAACTCGACGTCGGGGGCGTCCTCGCCGCGCTCCGCGGCCCGGGCGAGCATGATGTCGATCTGCTCCGCCGCGTACGTGGAGCACCGCACCGCGTTGTCACCGTCGGGGTCCCCGAGCAGGGCGTCGCGAATGTAGGCCCGGCCGATGGGAGAGGCCATCTCCTCGATGAACTGCTCGGCCCAGTTCCGCAGGTCGGTCGGCAGGTCTCCGTGGTCGCGCGGCGGAGCGTCCGGCCGCAGGTGTTCCACGGCGACGTCCGACAGCAGCTCCTGCAGGTCGCCCCAGCGCCGGTAGATCGTCGACGGGGTGACACCCGCGCGGGCCGCGACCAGCGGAACGGTCAGCTCGGGGCGGCCCACTTCCGCCTGGAGTTCGCGTACGGCGGTATGGACCGCCTCCTGGACACGGGCGCTGCGGCCGCCCGGGCGAACCATGGGTTTGCGACTCATGCGAGCAGCTTAAAGCAAAGTTCTTGCTTCACGCGGGTGCCTTAAAGCGAAGAGATTGCTTTAGCGCCTGGCGGGCAGTAGCTTACTTAAAGCAAATCATCCGCTTTAAGTCGGGAGTTGTTGATGGTGAAGCGCCTGCCCTTCGTGCTGGACGCATCCATCCTGATCACCCTGCTGGCCGCCTCCAGCGCGCCCACTCCCCTCTACCCCGTCTATCAGGACCGGTGGGAACTGTCCGCGCTGTCCGTGACGGTGGTCTTCAGCGCGTACACCCTCGCCCTGCTGGCGGCCCTGCTCACCACCGGGGCCCTGTCCGACCACGTAGGTCGGCGTCCGGTGCTCATGTGCGCGCTCACACTGGAAGCGGCCTCGATGGCGGCGTTCGCGAGCGCCGACGGCATGGCAACGCTCGTCGCCGCGCGCGTGCTGCAAGGACTCGCCACCGGTGCGGCCACCAGCGCGGCGGGGGCCGCCCTGGTCGATCTCGACGAGCCGGGGCACTCCGGCCGGTCCGCCCTCACCAACAGCATCGCGCCGGCGGCAGGGATGGCCGCCGGCGTCCTGACGGCGACCGTGCTCATCCGCTACGTACCCGGGCCGACCGTGACCGTGTACCTCGCGTTGATGCTCGTATTCCTCGGGCAGGCAGCCGCCGTCACGCTTTGCCCCGAGACCGCCCGTCCCCGCGCCGGGGCGTGGCGCTCCTTGCGTCCGCGCCTCGCCGTCTCCCCGGCCGCCCGGCAGGCCTTTGTGATCAGCGGTGGGGGAGTCATCGCCGTATGGGCGCTCGGCGGCTTCTACTCCTCCCTCGGCCCGGCCTTCGTCCGCCTCGTGGCCCCCGAAGCCCCGCAGGCGGCCGGAGGCATGGTCTTCTTCACCCTGAGCCTGCCGGCCGCCCTCACGGTCCGGGCCACCCGCGGCCTGCGCCCCGTGACCGCCACGCTCCTGGGCTGCGCCGCGGTTCCCGTTTCCGTGGCCCTGTCCCTGGCCGCCATCCACCTGGTGAGCCTGCCCGCAGTCTTCGCCGCGGCCCTCCTGGCCGGTGTCGCCTTCGGCGCGGTGTCACAGGGCTCGCTGCGCATGGTCCTCGCACCGGTCCCGCAGCCCGACCGGAGCACGACGCTGGCCGCGTACTACGTGCTCTCTTACGTTGCGATGAGCCTGCCGGCCGTAGCCGCAGGCCTCCTGACGGAGGTTTACGGCCTGCGGACAGCGGCCCACCTGTACGCCGTCCTCGTCACCCTGCTCGCCTCGGCCGCGCTGCTCCCCCTCGTGGCTGCCGCAGGACCGACCGATGTCAGGGTTGGACGAGACCGCGTGCCCGGAGGATGTCGCGCAGAGCGCGCAGGGCGTAGTAACTGCGAGATTTGACGGTTCCCGGGGGGATGCCGAGCTTGTCGGCGGCATGGGCGACGGACTGGCCGCAGTGCCGGTCGCCGCCCAGGAGACGGGCCGCGTAGCGCAGCAGGGGAGTGGCGTGGTGCTGGTAGACGGCGCGTACGAATTCCTCGCAGCCGTCGGACTGCGGCGGCACGGCTCGTGCACGGGCGCTCGCCTGCGCACCGGTGCCGGCACCGGCACCGGCACTGGCACCGGATATCAGGGTTCCGGCCTCCGAGGTCCGCCTCATGCGCTGACGCCCGTTGCTCGATCCGTGGACCGGTCGCGTGCGAGCAGCTCCACGAGCTCGGTGCGGGACGGGCCCGTCCGGGTGCAGGCCGCGGCCTCGGCGGCCAGGCGGACAACCGGGCCGGCAGGTCGAGGGCGAGCGCGGCCGCTCTCGCGTCCACTCCGGCCGGCGCCCCATCGGACGGCCCGCCACGGGGTGGGGATGCGCGCAGGAGCCGCTCACTCCCGACTGAAGCTCTCCCTCCCAGTCCGTGATCCGATGCTGCGGCGGGGACAGGAGACCCTCGGTGAGGTCGTCGAAGCGGACGACGGCCTCCCCGACGCCGCCCTGCCGCAAGGCATCCCGTAGCAGGACGGCATGCAGCTGCCCCGTCGACGGTCCCAGGCCGAGCAGGGATCGGCCGCCGCCCAGGCACCGCCGACGCTCGCCCTGCCGGTGGCCACCGGCCGGCCGTCGCCGACGAACCGCCGGTGGCTGCTCTTCAAGTGCCCCGGCCCGCCGATGTCAGCCCGAACGCAACGCCGTCGAAGTGGTGGAGCGACCATCTCGCCCGCCCGGCCGCGTCGACGACCAGGTCCGCGAGAACGGCCTCGCCCGGGTCCGTCAGGACCCCCGGATGTGTGGTCTGTCGGCGAGACGTTCCTTTCCGGCAGCGCGGTGACACCCACTCCCCACTCGATCCTGATCCCCTTTGCCCGCGACAACTCCTCGTCCAGAGCCCGGGAGACGTGGGTGCGGTGCACGAGGAAGCGTTGCCGCCGTCGGCGACGGCGCCCGCCGAAGTCAGTCTCCCGGCGACGTCGGGCAGCTCCTCGGACCGGGACGGGCCGCTGGTCGGGGTCGGCGTCGGGGTGTGTCCTGCCCGGTGAGCCGTGGGGCTCCTGATCTTGCCGGACACCCTTTCCTGCCATGGCGTCTCGACTACGCTTGTCATGATCACGGCCAAGATCGAGCGAGGGGGGTACGCCCATGCCGTACGAGACCGGCGCGAAGGTGAAGCTGACCAGGGATGTGCAGGTCACCGCAAACGACTCAGCGATGAGGATCGGCTTCCCCGGGCCGCTGTTCCTGGCCGAGGGCTTGGGGGGCATCGTCACGGGCACGGCAAAGGAAGCCAGCGGCTTCGCCCAGGAGCAGGTCGCGTTCTTCGAGCAGCAAATCCGCGACGCCCAGCTCAAGGGCTTCGCGGCCAGCCTGGTCGAGCAGTTCCGTCAGCAGGTCATCGGGCATGGAGTGTACGGCGCCGGAGTCGGCACTCAGATCAGATACAGGGTGCGCTTCGAGAACGGGTTCGTTCTCGACGGTCTTGCAGAGGACTCGCTGACCGGAGCCTGAGTATCTGCCATCCCGCCCCCGCCCCCGCCGGCCGCCGGGGGCGTCGCGGTCTCTGTAGCCGGTTCACAGGCCACCGCGCCGGTGCGGCCCTCCTCAGCCCGGGTAGGTGATCGAGCCCAGCGGCGGGCAGGGGATGAGCGTGGTGCCGGCGCCGGGGCGTTCGACGAACGCCCGGGCCTCGGCAGCCCGCAGGTGCTGGAATTCCAGCTCGTCGGCGTGCCAGGCGTCGCGCCTGGCGCGGGCGTAGTCCCACGAGTCGTCGATGAGGCTGAGGCTGGTGTTGCCGGAGCTGCGCTGGAAGTCCGCCTTCAAGGCGACCTGTTGGAGTGCGGTCTGGGTCGCGGCGAGATCGATGCGGGTGATCAGGACGCCGAGGGTGTTCGGTTCGCGGGTCGGCATGGGGGCCTGCGGGAGCAGCGACACCCCGGTGTCGAGGCGGCCGAGGTTGTCGACGCTCGCTCTTTGGGCGTCCCTCGACATGATCTGCATTTCCTGGTGCAGCCAGAAGAACTCGTCGAGATCGGCCTGGGTGATGCGCATCCGCTGGTACAGGGCTTGGAAGCGGGGATCGTGGTGCAGCGGACGTATGGGGGCGACGTGGAGCGACACGCAGTCGTTGAAGCCGCCTGCCACCGCGGCCTCGAGGTGGAAGATGGCCAGTTCCGCCTCCCCCTGTGCGCACGCCAGGCCACCGAGGCCCGCGCGGCCCGCAGCGGCGAGCCACGCACCGTCGGGGCCGAGCGCCGTGGCACGCGCGACGACGTCGTGGAGGCCCCTGGTACCCGCCACGGCGGGTCCCTTGGTCAGGAGCTCCACCAGCACTTCGTGAAGACGGGCGGCCATTGAGTTGACGGTGTCGACCATGGATCTCCTCAGACCTCGGTGGTGAAGAGCGAAAGGGGTGCCGAGTCTGTGACTACCCCCGTGGAAATGACGGACGGACGGGGTGAGAGGTTCCCGCTCGTGCCCGGCCGTGATCACGAGTGACATCGGCTTCTGGGCCTGCTCGACCGCCAGGTCGACCTTGTGAACGGCCCCCGCTCGCAGGCGCCTTACCGAAGATCCGCGGGACGTGCCGGCTCCCACCCGGGGTCCGGTCGGCTTCGGCCCGCCACAGGCAGATGGCGTGCCGCGTCTGCGGGGGACCCGACGTGTAATTGGCGTCGTGGCGGGTGGGACGCTCAGAGCCCGTGCTGGTCGAGAATGGCCATCAGCTTCCGCTTGCGTTTCTGGTCGGCGCGCAGGGCGGCCAGGTAGGCGGCGAACTCGGCCCCGGTATCCAGCGCGCGATGGCAGGCGCGGGCGCCGAGCAGTAGCTCCGCGAGGCGTTCGTACGTGCTGTCGCCGGTCTGCTTGCGCAGCGGCTCGATCCAGCGGAGGTAGACGCCCAGCGCGTCGGCCGGTTGCCGGTCGCGGATCCGGTCGGCCAGGGCCAGCCACTGCCGCTGGTCGGCGTACCCATCGGCGGCCGCCTGCCAGGCAGCCTGGAGGTCGTCGTCGTCCATGAGCGCGTCGACCAGCACCGAGCCGCCGTACCAGAGGTCGCTCTTGGGCGGGGCGGCGGCCTTCAGCACTTCCAGGGCGTCCACGCGTTCGGAGCCCTCCCAGGTGCCGGCCGCATGGGCCGCCGTACGAACGTGCTGGTACGCGGCCAGTGAGGGGCGGGCGCGCAGTAGGTCCCGGCGGACCGCGACCACGTCGGCCAGGCGGTCGGCCCGCTGATAGCGCTCGCAGACGAAAGCGACCAGGTCGCTGTCGGGTCCCCACTCGGAGACGGTCTCCCGCAGGCCGCGTTCCGCCCACTCCAGGGCCTCGCCCGCCCGGCCCGCCGCCTCCAGCTCTCCGGCGATCACCAGGTGGGTGCGGCCGTCCGGGGCGAGGTCCGCCGCGTGGACCTCGACCAGTGCGTCCACGTTGCCGCCGTCGGCCTTCAGGAGGCGCTCCATGAGGTACTTCTCCGCCCACCCCTTCGGGTTGGCCCGCCAGGCGGCCACCACCAATACGCGCGCCCGGGCCAGGCCGGGGTCACCGAGCACGTCCCGGTAGTCGAAGAGGTCGATGTCGGTGGCGTCGTTCGCCTCGCCCAGCAGATACGGCACCAGCCACTCGGCGGTCTCCACCGGGTCGGGCCGGGCAGTGCGGCAGGCTTCCAGATGGGCTTCGGCCAGCCCGGTGGCGACCTCCCCGATCAGGCCGTCCGAGTCGTCGATCTCGCCGTACGTGCGCCCCAGAGCCCGCAGAGCCTCGCGGGCCACCTCCACCGCCTCCGCCGCCCGGCCGCTCGACGTCAGCGCGCGCAGTGCGGTGACGGCCTCCGTCGCCTGCCGGCCGTAGGCGTGGGCGTCGGCGTACTCGACGTACCCGTAGCGGGCGAAGGGACGGGTGTCGAGGAGGCTCAGCACGCGCTCCCGTACGACGCCGGTGTCCTCGCCGGCGGCTGCCGCACGCAGCTCCAGGCGGCGCCGCAGGTCGCGGTCACCGGCGAGCTGCTCCCGTACCAGGGCGAGCAGTTCCTCCCGAGTGCGGGACTCGAGCCAGCCGTCCAGGAGCCGGGTGCGTGAGGCGGCGGCCGACCGTTGCTGCGGTACGGAATCGGCCTGGCTGAGGACCGTCAGGCCGACGGCCACGCAGTGCTTGCAGAAGTTGCCGTCCTGGCCGTACGGGCAGTCGCACCAGCCGGTGAGTCCGCCGTCCTCGTCCTCGGTCAATTCCACCTCGTAGGCGTCGCTTCCGTCGACGGTGGCGGTGATCGTTTCGTACCCGATCTCCAGCCGTGAGACCCCGGACAGATAGCCGAGCCCCCGCTCGAAGGAGCGTGCTCCCGCCAGTCGGCGCAAGTCCTGCTCGGTAAAACGCAATGCATGTGTCACGGCACCATTCAACCGAAGGGAAGGCCACCAGCACCACGTTTCGCCTCCAATGCATCGGGCGGCCGTCGGCCGTCTTTCGTCTCAGGCCGTGGTCCCCGGATCTTCCGCAGCCGGCCGTCCGGCGCTGAACGCCGACGGCAGCAGCACCGTTGCCGCGGCGTGGTTGCGGCATGCGGTGATCACCCGCGCGACCGGCCTGAGGATGTGGGCGATCAGCACCCCGCTGTAGCCCCCGATCCGGCCTCGAGCACGGTCATCCCCGGCTCCAGGCGCACGGACTTCGCCGGGGGCAGCACGCGCTGCCATCCGGACTGCCGGCCGTCCATTAGGCTCGGTCCCATGCCGGATCTGGTGATCCTTCGACACGCCAAGAGTGCCTGGCCGCAGGGCGTGCCCGACCGCGAGCGTCCCCTCGGCCCGCGCGGACTGCGGGACGCTCCCGCCGCCGGGCGGCTGCTGGCCCAGGCCGCCCTGCTGCCGGACCTCGTCCTGTGCTCCCCGGCCCGGCGCACCCGCCAGACCTGGGAGCTGGCCGCCGCGGAACTTCCCGTACAGCCGCCCGTACGCTTCGAGCCGCAGCTGTACGGGGCCGACGCCGAGGACCTCCTCGACGCCGTACGGGACACGTCGGCCGAGGTCGCCCGTCTGCTCCTCGTCGGCCACAACCCCGGCCTGCAGGAGCTGATCCTGCTCCTGGCCGGCGAAGCCCCCGACAGGGACCTGGACCGCATCGAGACCAAGTTCCCCACCTCGGCCGTCGCCGCCCTCAGTTGCCCCGGGCCCTGGCCCGCCCTCGACCCGGCCACCGCGGTGCTCACGTACTTCGCGATCCCACGCGGCTGAGCCGCGAACAGGCTGCGCTTCAGCGGCCCGGCCTCTTCACCCTGGAGAGGGACGCCCTTCGTGCGCCCCGGGCTGTTGCAGTCGCGACGCGAGCTCGCCGGGCAGGCCGTCCCGGTTGGCCGGCGTGAGGTGGACGACCTCGATGCCGGTACGTCGCTTGAGCGCATCGGTGAACGGGTCGCGGTGTGCGTGGACCGTGGCGACGACGTCGACCTCTGCGGCGAACAGCGCGTCGACGGCGTCGCGGAACGCCGTGCACGCCAGCTCCATCCTCCCCAGCTCGTCGATGAGCACCAGCTGACGTGGCGCGTCCCCGACTGCAGTCGGCCGCAGGGACGGCAGCGCCAGCCGTTCCATGACGCCAAGGTCGACTCCGTACTTGCCCACCCGCGGCGGACCGGGCAGGTCGACATGGGCGAGCACCTGCCGCCGGCCGTCCAGGGTCTCCAGGGCGAAACCGACGCGAGCGCCGGACTGTCGGATCTCCTCCGTGGTGAAGCCGTTGGCCGCGCGGGTGGGCAGCAGTGCGGCCAGCCGACGCAGGGCGGTCGTCTTGCCCGCGCCAGGGCGGCCTTCGATCAGGATCCTTGTCGGCACACGGCCATCCTCACCCCCGCCTGGCGGATGCGGGCCGCTCGGGCTCGGCCGAACGGGCGTACGCCGACGCGTTCGCCGGAGTCGGTGCGAGGTAGTACGCGACGAACCGCACGCCGTTCGCCTGCGCCTGCGCCTGCTCCTGCACGGCCCTCCGGTCGACTCCGACGCCCACGACTTCGACGAGGATGCCGTCGCGCTTGAACGTACGGAGCGACCTCGGCCCGCGGTCCTTGCCGATCGTGCCGATCGTGCCGATCGTGCCGATCGTGCCGATCGTGCCGATCGTGCCGATCGTGCCGATCGTGCCGATCACTACGTTCACCTGACGCTGCACCAGAGCACGCTGCCCGGGCTGCACCTGGGCGATGCTCACCAGCGCCTGATGAGCGGTCAGGCCGACGATGCTGTGGCACATGGTCGGCGTGGCTGCCGTGTGGCGAGGTCACCCAGCCGAACACCTCGCACATGGTGAACTTCTGCGCCTCGGCGCGCGGGTTCTCGGGAGCCGGCCGGGCTGGGCCTGGTCAGGGCCCGGTCCAGTCGAAGGTGATGTGCTTGCTGGACTGGCCTTCCCTGCTCCACTGGAAGCCCTAGGCATCGGCGCGGTCCGCTGTCGAGCGGCCCCAGGTCGCGACCTGGCCCGGTCCGGTCTCGGCACCCGGCAGGTTGGTCGACTGCACCCGGGCGCCCTCCGGCGTGTTGGGTCCGGTGAGTGCCTGCGCGCCCGCCTCGACCCGGCCGGGAACCGCGGCCCGCCAGCTCGAGAGGTCGTCGGCGACCTCCACCTCGATGGGGGCGAACTCCATACCGCGCAACTCCGCGCCCATCATGCTCACCATCTCTGCCGGCCAGCTGCCCGCCTGGCCACTGAAGATCATCTGGAGTGCTTCGCGCTGCGCGTCGTCGGCGCGCTCGTCGACGAAGACCGCCGCGTACGCGTCGGAGTGCTCGGCCCATAGGTTGCCCACGAAGGAGCCCAGCATCATCACGCTGAGGCCGTCCAGCGGTACGTCTCCGTGTCTTCCTCGCGGATGTGCCACGCGAGGATGCCGTCGCAATCGCCGTATGTGGGCAGCTGTGCGAACGAGCAGGGGCACGGCACGTTGCACTTACAGGTGTCGAACCAGTCGCCTGCCACGTACCACCTCGGCACGGTCGCCGTCGTCTCGGACATCTCCTGCCTCCTCGTGACCGCGTACCGGAGGTGGTCTGGGGAAGGCGACAGAGCCTGGAACACATCACCGGCCCCCGCCCGGGTCGTACAGGTCTGCAGATCAATTAGCCGCCCGCCGTGGCCGCCCGGCGCGGTCTGATTCCGTACGCGCACGCGCACGTCCGCTGTGGTGTGCTGGAAGCGTGCGCCTCGACCGGAAGGCCCTGTCACCACCCTTGCGTCCGGCAAACCTGCTGTCGGCTCGGCAGCTGGCGCTCGCATGGTCCGTGATGGGACTGATCGCGCTGATCGCCTGGGCGCTGGTCGTCGACCAGGCCCGTGGCATGGGGGTCGAGCCGGGGACCATGGGCATGGGCATCCCGCTGTTCCTGCTGCTGTGGCTGATCATGATGATCGCCATGATGTTCCCGTCCGTGGCCCCGGTGGCCATCACCTGGGCCCGGGCCATCGGCCGCCAGTCGGCCGGAGCCGTCCGTGCGGCCCGTACCGCCCAGTTCGTGGCCGGTTACCTCCTGGCCTGGACGGTCTTCGGCCTCATCGCCTACGGGCTCCTGGCCGTGACCGGGGCCGTGGTCGACGACCACCCGGGCGCCGGGCGCTGGATCGGTGCCGGAGCCTTCCTGATCGCCGGGCTGTACCAGTTCAGCCCGCTGAAGAACTTCTGTCTTCGGCACTGCCGCAGTCCCATGGGCCAGCTCGTGCGCTACGCCGGCTTCCGGCCCGTGGTCCGGGACCTGAGGGTCGGGGCCCACCACGGGGCGTACTGCGTCGGCTGCTGCTGGGGACTGATGATCGTCCTCATCCCGCTCGGCGTCATGAACGTCCCGGCCATGGCCGCGGTGGCCGTGGTGATCTTCGTGGAGAAGCTGTGGCGACTGGGCCCCGTCTTCTCGGCGGCCATCGGCATCGCCTTCCTCGCCCTTGCGGTACTGGCCCCCTTCCAGCCCTGGCTGCTACCGGGCCTCGCCCCACCACAGTCGCCGATGACGCCCATGCTCCAGCCGTAGACCGGCTTCGCTACCCGGCCGCCACCCGGGGCCCCGCCTCTGCGGGAGCGCGCCCGGGGCCGACGAGTCGACAGCGCCGCCGTGCTGCCGAAGCCGTCGCGTCGGCAATGGGTCAGCATGAGTCCTGCAATACCTGCGGGAAAGCTGACCGGACATGCGAATCGTTGTAGGGTGCCGAGACCGCCCTTGACCTGCGCGAAGCAGGCAGGGAGCAGACATTTCGGGAGTTTCTCATGCTTCGGACCATGTTCAAGTCCAAGATCCACCGGGCCACCGTCACCCAGGCCGATCTGCACTATGTCGGATCCGTGACCGTTGACGCCGATCTGCTGGACGCCGCGGATCTGCTGCCCGGGGAGTTGGTCCACATCGTGGATGTGACCAACGGGGCGCGCCTGGAGACCTACATCATCGAGGGGGAGCGCGGGTCCGGGGTCATCGGGATCAACGGCGCCGCCGCGCATCTGGTGCACCCCGGGGACCTGGTCATCCTCATCAGTTACGCGCAGCTCGACGACGCCGAGGCCCGCGTGTTCCAGCCCCGTGTCGTGCATGTCGACGCGGACAATCGCATCATCGAGCTGGGCGCGGATCCCTCCGCCCCGGTGCCCGGTACGGATCAGGAGCGCAGCCCGCACGCCGTGGCTGTCTGAGGGGAGTCGGGGACCATGGTCGAGTTCAAGGACGAGCGGAAGGCCGGACGGCTGCTGGCCGTCGAGGACGGGTCGGCGGTGGGGTTCATCGCCTACTTCGTACTCGCCGAGGCCCCGCACGCCCTGGTGGCGGTGCACACCGTCGTCGAGCCGGGCCACGAGGGCCGGGGCATCGCCGGGGAGCTGGTGAAGACCTTCTACGGGATCGCCGCCGCCGAGGGCGTGCCCGTGGTTCCGCTCTGCCCGTACGCGGCGAGCTGGGCGGCCAAACACCCCGACCAGGCGCCCGAGCCGGCCCCCGAGGTCGTGTCGGCGGCCAGGGTCCAGCTCGATGCCGACGCAGACCTCTGGTGACGGATCTGCTCCTGCTGCACACCTCGCCCGCGCACGTCCCGGTCTTCGACGCGCTGCGGGACCGGAACCACCCGGGAGCCGTACTGCGGCACCGGGTGGTTCCGGAGCTGCTCGACCGGGCGCGTGCCGAAGGGCCGCAGGCGGTGGCTCCGGACCTCGCCGGCCTGCTCGCCGAGGCCGGTCCGGTGCCCGTGCTGGTCACGTGCTCCACGATCGGGGCGACCGCGGAATCCCTCGCTCCGGCGCTCGGCTCCCCGGTGCTGCGCGTGGACCGGCCGATGGCGGCCGCCGCGGTGCGCACCGGCCCGCGGATCACCGTACTGGCCACCGTGGAGTCGACCTTCGCCCCCACCCGTGAACTGCTGGCCGAGGAGGCCGCAGAGCGGCCCGTCTCGATCCGTACGCAGCTGGTCGCCGGAGCCTGGGAGCGCTTCGTCGCGGGGGACGACGCCGGCTCCCTCGCCCGGGTGGCGGAGGCCGCCGACGCCGTCACCGACGCCGACGTCATCGTGCTGGCCCAGGCCTCCATGGCAGGCGCCGCGGACCTGGTCACGACCCGGATCCCGGTGCTGTCCAGCCCGGCTCCCGGCCTGGCGGCGGGCCTGCGGCTGGCGGGTGCCCCGTAAGGCAGCCTCCCAAAACGGATCCCAGGGCGGATCCCGAGGCCTCGTACGGGCTTTCCGGCGACAAATGCGGGAAAATGGGCCCCATGGTGCGAAAACTCGAAGAGACGCAGCCACCGGTGCCCGAGCCCGAGCCGACCCCGGACCCCGCGCCCTTCCCGGACCCGGGACCGATCCCGCGCCCCGTGCCACCCGTGCCAGGCCCCTTCCCGGAGCCGGACCCGGTGCCTCCGCCGCCAGGGCCCGCGCCGGTACCGCAGCCCGGGCCCTGGAGCTGAGCGGCCTCAGCCCGTCTGGACCTCGGAGCGGTCGCCGCTCCAGAGGGTGTGGAATGAGCCCGCGCGGTCGGTGCGCCGGTAGGTGTGCGCCCCGAAGAAGTCGCGCTGCCCCTGAGTGAGGGCCGCCGGAAGCCGCTCCGCGCGCAGGGCGTCGTAGTACGCCAGTGAAGCCGCGAAGGCGGGCACCGGGATGCCCTGGCGCACCGCCGCCACCAGCACGGACCGCCAGCCCTCCTGTGCCGCCCCGATCTCCTCGGCGAAACGCGCGTCCGCCAGCAGGCTCGGCAGCCCGGGCTGCGCGTCGTACGCGGCCCGGATCCGGTCCAGGAACGCGGCCCGGATGATGCAGCCGCCGCGCCACAGCGAGGCCACGGCGCCCAGGTCCACGTCCCAGCCGTACTCCTGGCTGCCCGCCTGGATCTGGTGGAAGCCCTGGGTGTACGAGACGATCTTCGAGGCGTACAGGGCCTCCTCCACCTGCGCGGCGAAGGCCTCCGCCGCTTCCGGGGACAGCGCGGCGGCCGTCGGGCCCGCGAGCCCCCGCGCGGCCGCACGCAGGTCCGCGTGGCCGGAGACCGACCGGGCGAAGACCGCCTCCGCGATCCCCGACACCGGCACGCCCAGGTCCAGGGCGATCTGCACGGTCCAGCGGCCGGTGCCCTTCTGCTCGGCGGCGTCGGCCACGACGTCCACGAACGGCCGGCCCGTCGCGGCGTCCGTGTGGGCGAGCACCTCGGCCGTGATCTCGATCAGGTAGGAGTCCAGGCGCCCCTGGTTCCAGGTCCGGAAGGTCTCCGCGATCTTCGCGGGGGAGTAGCCGGCGACCTCGCGCAGCAGGTGGTACGCCTCGGCGATGAGCTGCATGTCGGCGTACTCGATGCCGTTGTGCACCATCTTGACGAAGTGTCCGGCGCCGTCGGGGCCCATGTGCGAGGTGCACGGCGTCCCGTCGGCGGCCTTCGCGGCGATCTTCTCCAGCAGCGGGCCGAGGGACTCGTACGACTCCTTCGAGCCGCCGGGCATGATGCTCGGCCCGAGCAGCGCGCCCTCCTCGCCGCCCGAGATGCCCACGCCCACGAAGTGGATGCCCTGCTCGCGCAGCTCCTTCTCGCGCCGCCGGGTGTCCTCGAAGTGTGCGTTGCCGCCGTCGATGATGACGTCGCCCTCCTCCAGGAGCGGCGCGAACTCGCGGATCACGGCGTCGGTCGGCTCCCCGGCCTTCACCATGATGACGAGGCGTCGGGGGCGCTCCAGCGCGTCGACGAACTCCTTCGCGGACTCGGCTGCCACGAAGCTGCCCTCGTGGCCGAACTCCTTCACGAGAGCGGTGGTCTTCGAGGCGGTGCGGTTGTGTACGGCGACGGTGAAGCCGTTGCGGGCGAAGTTCCGGGCGAGGTTGCTGCCCATGACCGCGAGCCCGGTGATGCCGATCTGGGCTGTGCTGGTGCTCATCGTTGCGCTCCTGCGTGCTTCGGTGTGCGGGGAATGCCGACGCTACATCGACGCGCACGGCTACCGGTCCGATCGCCGCCGAGGGATTGTCAAATTCCGCTAAGGGGCGCCCCGTTGCGCCCCTTGTCATGCTCTGATCGTGACGTTAGGTTTTGCCTTTCCTGATGTCTTCGATGGGGGCTCCCATGGGTGTACGGGGCCGGCACCGCCGGTATCAGCCGAGCAGTATCAACCGGGCCTCGCTCGCCGTCACCGCCGGTGGCGCAGGGATCGCGCTCCCGTTCATCGGCGCCGGAGCCGCGCACGCCGCCTCCGTGGACACCTGGAACAACGTCGCCGCCTGCGAGTCGACGAACAACTGGCACGTCAACACCGGCAACGGCTATTACGGCGGCCTCCAGTTCAGCCAGAGCACCTGGCGGGAATTCGGCGGTACCGTCTACGCCGCCCGCGCCGACCTGGCCACAAAGGACCAGCAGATAGCGGTCGCGGAGAAGGTCCTGAAGGGCCAGGGGCCCCAGGCCTGGCCGCAGTGCGGCAAGCAGGCCGGTCTCAGCCGCAGCGGCCAGGCGCCCGCCGCCGCGTCGCAGGGCCAGGCGCCGAAGGCACAAGGGGCGCAGGTCCCACAGGGGGCGAAAACCGAGACGCGGCAGACGAAGGCCGCCACCGGGCAGCAGGGCACTGTGCCCCGCCCCACCGGAACCTCCGTGCTGCCGAACCCGTACGTGGTCGCGCCCGGTGACTCGCTCTCGGCGATCGCCACCGAGCAGCACGTCGAGGGTGGCTGGCAGGTGCTCTACGAGACCAACCGCGCCACCGTGGGAAGCAACCCGGACATGATCTTCCCCGGGCAGCGGCTCACCCTGCGGATCACCGCGGCCCCGCCCGCGCAGAACCCGGAGAAGCCTCCGCGCACGGCCGACCCGGTGAAGCCCGTGGAGCCGGCGGCGGAGAAGCCCGCAGAGAAGCCTGCCGAAAAGCGCGCAGAGAAGCCGGCCGAAAAGCCCGCGGAGAAACCGGCCGAGAAGCCGGCCCCGGAGCCCGCCTCAGCGCAGCAGAAGCCCGCCGCGGGCGGATTCTCCGCCCCCGTCGACGCCTCCATCGGTACCGCCTACCGCGTCGCGGGGTCCTCCTGGTCCAGCGGCTACCACACGGGCGTCGACTTCCCGGTGGCGACCGGAACCTCCGTCAAGTCGGTCGGCCCCGGCCAGGTCGTCTCCGCCGGCTGGGCCGGGGCGTACGGCTACCAGGTCGTCATCCGGCACACCGACGGCCGGTACTCCCAGTACGCCCACCTGTCGGCGCTCGGCGTCAAGTCCGGCCAGCAGGTCTCCGGAGGCCAGCGGATCGGCCGCTCCGGCTCGACCGGCAACTCCAGCGGCCCCCACCTGCACTTCGAGATACGCACGGGACCCGGCTACGGCTCCGACATCGACCCGCTGAAGTACCTCCGTTCCCACGGGGCCGACATCTGACCCACGTACGTGCGACGGCACGGCGGTGAGCAGGATCAGCCCGGCGGCCGCCACCACGGCGCAGGCCAGGGCCGCCGCCGTGCCGGCCGCCCCGTACCGGAAGCCCTCGTCGAACAGCGAGATGCCGACCGTCGCCGCGACCACGGGATTGACCACGGTCACCGTGGCCAGCGGCGCGGTCAGCCCGGCGCCCCGGTAGGCCGCCTGCGAGAGCAGCAGCCCGCCGGACGCGAGCACCGCGATCGCAGCGAGGTCCGGCCACAGCCCGCCGGGCGTGCCCGGGCCGAAGCCCTCGGCCACGGACTTGGTGAACACCGAGGCCATGCCGAAGGCCGTACCGGCCGCCGCTGCCAGCAGCACGCTGCGCAGCACCGCCCGGTGCATCCGGTGCGCCGCCAGGACCAGCGTCGCCACCCCGGCCCCGGTCACGAGCAGCAGCAGGCTCCGCTCACCGCCCGCCAGGGCCTGCGCCCGCCCGTCACCGCCGGTCAGGGCCAGCAGCCCGGCCAGACCCACCGTGGCCAGCACCGCCCCGCGCCAGGCCGCGGCGCCGGCCCGGCGCCCCACGAAGAAGGCCGCCATCGGGAGCGCGAAGACGATCGTGAGCGCGCCGAGGGGCTGGACCAGACTCAGCGGCCCGTACGCGAGGGCCGCCACGTGCAGCAGGGCGCCGAGACCGTTCAGCCCGACCGCCACCCACCAGACGCCCCGTCGCAGCGCGGCGTACGGACGGTCCGGCGTGGTCGCCGCGACCTGTTCCTGGACGATCGCGCCACCCGCGTACGCCAGGGCGGACACGAGGCAGAGCAAGGCCGACAGCGCCAGTGCACTCATGAAGTCCACAATGCCCGACCCGACTTCGCTATTCCTCCGCCCACAGGGGGTCACGAGTCGTACTCCCGGCGTAGTACGGGAGTACGCGATCAGGCACGCAGGGCAGCGAAGAAGCCCACGTCCGGACGCATACGGTGACACCGCGCACGCGATATGTGAGCCCAGTGGCAACGGGTTTGGCTCCGGGCGCGTCGGATCCGTACAGTTCCCCTTTTGGGGACTTCCGCAGCAGGCGGATGCGGACGAGTGATCAAGGAACGGCAGCGGCCATGACGGTGACCGAAGACAGCCAGGACTACGGGCACGCATACGGACCCGGCATCGACCCCGAGCGGCTGGCCCTCTGCCTCAGCGTGCTCGACGAGCTGGACAAGATCGACGTCGACCACCCCGACGCGATCACCGTACGCCGCGCCACCGCCGGCCTGTACCGCACGGTCAAGCAGCGCCGCCGCCAGGAGCGCCGCGCCGCCAAGACCGCCAACGACAAGGCCGTGACCGAGGCCACCGCCACCGGCTCCGCCGAGCGCATCGACGACGAGACCGAGGGCATCCTGCCTTCCTCCGGCACCGAGGCCGGCCGGATCGCCGGGATACTCCAGCGCCCGCGCTCCTGCTACGTCTGCAAGACGCGGTACGTCGAGGTCGACTACTTCTACCACCAGCTCTGCCCGGACTGCGCCCTCAAGAACCGCGCCAAGCGCGAGGCCCGCGCCGACCTCACGGGCAAGCGCGCGCTGCTCACCGGCGGCCGGGCCAAGATCGGCATGTACATCGCGCTGCGGCTGCTGCGCGACGGCGCGCACACCACGATCACCACTCGCTTCCCCAAGGACGCCATCCGCCGCTTCAAGGCGATGGACGACTCGGCGGACTGGATGCACCGCCTGGAGGTCGTCGGCATCGACCTTCGCGACCCGGCCCAGGCCGTGGCGCTCTCCGACCAGGTGGCCGAGGCCGGTCCGCTCGACATCCTGATCAACAACGCGACGCAGACCGTGCGCCGCCTGCCCACCGCCTACGCCGCGCTGGTCGAGGGGGAGGCCGCCCCGCTGCCTGCCGGCGAGCTGCCCGCCCACCACGTCATCGGCGCCTTCAACTCCGGCGCGGTCGACGGCCTGGCGGCGCTGCCCGTCGGCGTGAGCGGGCTCGAGGCGCAGAAGGTCGCCGACCTCGCCCTGGTCGCGGGCAACGCCAGCCTGGAGCGGCATCTCGCCGGCACCGCCATCGACGCGGGCGGCCTGCTGCCCGACGTCGTCGAGAGCAACACCTGGGTGCAGACCATCGACCAGATCTCCCCGGTGGAGCTGCTCGAGACCCAGCTGTGCAACTACACGTCGCCGTTCATCCTGATCAGCGCGCTCCGGCCGGCCATGGCCGAGGCCGCCCGGAAGGCGTCCAGCGGGCGTGCCTACGTCGTCAACGTCTCGGCGATGGAGGGCGTGTTCAGCCGCGGCTACAAGGGCGCGGGGCACCCGAACACCAATGCCGCCAAGGCCGCGATGAACATGGTGACGCGGACCAGCGGCCAGGAGATGTTCGAGACGGACCGCATCCTCATGACCTCGATCGACACCGGCTGGATCACCGACGAGCGCCCGCACTTCGACAAGCTGCGCCTGGCCGAGGAGGGTTTCCACGCCCCGCTGGACCTGGTCGACGGCGCGGCCCGGGTCTACGACCCGATCGTCCGCGGCGAACACGGTGAGGACCTCTTCGGAGTCTTCCTCAAGGACTACGCCCCCGCGAACTGGTAGGCCCGGCGGGCCCTAAGGGCGTCCCACAGCCGATCCCCTGGGTCCCCTCGGACCCCACGGCTCCCTCGGCCCCCTCGGTGCGCCGAGGGGGCCGTTCGCGTTCCCGGCGGGCCCGGACACCCGGTAGGCGCCCGCCGCGACCAGCTCCAGCACCGGCCGCCAGTCCTCCAGCACGCCCGCGTCCAGGCCCGCGGCGCCGGCCGCGTCGTGTGCCTGGAGCAGGGCCGTCGCCGGCTCGCGGTCCGGGCCGGCCGCCGTCAGGGCGCGGAGCCCCGCCTCGTCCCCGGCCCGCGCGTGCAGCCGTACCAGCCGGGCCACCCGCTCGCCGAGCAGCGGGCGGACCGCCTCAGCGTGATCGGTCCGGGACACTCCGTCACCCGGACGGAGCAGCTCGCCGAGATCCAGTACGAGCCCCGCCGTCTGGAGTTCCTTGTCGAAGGGGTGGGCGCGGCGCAGCAGGGCCGCAGTCCGCAGCCCACGGCCGTCGCGGCAGGCGTGCAGAAGATCCATGAGCTCCGGAACGCTTGAGATGTACAGCACTTCGAACCCCCGTATTCCGGACCTCGCCACCGCCGCTCCCTCCGTCGCCCCCGCGCGCATCCGGCGTCGAGCGGACCATGCTGGACGCACCCGCGGGTCGAAGACTTCCTGAACTCGCGGCGAAAAAAAGAGGGCGACGCGGATTTTGCCTTTCTATCGAGCGGAGGCCCGCTCATATGTGTACTCTGGGGCATCAAGAAGGCCCCATCCGGGCCACGCTCCACCAAGGCGCCACCGCGTCCGGAAACCCTTTAGCCCTTGCCCGGCTCGCGGTCCGCCTGCCGGGTTGCGCGACACGAAGGAGTGCGCGGTGACAGAAATCACGAAGCCCGAACCGACGTTGCTGGAGCGGACGGGGTCGCGGCCCAAGTCGCGGACCGACGAGCTCGGAAGCCTCGAGGTCTGGGCACGCTCCGCCCCCATCCGGCTGGCGGGATACGAGGACGACCTGGCGGAGTCGCACATCCTGCCCGGCGTCGACTAGCGCGGCCCGAGCGACCGGAGGGTCCACGCCGGCCGGTCCGAAGAGAAGAGCGGTACCCAGCGCCCCCGTGCCGACCCGAACCGGGGGCGCTGCCCTGTGCCGCCGGGCACCGCGAGGAGTTCCCGGGCCGCCTACGCCGTGAGCGTCATCGCTGACGGCGATCATGACTTCCCGTCGCACGGCCGCCCGGGCAGGCTGAGCCGCATGAAGCTACTGATGCTGGGTGGAACCGAATTCGTCGGACGCGCGATCACCGAGGAGGCCGTCGGCCGGGGCTGGGAGGTGACCGTCTTCCACCGCGGCCACCACGCGCCCCCGCCGGGCACCCGTGCCCTGCACGGCGACCGCACCGCCCCCGGCGGCCTGGACGCCCTCGCCGAGGGGGAGTGGGACCTCGTCGTGGACACCTGGGGCGGCGCCCCCACCGCCGTACGCGACAGCGCCCGCCTGCTGCGCGAGCGTGCCGGGCGGTACGCGTACGTCTCCAGCCGCTCCGTGTACGCCTACCCCGCCCCGGCCGGCCAGGGCGAGGACGGCCCGGTCGTGGAGGGCTCGCCCGACGCCGCCTCCGTCGCCTACGCCGAGGACAAGCGGGGCGCCGAGCTGGCCGCCCTGGACGCCTTCGGTGACCGCGCCCTGCTCGTGCGCGCCGGGCTGATCCTCGGCCCGTACGAGAACGTCGGCCGACTGCCCTGGTGGCTGAACCGCACCGCCCGCGGCGGCCCGGTGCTCGCCCCCGGCCCGCGCGAACTCCCGCTCCAGTACATCGACGTACGCGACCTCGCGCGCTGGACCCTGGACGCGGCCGGCGCCGGTCGCGCCGGCGCCTATGACCTGGTCTCCCCGGCCGGCCACGCCACGATGGGCAGCCTGCTGGAGGCCTGCGCCGCCACCACCGGCGGCTCCGCCGAACTGCGCTGGACCGACCCGGCCCCGATCCTGGAGGCCGACGTACAGCCCTGGACCGAGCTGCCCGTCTGGATACCGGAGGGCGAGGGGCACGACTACATGCACGGCGCTGACGTGTCCAAGGCCCTGGCGGCGGGGCTGAAGTGCCGCCCGGTCGAGGAGACCGTGGCCGACACCTGGGCCTGGCTCCAGAGCCTCGGCGGGATCGCCCCGCAGCGTCCCGACCGGCCGGCCCCGGGCCTGGACGCGCAGCGGGAGGCGGCCCTACTCGGGCTCTGACCAGGCGGCTTCCGCGAGCCGGGTGGGCGGCAGGTACTCGCGCAGCAGCGTGCGGTGCCACCAGGCACCCGTCTCGCGCAGCTCCCGCCAGGTGGTGAACCGGTAGCGGTACAGCACGGCGCGGACGTAGCGGGGCGGCGCGTCCGGGAAGGGGTTGTGGCGCAGCAGCCGCAGCGTGTCCCGGTCGCCCGCCAGCAGCCGCTCCACGAACGGTCCGAACCAGTCCCGTGCATAGCCGGGGGAGAGCGCCGCGAACCACATCAGCCAGTCCAGGCGCAGATGGTACGGGGCGAACTGGCGCGGAACCCTGCCCGGTTCACCCGGCTTCCCCTTGAAGCCGTACTCCCGCCAGTCCCCGTCCGCGTGCGGCACCCGGTCGGCGGTGCCCTCCACCACCACCTCGTCCCGGATCCGGCCCACCGATCCGAACGCGCCGTACGTATTGACCAGGTGGAGCGAGTCGAAGGAGCGGTTCATCACCTGGCGCCGCGAGACCATGTTGAGCACCGGATGCCGGCTCAGCACCAGTACCAGCACGGTCACCGCGCAGACCAGGACCACGAACCACACCGGCGCCGCCCGCGAGGCCTCGGCCGGGGGAGCGCCCGCGAGGCCGGTGAAGTCCACGGCCGACAGGGCCAGCGTGATCGTCAGCCAGTTCAGCCAGGCGAAGTTGCCCGACAGCACGAGCCACAGCTGCGTCGCCGCGATGATCCCCGCGGCGTACGAGGCCACCGGCTGCGGAGTGAACAGCAGCACCGGGACCGCCAGTTGGGTCACGTGGTTGGCCCCGCACTCCACCCGGTGCAGAGGTTTCGGCAGATGGTGGAAGAACCAGCTCAGCGGCCCCGGCATCGGCTGCGTCTCGTGGTGGTAGTAGAGGCAGGTGAGCTTGCGCCAGCAGGAGTCCCCGCGGATCTTGATCAGCCCGGCTCCGAACTCCACCCGGAAGAGCACCCAGCGCAACAGCCACAGCACCAGCACCGGTGGCCCGGCCCGCGCGTTGCCCAGGAAGACGGCGAGGAATCCCACCTCCAGCAGCAGCGACTCCCAGCCGAAGGAGTACCAGGTCTGGCCGACGTTCACGATGGAGAGGTACAGCAGCCACAGCAGGGCCCACATCCCCATGGCCGCGCCCAGCGGTACCTCGTCCCCGGCCCCGGCGGCCAGCGCGGCGGCCAACGCCGCCCCGGCCCAGGCGCACCCCGCGAACAGTGGGTCGGAGTAGCGCAGTTGGAACAGGCTCGGGGCGCGCCGGAAGGGCACGTACCGCACGTAGCGCGGCACGGGCAGCATGCCCCGTGCCCCGATCAGGGCCCGGAACTGAAGGGCGGCCCCGACGAAGGCGAAGAGGTAGACGCCGGCGAGGGCCCGCTGGAAGACCAGCCGGCCCAGCCAGTACCCGGGCGCCGTGAACCAGTCCATCTCCTCCAGTATCGGACCGGTCAGGCGGCGGTGGCCAGCCTGCGCACGTGGCGGCCCAGCCAGCGCGCGTAACGCAGCTGGAGGAAGGGGATCACCGGGCCCGCGAGCCGGGTGTACCAGCAGGCGGGGCGGCTGAAGGCGGTCACGGTGAACCACACGGTGCCGTCGGGGTCCATGTCCACGATGAAGGACTCCTCCCCGCACTCCGGGTGGCCCGTCAGGGTGCCGTACGCGAAACCGATCCGGGCGGGTTCGTACGCCGTCCAGACCACCTGGCACGGAGCATCGATGCGCAGCGGCCCGAAGCCGATCCCGACGGTCACCCGGCTGCCGGGGCGGACGGCCGCTGTCGTGTCGACGTCACCGCGGACCCGCATGCCCGACGTCCGGTGCGCCTGGAAGGTGGTCACCGCGATGCCGGCGGCCTCGAAGGCGGACCGGCCGTACCCGATGCGGACCCGGTGGTGCAGGTGGTGGTATCCGGCGGGCAGTGGTCGCTCGGCGGTAGCGCCGCGGTCGGGGTAGCTGAGGGCGTCCCGGCCGGCGCTGATGAGGCGGGTCATGGCGAGGTCTCCTGTCGGTCTGCGGTCAGTCGGCGCCAGGCCAGCACCGAGCACAGGGCGAATCCGAGGGCGTTTCCGAGGCCGTGGGTCGCGGCCATCCAGGTCAAGGTGGGGTGTACGACGCCGGTGGCCTCGCCGACCGCCCACCACAGGGCGAGCAGCATGGTGGCCAGCAGCACCGCCGCCGAAGTGGCGAGCAGTGCACGCGTGGTCCGGTCTCCTGCGGCCGGACGGATCTCCCGCCAGGTCAGCAGGGCCACGGCCCACATCCCGCCGGTCAGGACCACCGCGCCCGCCAGCTCGGCCCAGTCGTCCACGAAGTAGCCGAGGAGCACGAGCAGGGTGCCCGCGGGGACGCTGTACGCGGCCCAGCGCGCGCCCGGTCCGGGTACCGCGGCCCGGCACACCAGCCCGGCGACCAGGGCCGCCGTGAATCCGGCGAAGTGGAAGTGGGGCACGGTGAGCGCCAGGATGTCGAGGTCGAAGCCGAAGAGCCGGTGACCGGCGCGCTCGGCGACCAGGGCGGTCCCGGCGACCGACGGTGAGACCAGCGCCGTGGCCACCGCGACGTCCGCGGGGCCCGGGCGGCCGCGCAGGAGTCCGGCCGGGGCCCGCGCCGCGAGGGCCAGGCAGGCCGCGGCGTACAGTGCGGCGAGCGTCGTGGCCAGTGCTCCGCGCGGCAGCCAGAGGGAGACCGCGCCGAGGGCGGCGGGCCATGGCCACAGGCGGGCGGTCCGGCGCAGCCCGGCCGGGTCGATCAGGCGCAGCCCGGCCGGGACCACGTAGAGCATGCCCAAGGTGACGATCATGTTCACCAGTACGGTCACCGCGGACCCCCTCCCCAATGCGGCCGAACGCTTTGAACGCGTTCAAGTCATGGCCGTGACTCTACGGGTTTCCTTGAACATGTTCAAGAAGCGCTCCGGTTGCGGCCTCGGCGTGGATGCGGCAGACAAGAGGGAGCAACCGGGGCGAAAAGGGAGATTCACGTGCACGCACCGACACCTCCGACACATCGTCAGTCGCCGCGCCGTCATGCACCGGCCGGCGCCGCTCTGTTCGCGGCTCTCGGCCTGTTCGCCGCGGCGTGCGGCGGCTCCGAGGAGCCCAGCGGGGCAGCGGGATCCGAGAGTCAGGAGGTCCACCTCCAGCCCGTGGCCGCCGCGGGCCCGGCACCCTTCACCGCCACCTCGGCCACCGCCGAGTCCGCCCCCGTCCAGCCGCCGCTGCCCAACCGGACCGGACAGGGCATCCGCACGGTGAACGCGGCCACGCCCGGCCTGTACGGCGGCACCGAACGGCTCGGCAGCTGCGACGTGGAACAGCAGGTCCGTTCCCTGACCGCAGACGACGCCAAGGCCCACGCCTTCGCCGAGGCGTCCGACATCGAACAGTCGAATATCCCGGAATTCCTCCGCGGCCTCACCCCCGTGGTGCTCCGCGCCGACACCCGGGTCACCAGCCACGGCTTCCGTGACGGCCGCGCAGACAGCTTCCAGGCCGTCCTCCAGGCAGGCACCGCCGTGCTCGTCGACGAGCACGGAATGCCCCGGGTCCGCTGCGCCTGCGGTAACCCGCTGCTCGCCCCGCGCGCCGCAAAGGGCTCCCCGGTGCACAAGGGTGACCCCTGGAACGGCTACCAGCCCAACCAGGTCGTGGTCATCGAGCCCACCACCCACGCGATCAACAACCTGGTCATCGTCAACATCGCCGACAACACCTGGATCGAGCGCAAGAGGGGCGACGACGGCGCCCAGGACCGGCCCCCGCGGGTGCTGCCGGACTTCGACCCGGCCGACGGCATCCCCACCGGGCCCGTCACCCCGCCCGGGGCCGGGCCCGCCGAACCCTGCCCGACGCCCGGGGCCGGGGACTGCCCGCCGCGGTCACCGGGCGCACCGGCCGGTTCGGGCGACGGGCGGCGGCAGAATCCGGCCGAGCCGCCGGGCCTGGCCGTACCGCCGCAGCAACAGCAGGAGCAGCCGTCCGACCTGCCGCTGTCGGACCTGCCGCTGTCGGACCAGCCGCTGTCGGACCTGCCGCTGGCGGACCTGCCGCTGTCCGACGTGCCGTTGTCGGACCAGCCGCTGTCCGACCTACCTCCGTCAGACCTGCCGCCGTCGGACGTATCTCCGTCGGAGGTGCCGCCCTCGGACCAGCCCCTGTCCGACCAGCCCCTGTCCGACCAGCCGCTGTCCGACCAGCCGCTGTCCGGCCAGCCCCTGTCCGATCTGCCCTCGGACGTTCCCACGGACGTGCCGGCGGACGTCCCGTCCGACCGGTCGCAGCTCCCTTCCGACCCCGCCGAGCCGGGCGCCGTCCCGGACGTGCAGCAGCAGCAGCCGTCCTCCGACCCGGTCTACCCGCTGGAGAGCGCCTGACCGGCCCGTGTGTCATGGTGGATCGGTGCCGACCACCGTATCGCTGCCGGACGACTGGCCCGCACACCCGGACCGGTCGCTCGCGCTGAACCGCATGGGCAGCTTCGACTGGGACCTGGTCACAGGGCTCATGCACCTGGACGGGGCGGCGCTCGACGTCTTCGACACGGCCCCTCACGAATACGACGGACGGCCCGAATCCCTCTCCCCGCGCGTCCCGCCGACCGAGGCCACCCGGCTCGACGCCCTCGTCGCCAGCGCCCTCAAGAGCGGCGAGGACAGCTACGGCGCCTACTTCCGCATCCGCTGCCACAACGGCCGGCTGCGCTGGACGCACACCCAGGGCCGCGTCATGCGCGGCCGGGACGGGCGCCCGTACCGGATCATCGGCATCGTCCGGGACGCGACCGACGAGCTCAGCCACTCGGCGGAACGGCTCGGGCTCGACGAGGAGCGGCGGCGCCAGACGTCGGTGGTCGAGAGCACCACCGCCGCCCTCGCCCACGCCCGCACCGTGCAGGACGTCATCGACGCGCTCGGCGACGCCCACGGGCTGGAACGCCTCGGCTCGATGGGCATGGTGATGGGCCTCGTCGAGGCCGGGCGGATCCACCTCGTCGCCGAGGGGCCGACGGGAAGCTTCGTCCCCGGAACGCGGTACACCCGCATCGACGAGCAGTACCCGATGAGCGAGGTCGTGCGCTCGCTCCAGCCGCGCTTCCTCGACTCCGCGCAGGAGTTCGCCGAGGACTATCCCGGTCTCTGGGCGAAGATCTCGGCGATGGACATCTCGGCGGCCGCGTACCTGCCGCTGATCGCCCAGGCCAGGCCCATCGGCGCGATCGGGCTCCTCTACCAGGACAAGGACGGCTTCACCCAGGACGAGCGGAACCTGCTCGTCGCGCTCGGCAGCAGCATCGCGCAGAGCCTCCAGCGGGCCATGCTGCTGGAGCAGGAGCACGACCTGGCGGAGGGCCTCCAGCAGGCCATGCTGCCGAGGCGGATCCCGTCGGTGCCGGGCGCGGAGATCGCCGTACGGTACCGCTCCGCCCGGATGGGCCAGGACATCGGCGGCGACTGGTACGACGTCATCCCGATGCCGGGCGGCCGGGTCGGCGCGGTCATCGGCGACGTCCAGGGCCACGACACGCACGCGGCCGCGGTGATGGGCCAGCTGCGGATCGTGCTGCGCGCGTACGCCGCCGAGGGCCACTCGCCGGGCACGGTCATGGCCCGGGCCTCCGTCTTCCTGCACGAACTGGACACCGACCGCTTCGCGACGTGCACGTACGTGCAGGCCGACCTGTCCACGGGGGTGCTGCAACTGGTCCGGGCGGGCCACATCGACCCGTTGCTGCGCACCCGGGACGGGGACTGCAGGCGGCTCCCGGTGGGAGGCGGCATGCCGCTCGGCCTCTCGGCGGAGTTCGGCCGCCTGGAGTACCCGGTGACGACGGTGGAGCTGGACCCGGGTGAAACGATCCTGCTGTGCACGGACGGCCTGGTGGAGCAGCCCGGCGCCGACCTCGACGACGGGATCCAGCACCTGACCTCGCTGATCCGCAGCGGACCGGCGGACATGCAGCTCCTCGCGGACCGGCTGTGCGGCGTCGTCGACGAGCGGGGCGGCGACGACGACATGGCGCTGCTCCTGCTGCGCCGCGAGGTGCCGGACGCTCCACAGGGCGGTGGCCGCCTCCGGCAGCACGTGGCGCCGGGGGATCCGGAGGCCCTGGTGGCGGCGCGCCACATGATCGGAGCGGCGGTGCGCGCGTGGGGTGCGCGGGAGCGCGCCGACGAGATCGAGCTCGTCGCGGACGAGCTGATCGTGAACGCCCTGATGCACACGGACGGCCCGGCGATCGTGACCCTGCGGGTCCTGACCGGGACCGACCGGCGCATGCGGGTGGAGGTCGAGGACCGGTCGAGCGCGCTGCCGAGGCGTCGGGAGGCGGGTGAGGCGGGGGTGTCCGGGCGGGGGCTGATGCTCGTGGACCGGCTGGCGGATGTGTGGGGCGTGGAGTCGCGGGGCAGCGGCAAGTGCGTGTGGTGCGAGTTCGTGATGGGCTGATCGGGGCGGGGCCGAGCCCCGGGGACGAGACCTGGCGCGGCCCACGCCCGCTCCGGCGCAGCATCTCGGCCCGCGACGAACTGGCCGCTGCCGCTCGTTCCTTGGTCGGCGCCGACCTGCGCGGCTGGCAGTTCGCCCCCACCGGCACCCTCTCCCTGCTGCCGGGCCGGTCCGACCGGATCCCCGGGCTCTCCGACCCGCGACCGGCTCGGCTCGGCTCGGCCGACCCGTGCACGGCTCGCGTTTCGCCTGAGGCGGGGGCAGGCTGGGACCATGCCGGAGCTGCCCGAGGTCGAGGCCCTGCGCGAGTACCTCGACGAACACCTCGCCGGACGGGTGGTCGAGCGCGTCCTCCCGCTCGCCGTGAGCGTGCTCAAGACGTACGATCCGCCGCTGACCGCTCTCGAAGGGCAGACGGCCGGGTCCACCACCCGCCACGGCAAGTTCCTGGCCATGCGGATCGGCGAACTCCACCTCGTCACCCACCTGGCCCGGGCCGGCTGGCTGCGCTGGCAGGACACCCTGCCCGCGCAGCCCCCGCGTCCCGGCAAGGGACCGCTGGCGCTGCGGGTCGTCCTGGAGGGCGGTGGCGGCTTCGACCTCACCGAGGCGGGGACCCAGAAACGGCTCGCGGTGTACGTGGTACGGGACCCCCAGGAGGTGCCCGGGATCGCAAGGCTCGGACCCGACCCGCTCGCCGACTCCTTCGACCGGGAGGCCTTCGCCGCCCTGCTGGCGGGGGAGCGGCGGCAGATCAAGGGCGTGCTGCGGGACCAGAGCGTCATCGCGGGCATCGGAAACGCCTACAGCGACGAGATCCTGCACCACGCGAAGATGTCGCCGTTCAAGCTGGCCGCCTCCCTCGACGAGGACCAGGTGACCCACCTCCACGCCGCCGTCCAGGACACCCTGCGCGAAGCCGTCGAGCGGACGCACGGGGTGGCGGCCGGGGAACTCAAGGCCGAGAAGAAGAGCGGGCTGCGCGTGCACGGCCGGGCCGGGGAGCCGTGTCCGGTGTGCGGGGACACCGTGCGCTCGGTCTCCTTCGCCGACTCCTCCCTCGAGTACTGCCCCACGTGCCAGACCGGCGGCAAGCCGCTGGCCGACCGGCGGCTCTCCCGCCTCCTCAAATAGCCGGCCGCTGCGTAGACTCCCACGCCATGGCCGAGGAGCAGCAGTCGCCGCCCCGGCGCGAGATCGTCACCGGGGTACCCCGGGGCACCCGCCGCCGACCGCCCGCGCACACCCCCGCCCGCTCGGAGATCTCCGAGCAGACCACCCTCGGCGCGACGTACGTGAGGGCCCTCATGCGCAGTCAGCTGCGGGCCGGGATCGGCGCGCTGGCCGCGCTCGCGCTGCTCGTCGGGACGCTGCCGCTGGTGTTGGTGCTGCCGCGCACCGCGTCGGGGCCGCTGGTGTGGGTGGCCCTCGGCCTGGCGGTGTACCCGGTGATGTGGCTGATCGCCCGCCGGTACGTCACCCGTGCCGAACGCAACGAGGCGGATTTCACCGGGCTCGTGATGGATCCGGCCGAGGCGCCGCCGGGCCCCCGCAGACCGGCGTAGGCCCTTCAGAACAGGTGCATCGCCAGGTGGCCCAGCGGCAGGCCGAGCTGCCAGGCGGGGGTCCACACGCGCGCGTTCTCGTCCAGTCCCGGCGGGGTGTCGGCGTGGCCGTGCCGTCCGGGGTCGAGGTTGGTGGCGAACAGTTCGGTACGGTCCAGCCAGCGCCAGGCCGCCCGGGCCAGTTCCAGATCGGGCTCCTCGGCGCGGCCGCGCTCCCGGGCCTCCTCGCCCAGTGCGAGGAAGCGGGTGTGCACCCAGTCGCGCCAGGGGTGGCCGTACGCCGTCAGCGAGAGCCACTCGTCGAGCTGGGAGACCACCCGGATCCCGGAGAGCTCCCCGGCCGCGTCCGAGAGGTAGATGGTCAGCGCGAGCGTGTCCCGCCCCGCCCGGAACTCCAGGGTGCTGACCGGGATGAGCCGGCCCGTGCGCAGCAGTTCGTCTGCGATGTACTCGGCGTAGAGCCAAGCCATGGGCACCGCGAGCCCGCCGTCACTGGTGCCGTTCATACCCTCGGGCTGCACCGTTCCACCTTCTCCCGCGCATCGAGCGTCCCGCCGTCTGCCCTGAGCCTTCACCGAGCGGCTGACGGAGTGGGGCGTGTTTACTCAACTTGAACGGTCTAATGCCTCATTCCATGCGCTTTCTGTCCGGTCCGTGGCGCTACGAGGCGGTCCCCGATCTGTTGCCCCGGTCACCGGAGCTCAGGCGCCGAGGCCGTATCCGTACCCCTGGAGGTCCTTCCGCAGGGCGCGCAGGGCGTAGTACGTACGGGATTTGACGGTGCCGGCCGGGATCCCCAGCTCGGCGGCGGCCTCGGCCACCGACCGGTCCTGGAAGTAGACCTGCATCAGTACCTCGCGGTGCTCCGGGCCCAGGCACCCGACGGCCCGGCGGACGTCGATCGCCGTGACCGACCCGGCCACCGCGTCCTCGGGAGCGGGTGCCTGCTCCAGCCCCTCCGGGTCCACCTCCTGCGGCCGTGACAGCCGGGCCCGCCGCGCGTCGATCGCGAGCCGCCGGGCGACCGTGAACAGCCAGGGCCGCATGGACTCGTGCCCGCTCGACAGGACCTCCGGATGCTGCCAGACCCGTACGAGGGTCTCCTGTACGAGGTCCTCCGCGCGCTGGGCATCCCCGGCGGTGAGCCCGACCAGGAAACCGAACAGGGCCCGCCCGTGGTCGCGCTGGAGTTCGGCCAGTGCGTCGGGATCGGTACGCCGGAGGGTGGGGGAGAGCGGCACGAGGGGCTCCTTCCAGGGCGAGTGGAGGTCTGTCGGGAGGGCGACACATCCACCCTGACCTGCACGGAGCCCACCGGGAACCGTCCGGCCCCGGCGGTGCGCCCAAGCGCCCGCGTCATCCGGTGGGCGGCCGCGCGGGGCGGTGAACGGTCGAACGGCGCGGCGAACGGCAGCGGCTGTCTGCAGCGGCTGTCGTCGTCGGCCGTCGGCCGTCGGCAGCGGCCATCGGAGTGGGCTCGTGGCCCGCGGACGGATCCGTTCCTTGACTTATGACGTCCCGTTAGGTGGATTACCGGGAAGTCGGATAGTCGTACTAATGAGAGCTGGGGCAGATGACCAAGCGCACCCGACAGTCCGTCGCCCTCCTCTCGGCGCTGATGCTGTCGGCGGCCGCGGGCTGTTCGGCCGCGGGGGGATCGACGCCGGCCCGCCTCGCGGACTCCGGCGGACCGGCCGCCGCCTCCACCGCCGCCGGGGCTCCCGCGGCCAAGGGCTTCACACTGGTCGCGAGCGGCGACGTGCTGCCGCACACCTCGGTCATCCAGCGGGCGGCGAACGACGCGGACGGTGACGGGCACGACTTCAGGCCGATGTTCTCCGGGGTCAAGTCCGTGGTCTCCGGGGCCGACCTGGCCCTCTGCCACATGGAGACCATCTACGGGGAGGAGGACGGGCCCTTCTCCGGCTATCCGGCCTTCGTCTCCCCGCCGAGCGTGGCCGACGCGCTGAAGGAAACCGGATACGACGGCTGCTCCACGGCCTCGAACCACACCCTGGACGACGGGGCCGACGGGCTGCGCCGCACGCTGGACCGGTTCGACAAGGTCGGTCTGAAGCACGCCGGCTCGGCCCGTACGGCGGCCGAGGCGGCCACGGTGACCACGTACACGGCGGGCTCCGCGAAGGTCGCGCACCTCGCCTACACCTACGGCACCAACGGATACCCGCTGCCGCAGGGGCAGCCGTGGGCGGTCAAGCTGATGGAGCAGGACAAGATCGTCGCGGATGCGCGGGCGGCCCGGAAGGCGGGCGCCGACGTGGTCCTGGTCAGCCTCCACTGGGGTACGGAGTGGCAGACCGACCCGGACGAGAAGCAGCTCTCCCTCGGCAAGGCGCTGACCGCCTCGCAGACCGGCGGCCGCCCGGACATCGACATGATCCTGGGCACGCACGCGCACATCCCGCAGGCGTACGAGAAGGTCAACGGGACCTGGATCGTCTACGGCATGGGCGACCAGGTCGCCGGCGAGATGTTCGACTACTCGGGCGCGCGGGACATGCGCGGCAACTACGGCTCGATCGGCCGCTTCACCTTCGCCCCGCCGGCCGCCGCCGGACAGCGCTGGCAGGTCACCAAGGCCCAGTTCGTGCCGCAGATGATGGACCTGTCCATCGGCCGGGTCGTCAACCTTTCCGCCGCGCTGGCCAAGGACCCCGACCAGAGCGACTACGAGACCGCCCGGGACGCGATCAGCGAGGCCGTCCTCGGCCGTGGCGCGGCCAAGGACGGCCTCACGATGACCGAGTAGCCTGCGGGGCGTGAGCTCAGCGGATGATCGTGGCCGCGCAGGCGGCCGTCCAACCGGGGCAGCCGGTGGCTCCACACCAGCTTGCCGGTGCCGGCGTTCACGGCGTAGAGGCGGTGGCTCTCGTCGCCAGGCTTCAGGGAACCACGGTCACGGGCCAGCGGCCGGCCTCGACCAGGCGGATCGCCACCGAGCTCACGATGCGGTGGCCGGCCCGTTCGCCGACCACCACCGCGTCCGCCGTCAGCTCCTCCGCCGCGCTCACCAGCTACCGCTGGGGGCACCTCCCAGCGGTAGCTGGGGGAGGGCCGCCGCGGAAGGTGTGGAACTGCCGGCGCACCTCGTAGATGCCCTTGAGGCGTTCCGCCGCCTCGCGGATGTCGGCGACGAGACCCTCCGCGATCTCCCCGGTGGTGTCGGCCACCGGCGCGCCCAGCGAGGCGCCGGCCGGCATCACCGGCTGGACGTACACCAGCGCCAGCAGTGCGTTCTGCCGCCTGGCCGGCCCCGCCGCGTGGGCAGCCGCCCGCATCGAGGACTCTGATCCGTCGACCCCGGCCAGGATCACCTTCGGCCCGTCGGTACCCCGTTCGAATCCCGTGTTCACGTGCTCGGCCACCCTCCCGAGGCGGTCCGGCTCGGCGCGCGGACCGCCGCCGCCCTCCCTACAGTGCGAACCATGAGTGCCACCGTGGAGGACACGCGCGGAACCCGGAACCGCTTCCTGAACCGGGTGCCCGACGGATTCGGGGCGTTCTTCGGAGCGCTCGGTCTGCTGTGCGCTCTGCTGGCGCTCTCCCCGACGCTTCGGCGCCTGCTGCGGCACGTCGTGCGCTTCCTCGACCTCATCGTCGTCCCGGTCAGCGCGAACCTCGCCTACGCCGTCTTCCTCTTCCTGCTCGCCGCGGCCCTCGGCACCCGCAAGAAGGTCGCCTGGTGGATCGTCGTCACCTATCTGGCCCTGCTGATGCTCGACGACGTGCTGGACATGGCCATCGGCGACTACTGGGTCGGCGTCCCCTCCATGGCTCTGGCCGTCGCCGCCATGGCCGTGCTGATCGCCGCACGAGACGAGTTCTACGCGGCCTCCCGCCCCGGAGCCCTGTGGCGGGCCATGATCGTGCTCGGGCTCGGAATGCTCGCCGCCGTGCTGCTGGGCTGGGGGCTCGTCGCCCTGTTCCCCGGCACCCTGCCCAAGGGCCAGTGGCTGGACTGGGCCGCCAAGCAGGTCTTCGGCGGCCTGTTCTCGGCCCGCCAGTTCGACGGCCGGCCGCCCCGCCCGCTGTACTTCCTGCTCGGCCTCTTCGGCGCCCTCGCCCTGCTGAACGCCGCCATGACCTTGTTCCGGTCCCAGCGCCTGACCGCCGCCCTGCACGGCGACGAGGAGCCCCGCATCCGCGCCCTGCTCGGCGCCTACGGCCGTAACGACTCCCTCGGCTACTTCGCCACCCGGCGCGACAAGGCCGTCGTGTTCGCCCCCAACGGCAAGGCCGCCGTCACCTACCGCGTCGAAGCCGGAGTCTGCCTCGCCAGCGGCGACCCGGTGGGCGACCCCGCCGCCTGGACCCCGGCCATCGACTCCTGGCTGGCCGTCGCCCGCCGTTACGGCTGGCAGCCCGCCGTCATGGGCGCCTCCGAGGACGGCGCCACTGCCTACGCCCGCTCCGGACTCAGCGCGCTCCAGCTCGGCGACGAGGCCATCCTCCACGTCGCCCACTTCGACCTCGACGGCCGTGACATGCGCGTCACCCGTCAGGCCGTCAACCGCGTCAAGCGCACCGGAGCCACCACCGTCATCCGACGCCACTCCGCCCTTTCCCAGGACGAGATGCAGATGATCGTGGAGAGCGCGGACAAATGGCGCGACACCGAGACCGAACGCGGCTTCTCCATGGCCCTGGACCGCCTAGGCGACCGGGCCGACGGGGACTGTCTGCTGGTCGAGGCCTTCGACGCAGACGGCAAGCTGATCGCCCTGCTCTCCTTCGTCCCCTGGGGCAAGGACGGCATCTCCCTCGACCTGATGCGCCGCGACCGCACCGCCCCCAACGGGGTCATGGAGTTCATGGTCGCCCAGCTCTGCGCCGCCGCGCCGGGCCTGGGCGTGCGCCGGATCTCCCTCAACTTCGCGGTCTTCCGCTCCGCGTTCGAGGAAGGCGGCCGGATCGGCGCCGGCCCCGTCCTCAAGCTGTGGCGCAGGCTGCTGCTCTTCTTCTCCCGCTGGTGGCAGCTGGAGGCGCTGTACCGCTCGAACGTCAAGTACGGCCCCGAGTGGTACCCCCGGTTCCTCTGCTACCAGGACGCCGGCTCGCTCGCCCGGGTCAGCCTCGCCTCCGGCATCGCCGAGGGCTTCGTCTCCGTACCCAGCCTGCGCACCCTGTGGGGCAACGGCCACCCCAAGGGCCTCACCAACCCCGT
This sequence comes from Streptomyces sp. NPDC006463, assembly GCF_042870715.1. Taxonomy (NCBI): domain Bacteria; kingdom Bacillati; phylum Actinomycetota; class Actinomycetes; order Kitasatosporales; family Streptomycetaceae; genus Streptomyces; species Streptomyces sp. NPDC006463. The sequence goes on along the minus strand of NZ_JBIAHP010000011.1, from coordinate 124,154 downwards.
CACCACCGAGGGGCTGCCGTCCATCGCCTCCATGAACCTGGAGGCCGTGGGGGAGCAGGGCGTGGCCGTCCCCGCCGAGCGGCTGCCCGAGCAGGTGCGCGTGCGCCACGACAAGCTGGAGCGCATCCGGGCCGCCGGTACCGACCCCTACCCCGTCGGCATCCGGGGCCGCACCCACACGGTGGCCGAGCTGCGGGCCGAACTGAAGGCCGCGCACCCCGGCCACCCGCCCGGCACCCGCTCCGGCGAACAGGCCACCCTCGCCGGACGCGTCATGCTCGTACGCGACCTCGGCGGCGTGGTCTTCGCCGTCCTGCGCGACTGGTCCGGGGACATACAGCTGATGTTCACCCGCGACGAGGCCGGGGCCGGCGTACTGGACTCCTTCACCTCCCAGGTCGACTTCGGCGACCAGGTGGTCGCGAGCGGCGAGGCGGGCACCAGCAGGTCCGGCGAACCGTCCCTCGTCGTCCGGTCCTGGGAGCTCATCGGCAAGTGCCTGCGGCCCCTCCCCGACAAGCGCAAGGGACTTGCAGACCCGGAGGCCCGCGTCCGGCGCCGCTACCTCGACCTCGTCGCGAGCCCCGAGGCGCGGGACGTCGTACGGGCTCGTTCCAGCGCGGTGCAGGCACTGCGCCAGGGGCTCCTGGAGCGCGGCTATCTGGAGGTCGAGACCCCGATGCTCCAGCAGATCCACGGCGGCGCCAACGCCCGCCCCTTCCGTACCCACATCAACGCCTACGACCTCGACCTGTACCTGCGCATCGCGCCCGAGCTGTACCTCAAGCGGCTGTGCGTCGGCGGCATGGAGAAGGTCTTCGAGATGGGCCGCACCTTTCGCAACGAAGGCGTCTCCTACAAGCACAACCCCGAGTTCACGATGCTGGAGGCCTACCAGGCCTTCGCCGACTACGACGTCATGCTCGACCTCACGCGCGAGCTGATCCAGGGCGCCGCCACCGCCGCCTTCGGCTCGCCCGTCGCGCACAAGGCGGGGCCGGACGGGAAGCTCGCCGTCCACGACATCTCGGGGTCCTGGCCGGTGAAGACGATGTACGGGGCGATCAGCGAGGCCCTCGGAGAGGAGGTCGACGCCGACACCGCGGAGCACGTCCTGCGCCGGCTCTGCGACCGGGCGGCCGTCCCGCACGCCCCCGAGGACACCCGTGGTGACGTGGTCCTGGAGATGTACGAGCGGCTGGTGGAGGAGCGGACCCAGCTGCCCACCTTCTACAAGGACTTCCCGACCGACGTCTCCCCGCTCACCCGCCAGCACCGCAAGGACCCACGGCTCGCGGAGCGGTGGGACCTGGTCGCCTTCGGCACGGAACTGGGCACCGCCTACTCGGAGCTGACCGACCCCGTCGAGCAGCGGCGTCGGCTCACAGAACAGTCCCTGCTCGCGGCGGGCGGCGACCCGGAGGCGATGGAGCTCGACAACGACTTCCTGGACGCGCTGGAGTACGCGATGCCGCCGACCGGTGGTCTGGGCATCGGCGTGGACCGGCTCGTCATGTTCCTCACGGGGCTCACGATCCGCGAGACGCTCCCCTTCCCCCTGGTACGGCGCGGCTGATCGGGTGAGGGGGAGGAGGCGCGTCCGCGCCTCTCGACATCCTCGGCGATGTCGTTGATACGTAGTAATAATGAAAAATGACGAGCCGACAGTAGGGCGGCGCGCGCTCCTGCGCACCGCCGTCTTCCTCGGAGTCGCGGCCGCCGCCGGGCTGATCGACGCGGGCGGCGAGGCCGGTACGCCGGGCGGCGGACCCGCCTCAGTGCCCGAACGTGCGACCGTGCCCGGACCCGTGGCCGGGCCGGGGCGGCATCCCGCGGGGGGACCTCTCGGACTGAACGCCGAAGCGAGACTGGAGAAGTCCTACCGGCTGCGGCCGATGACCGCCGAGGTCCCCGTCCGCCCGCCCGTCGCGAAGCCCGCCGTACGGACGCGCCCCATCCTGGAACTTCCGCCCGGCACGCCCACGGCGAACTCGATGCTGCTCACCTTCGACGACGGGCCCGACCCCCGCTACACGCCGTCGATCCTCGACACCCTCGCCCGGTACGGGGTGCGCGCCGTGTTCTTCGTCTGCGGGGAGATGGCCGCCGAGAACCCGGGCCTGCTGCGCCGGATGGTCGCCGAGGGCCACGTCATCGGCAACCACACCTGGACCCACCCGCTCATCCCCAAGCTCAGCCGGCCCGCCCTCGTCTCCGAGATCGGCCGCACGAGTGAGGTGGTGCAGAAGGCCGTGGGCGAGGCGCCCGTGTGGTTCCGGGCGCCGTACGGGGCGTGGAACCGGGCCGCCTTCGAGATCGGGGCCGAACTCGGCATGGAGCCGCTCGCCTGGACCGTCGACACCCTGGACTGGAAGGAGCCGGGGACCGCCACGATCATCTCCCGGGTCCTGTCGGGCGCCGGGCCCGGCGTGATCGTCCTGTCGCACGACGCGGGCGGCAACCGCTCGCAGAGCGTCCAGGCGATCTCCTCTTACCTGCCCCAACTGCTCGCGCGCGGCTACCGGATGACCCTGCCGAAGCTGCCGCCCCGCTGAGCGCGGGTGCTGCCCCGCGGGGCGGCAGCGCGTTACTCAGCGGGCCTCCACCATGCGGGCGAAGACGACCACGTTGCCGTCGTACCCCCGGGCCTTGGAGTAGCCGCCGCCGCAGGTGATGACCCGGAGTTCCGGATGCCCGGTGTCCCCGTAGACCCGGGCTCCGGGGAAGGACTCCTTGGAGAACACCTCCACGCCGTACACCTCGAACACGGCCGTGCGCCCGTCGTACCGCTCCACCTCGATCTGGTTGCCCGGCTTGACCGAACCCAGGCCGTAGAAGACGGCCGGGCCCTGCGCGTTGTCCACGTGGCCCACGATCACCGCCGAACCCCGCTGCCCCGGCGAGATGCCGTTGAGGTACCAGCCGGCCAGGTTCCGGTCCTGGGGCGGCGGCGCGTCGATCCAGCCCTCCGCGTCCAGGCCGACCGTCATCACCGGAGCGTCCACGTTGATCGTGGGGATCCGGATGCGCTGCACCGAGGAGTGCTCCAGTACCTCCAGGTCCGCGGGCACCTCCGGGGGGTTCGCCGGCAACTGGTCCGCGGTCACCGCGACGGCCGAGGCCGCGGTCGGCTGGGGCGGCCCGCCGCCGATGTCGACACCGTTTCGCACCATCGCGAGGCCGGTGAGCATGACCAGGGCGAGTACGCCCCACGGTGAGCGTTTGCGTGACTGGCCGGTCTCGTCCTCGCCCATCGTTCTCCCTTCCCGACGCGGGGGTCCCGACCCGCGTTCCTGTCCCGCCCCAGTACGCCCTACTTCACGCACGCTAAGGGTGCGTCGGCAGGACGGCGAGGGGGGAGGGGCGAACGGGTGGCGGGGCGCGGAAGGGGCCGGAAGGGGTGCGCCCATCCAGGTAATCGTCACATAAATGCCTGACGGGTCGTGACCTGCGGATCCGTCAGTTGCCTGGCAGGCGCTTCGGCGTGTCGCTCAACCGGGCGGCCCAAAGACGGAAATGCGGAGGTTGCGGGCCGCCCCGAGGGTTCGACGTGGAAGGCGTTCTCGTCGATCATCCGGGGCCGACGCTCCGGGGCGCTTTCCGCTGGAGGTTCCACCATGCGTGCATTCCGCGCTCTCACCGTGACGGCGGCAGCCTGCGCCGTGATCGGCCTCAGTACCCCGTTCGCCGCCGCGAACTCCCCGATGGGTGGGGGTGGCGGTCCGAGCAACATCTCGGTCAACCCGTTTGCCGTGCACCAGGGATCCACGATGCAGGTGAGCGCGGCGGGCTGTGGACACGGCGGTACCGTCTCCTCGCCGGGCAACTTTCCGCCGGCCAACCTGTCCGCGGGGTCCATCGGCTTCGCCACCGTCCGGATCTTCAACCACGCCGCCCCCGGCAACCACACGCTGCAGGTCAAGTGCAACGACAACAGCCTCGTCGCCACCGCCCGCTTCAGGATCCTGGAGGGCAACCCCGCCCAGGGCGGCATCGGCGGCTCCATCGGCCCGTCCACCGCCGAGACCGCCATCGGCGCGGGCCTCGTCGGCGCGGCGGCGCTCGGCGCGGGCGCCCACGTGATGCGCCGTCGCCGCCCGGTCCGAGCCCGGGCCTGACCGGCCGACCTCCCCGGTCAGTTCCCCCCGGGGGCGACTTCCGGGTCGGGCCGGACCCGGAAGGCAGCCCCAACCGCCGGTCGCCCCGGGTCCTGGCCAGGACCCGGGGTCACCGGCGGTTGACTGCGGTCCGGTCGGCACGGGGGCTCAGTGCCCGCGGCCGCTCGCCCGGCGGCGCAGGGCATACGCCGTGCCGCCCGCGGCGATCAGGAAGAGGCCCGCTCCCACGCCGAGCTCGACGGGGTCCATGCCGGCGACGCTGCCGCCCAAGCCGCCGCGGACGCCCAGCGTGGAGGAGGTGGCGCCGGTGGCGACGACCGTGGCGACACCCCTGGACGCGCCCCGCGTGGAGCTGGTGGTCGGCCTGGTCGTGCCGCCCGCGATCGTCAGATCGGCCGAACCGGTCTCCCCGTTGCAGGTGAAGGTGACGGAGTACAAGGCTCCGGGCCGGGCGTCGCGGTCCACCGTGACCCGTACGGTCTGGCCGCGGGCGATGCTCACGGTGTCGAAGACCCCGGAGGAGGCGGTGGAGTAGGCGGCGTTGCAGCCGGTGACGGAGAGCACCGTCTGGCCGCCGGGGGCGACGGTCGAGGGGGTGATGGCGAAGCCGAACGAGGTGACCTGCTGGGGCTCGGCCGCGGTCGCGGCGGGCGCGCCGAGAGCGCCGAGCGCGAGTACGGCGCCTGTCGCGCCGGCGCTCAGCAGGGCTGTGGCGGAGATACGTATCGCACCCATGGTTGATTCTCCGGATCCCCGAGGAGCAGCCGCGGAAGGGTTTCCGCACGTGGGGGGGTCGTGCGCCTCGATGTTCGACACGCTAGGACGGGGGGCGGGCACCCGCGATCAGGAGCGGGCGAATGGGGCATGGCACTGGGCCGAACCGGGGACGGGAGGCCCGTCCCCGGTTTGCCGGACGCCGGAGTGCGACGGCTTCCGGTGGCCTTGAAGGGCTTTCAGCAGCCTTCAGCTGCCTTCGGGACCCTCAGTCCGTGAGGCCCAGGTGCGGGAACTGTGCGAGGAACGGTTCGGCGGTGGCCGCGATGCCCCGTCCGAACGGGGCGTCGAAGTCCCAGATGAGGAACAGCAGGAAGGCGATGAGTGCGCTGAACAGGCCTGCCAGCAGCAGTTCCCGGAACGACCGCCGGATCTGCAGGGTGAAGATCAGACCGACCGTCACCAGGGCCCCGGTGATCAGCCCGAACCACACCACCCCCGGCATGGTGGCCCCGGCACTCTGGCCGCGCGCACTACGGGCGTCGTCCGCCACCGCGACCTGGTCGACCAGCGGCTGGTACGCCTGCCCTTCGTGGTCGGTCTGCGGCTCGTAGTCGGTGACGTCCCGGCGGATCCGTTCCAGCAGCTCCCCGCTGCGGTCCGTGAGCTCACCGTTGTCGGCCATCTCCTGCCACTCCGTGTCCACCACGTACGTCACGTACGCGTCGACGTCGGACCGGATCTTCTTGCGCACCTCGGCCGGGTAGACCTCGGAGCGGATGCTGATCTCGTGCAGGGCCTGCGCCTCCTGGCGCACGTACTCCTGGGCGGCACCGCGGCCCTCCCAGACGCCGGCGATCGCCAGGCCCAGGACGATCGCGTAGATCACCCCGATCATCATCGTCATGTACTCGATGACGTCCGGGGTCTCGTTCGGATCGTCGTCCTCGCCGATCCGGCGGTGGTTGAAGAAGGCGATGGACAGCACCACGGCGCAGGCCGCGGCCATCGCGATGGACAGGACGAGCCATTCCGACAAGGTGACTCCCAATCGGGTGCGGGCGGGGCTTCGGCGGCAGGGTCTAGCGCGGGCGCAGCGCGACCATCGCGAGCACCGCGGGCGCCGCCGTCAGCAGGGTGAAGGTCACCGGCGAGACGTGGTGCTCGGCCGGCTTGCGGGCAGGGGCGTGGTAGGCGGGACGGGCCACCGGCCTGGGCGCGGGTGGCGGCGGTGTCATCACGGGGGTGGGCGGCGGTGGGGCGGGCGCCTTGACGACCCGTGGCGGCGCGGGCGCCGGTTTAGGCGGGGCCGGTTGGGGCGCGACGGGCTTCGGTACGGGTTTCGGCGCCGGCCCCGGCGGTGGCGCAGGCGGTGGCGTGGGCTTCGGGGGCGGGGCGGGTGCGGGCGGCGGGGCCGGCGTAGGAGGTGGAGTGGGTTTGGGCGGCGGAGTCGGCTTCGGCGGGGGAGTCGGCTTCGGGGGGCACGGCGGGGGAGGCGGCGGCGGGCAGTGGTGCCCGCCGTGGTGGCCGCCCCCGTGCCCTTCTCCGTGCCCTCCTCCGTGGTCGCCGTCGTGGTCGCGGCCGTGGTCGCGGCCGTGATGTCCGCCACCCGGGACGCCTCCGCGGCCGCCGCCGGAGGCCACCGCGACCACCGTGATGGCGGCCGCGCCGTCGCCGGCGTCGGTCGTCGCGTAAGCGCAGCTATCAGCCACGGCCGGCGTGACGGACAAGGCCGCCCACAGCAGGACCGGGACCGCCAGCAGGCGCCTGACACAGGCTCTGTTCACCCCGGGAGCATGGGCCTGCGCACACCCGCGCACGCGAGGGTCCGCCCCGGTTCGCCTGAACGGGTGGAGTGGTGACCAGTGAGGTTTGAGCCAGCCATGAGCCGGCAATCGAGCGGGTGCGGGCGCTCAGCGCGCAATTCCCAAAAGGGATTTGTCGGTATCGATCAATCCGCCGGGCGGGGGCGGCGGCGGCCTTTGGTGTGTGACGAAGAACGGATCGCCAATTTCCGCTTTTGCTCGCCTCGTTGGGAAATGATCAGTAGATTCGGCTCGGACAGGAGTCCGACCTCGGACGGACCGCCGCAGGAGCAACGCTTGGAGACCCCGATGGAGCGCCCCGCCTGGGCCCCGCCAGGCATCGACATATCGGTGCCGAGCGTGTCCCGCATGTACGATTACTACCTGGGCGGCTCCCACAATTTCGAGGTCGACCGTCAGGCGGCCCGACGGGCGATGGAATTCATGCCGGGCCTGCCCAAGATCATGCAGGCCAACCGGGCATTCATGCGCCGCGCCGTACGGCACGCCGTCGCCGAGGGCGTCACGCAGTTCCTCGACATCGGCTCCGGCATCCCCACCTTCGGCAATGTCCACGAGATCGCCCAGGCCGCCAGCCCCGAGGCACACGTGGTCTACGTCGACCACGACCCGGTGGCCGTGGCCCACAGCCGGGCCGTCCTGGACGGCGACGACCGCAGCACCGTCGTCGCCGCAGACCTCCGCAAGCCGCGGGACATCCTGGCCGCCCCCGAGGTGGGCCGGCTGCTCGACTTCGACCGCCCGGTCGCCCTCCTGCTCGTCGCAGTCCTGCACTTCCTGGAGGACGCGGACGATCCGTACGGCGCCGTGGCCGAGCTGCGCGACGCCCTGGCCCCTGGCAGCCTGCTGATCCTCACGCACGCCTCGTTCGAGGGGATTCCGCTCACGGAGGAGGTCGCGGGCGGTACCGTCAGCGTCTACCGGGACATCCGAAACCCCCTCGTGATGCGCAGCGGGGAGCAGATCCGACGCTTCTTCGACGGGTTCGAGCTGCTGGAGCCCGGGCTGGTCTCCATGCCAGAGTGGCGGCCGGACCGCCCCGACAACGCGGAGAACGGCATGGCGCAGGAGGACCCGTACGCCTTCTCGGGCTTCAGCGGCGTGGGACGCAAGGCGTGAGACTCCCGGCACAGACGGCGGGCGCGCCGGACGCCGCCGCGGCGCCCGCCGATGCTCCGGTGTCCGAGGCGCCGTCCGAGCCCGCGGCGGTTCCCAAGGGCGGCACCGAGGACCGCATCGCCCGCTTCGCGACCATCTGGGGACGGGCGATCTTCCCGGTCACGGCGACCTCGCTGACTCGTCCCGAGTTCGAACGCCACCTCGTACCGCTCACCCGGACCCTGGCCGAGGCTCTGCACGCCCGGCCCTTCGACGCCGCCGTCGCCCAGCGGGTGGGGGCGGAGCTCGTCGCCGTGCACTGCACCGACCCCGAGGCGCTGGCCGGCACGCTCGGGGTGGTCGAGTCGTACCTGGTCCTCTACTGCGGCCCGGCTGGTTCGGGTGTGGAGGACACCGAGGAGTACCGGGCCCGCTGTGCCCGCCTCCAGCACGGGATCGCGGCGGGGTTCGCGCGCGCCCTGCGCGAGCGCACCCTCAAGGAGCAGGAGGCCATAGCCCGCTCCGCACTGACCGCCCGCATCGATGCACAGCAGGCCCTGCACGCGAGCGAGGAACGCTTCCGGGCGGTCTTCGAGGGGGCGGCCGTCGGGATCGGCATCGCCGACCTGGACGGAAACATCCTGGAGGTCAACGATGCGCTGCTGAAGATGTTCGGCGGCCTGGAGGGGCACGTCCGGGGCCGCAAGGTCAGCGAGTGGGGACACCCCGACGACACCCCGCACGTCTGGCGGATGTACGGCGAGCTGGTACGCGGCGAGCGCGAGAACTACCGCGTGGAGAAGCCGTACTACCGGCACGACGGCACCGTGCTGTGGACCAACCTGACGGTGTCCCTGCTCCGCGACGCCGAAGGGGCGCCGCAGTACCAGTTGGCGCTGATGGAGGACACCACCGAGCGCCGGCTGCTGAACCTGCGCCTGCGCTACGAGGCCACGCACGACGCCCTGACCGGCCTGCCCAACCGGACGCTGTTCTTCGAGCGGCTGGAGAAGGCCCTCAGCGGGGCCGGGGGCAGCCACTTCGGCCTGTGCTACCTGGATCTCGACGGGTTCAAGACGGTCAACGACAGTCTCGGCCACTCGGCGGGCGACCGGCTCCTGGTGGAGGTCGCCGACCGGCTGCAGAGCTGCGCGACGGGCCCCGGCGAGGTGGTCGCCCGGCTCGGCGGCGACGAGTTCGTCGCCCTGACCACCGGCTCCGACATCGAGCACAAGGTGACCGACCTCGCGGTCCGCATCCTGTCCGCCCTCTCCACGCCGATCCGGCTGGAGGGCCGCGAGCTGTCGGTCCGGGGCAGCATCGGCATCGTCGAGGGTCCGGCCGGGGAGCGCACCCCCGCGGAGGTGCTGCGCAGCGCCGACATCACGATGTACCGGGCCAAGGCGGCCGGCGGCAACCGCTTCGAGTTCGCCGACGCCGAGGCCGACGCCCGGGCCATCACCCGGCACGGACTGACCAACGCCCTGCCGGCGGCGCTGGAGCGCGGCGAGTTCTTCATCGAGTACCAGCCGCTGGTCCACATGCACGACGGCAGCGTTCACGGCGCGGAGGCGCTGGTGCGCTGGTCGCACCCGCAGTACGGGGTGCTCGGGCCGGACCGATTCATCCCGCTCGCCGAACGGACCGGACTGATCGTGCCGCTCGGCCGCTGGGTGCTCGAGGAGGCGGTCCGCCAGGCCCGCAACTGGCAGCGCCAGCACGGCGGCTCGGCCCTGCGGATCAACGTCAACCTGTCGCCGACCCAGCTGCACCATCCGGGCCTGGTCGCCGACACCGTCGCCGTGCTGGAGAAGTCGGGCCTCGCCCCCGGCGCACTGTGCCTGGAGGTCACCGAATCGGCCCTGATAGGTGCCGACGACGAACTCCTCGAACCACTGCGCCGGCTCGCGGCCCTCGGTGTGGACATCGCCCTCGACGACTTCGGCACCGGCTACTCGAACCTGGCCAACCTGCGCCGCCTCCCGGTCAGTGTCCTGAAGCTGGACCGCTCCTTCACCCAGGGGATGCAGCAGATCCCGGCCAACCCCGTCGACGTCAAGATCGTGGAGGGGATCGTCGCGCTGGCCCACAGCCTCGAACTCGCCGTCACCGTCGAAGGCGTGGAGACCGGCGCCCAGGCCGCCCAACTGCGCGCCCTCGGCTGCGACACCGCCCAGGGCTGGTATTACGCCCGCCCCGGCGCCCCCGACCGCATCCACACCCTCTCCCTCTCGGACGCGGTGCCCGCCCCCTGACCCCCGCCCGGGGGTCAGGCCAGTCCCGCCTCGGTGCCGCGGCCCGGCTCGCGCACCGCTGCCAGGACCCGCTCGTGCCGCCCGACGGTGTCGGCCAGCACATGGGCGGCCGCCGGGAGCCGTTCGGCCTCGTAGGCGTCGAGCACGCCGTCCGCGGCCGGGTCGGTCAGGGCTGCGGCCAGAGTCCGGCCGAGCGCGGCCGCGTCCTGCACCCCGGTGTTCATGCCGAGGCCGCCGGCTATGGGATGGACGTGCGCCGCGTCCCCGGCGAGGAAGACCCGGCCCTCGCGCATCCGGGCGGCCATGCGGACATTGACCCGCCAGGCCGCGAGCCAGGTGGGATCCGCCAGCCGGATCCCCGGAACCCGGGCGTGCCGGTCGAAGAGCCGCTGGAAGCCCTCCAGTGAGGGAGGCAGCGGCTCGCCGTTCTCGCCGAGTTCGGGTGAGGCCTGGAGCTGGAAGATATCCGTCGCCGGTATCGGGCAGAGCAGCATTCCCCCGCCGTCCGAGGAGAACCACTGGTGCCAGTGGTCCCGGCTCAGCCCCGGCGCCCTCACGTCCCCGATCACCATCGTCTCCGTGGCCTCCGTGCGTCCCTCGAAGGGGATCCCGAGGAGTTTCCGGACGGAGCTGCGGCCGCCGTCGCACCCGGCGGCGTAGCCCGCGCGGACCGAACGGCCGTCCGCCAGCTCCGCGGTGACCCCGGTCGCGTCCTGGGTGATGCCGACGACCTGGGCCTGGTACTCGATCGGGACGCCGAGGCCGGCGAGCAGCTCGCGCAGGGCCTCTTCGACCTGGAACTGGCCGATGAGGAGGCCGTCGCCGGTCGGCGTGTCGTTGATGTGGGCGCCGTCGAAGTACTTGCGCAGGATCACGCCGCGGATGCCGACGGCAGCCATCCGCTCCGCGGCGCCGAGCCGGGCGAAGACCTCCAGGCTGCTCGGGACGAGGCCTTTGCCCCGGGATTCGCGGTGGGGTCCGCAGCGTCCGTCGAGGACGCGGACGGTGATCCCGCGGAGGGCGAGGTCGCAGGCCAGGGTGAGTCCGGTGGGTCCGGAGCCCACGATCAGAACGTCGGTCATCGGAAGTCCTCTCGTCGTCGTTGCCTCAAGGAAAGCGGCTCCCGACCGAAAAAGCAACCCGGTTAAAAAAATAACCCGGTATGAAAAATAACTCGGTCACGCCCTCGTGCTAGGGTGTGAAGCATGGACAACACGACGGGTCTGCGCGAGAACAAGAAGCTCCGTACGCGTCACCGACTGGCGGCCACGGCGCTCGAACTCTTCCTGGAGCGCGGCTTCGACGCCGTCTCGGTGGCAGACGTCGCCGCCGCGGCGGAGGTCTCCAAGCCCACGTTGTTCCGGTACTTCCCGAGCAAGGAGGACCTGGTCCTGGACCGGTTCGCCGACCATCAGGACGAGGTGGCGCGCATCGTGCGCGACCGGCCGGCCGGGCAGGGCCCGGTCGGCGCGGTGCACGCGCACTTCCTGGAAGCCCTCGGCCGGCGGGACCCGATCACCGGGCTCTGCGACCATCCCGACGTGCTCGCATTCCAGCGGCTGCTCTACTCCACCGCGAGCCTGGAGTCGCGCCTCGCCCTCTACACCGCCCGCGAAGTGGAACTGCTCGCCGCGGCCCTCGAAGCCGAGTCGGCCCCACCGCTCACCGCCCGGCTGGCGGCGCTGCACCTGGTGGCCGTGCGCCACGAACTGGGCCGGGAGAACTTCCGTCGCATCGAAGCCGGCCGGAGCGCCGACGATGCCTACCCGGCGGCTGTGGCCGACGCCGACGCGGCTTTCGTGATGCTGTCCGGAGGGCTCGACCGGGCCCTGCCCGTCGCCACCGGGGGCTGACCGCGCGGGTCAGCTGACCAGGATGCGCTTCAGCTCGCGCGCCGCGCGCGGGGGAGCCACATCGGTGCGGTGGGCCAGGGCGATCGTGCGACGCAGCGGGGAGCCCGCCAGGGCGGTCGCCCGCAGGCCGGGACCGGCGCGGTCCACCACCATCGCCGGGACCACCGCCAGGCCCAGCCCCGCCCGGACGAAGCCCAGGACCGCGTCCATCTCGCCGCCCTCCACGGTGAACACCGGCTCGAAGCCCTCCGCGCGGCAGGCCGTCACGGTCAGCTCCCGCAGGTCGTACCCGTGGCGGAACATCACCATCGGCTCGTCGCGCAGCCCGGAGATGCTCAATGGGCCGCCCCCGCCGGGCGGCGGCAGCTCGGCGGAGGAGACCACGACCAGGTCCTCCGTCAGCAGCTCCACCGTGGTCAGCGCCGGAGCAGAGGGCGGCAGCGGCAGCGCGATCAGGGCCAGGTCCAGGGCGCCGCGCGCCAGTTCCCGTACGAGGTCGAGGGAACCGCTCTCCTCGATCACCAGCTCGATCCCGGGATGCGCCGTGTGGAAGGCGCGCAGCACGTCCGGCAGCAGGCCCGTGCACACGCTCGGCGTGGCCCCCAGCCGCACCCGTCCCCGCCGCAGCTGCGCCAGCTCCTGCACCTCCAGCCGCGCGGTGTCCGCGTCCGCCAGGATCCGCCGGGCCAGCGGCAGCAGCGTCTCACCCGCCTCGGTCAGCGCGATGTTGCCCCGCGCCCGGCTGAACAACTCCGCCCCCAGTTCCCGCTCCAGCGCCTTGATCTGCTGCGACAGCGAGGGCTGCGCCACGTGCTCGCGCTCCGCGGCCCGGGTGAAGTGCCGGGTCTCGGCGACGGCCACGAAATACACCAGCTGCTGAAACTGCATAGGCAATGTCTATCAAGATGACCGTCATCATGTCTTGGACCTTTCGGGTCCTTCGTCCCTACCGTCGATCCCATGGCTCTGGCAACGCGCACCCGGACAGGCGGCTCCGCCGTATCGACGGTCTGGGACTCCACCATCGGGAAGAAGGCCGTCATGGCGGTCTCCGGACTGATCATGCTCGGCTACCTCGTCGTACACATGCTCGGCAACCTCAAGATCTTCTTCGGCCCGGGCGAGTTCAACGCATACGCCCACTGGCTGAGGCACATGGGCGAGCCCTTCCTGCACAGCCACTGGGGCCTGTGGGCCGCCCGCGTGGTCCTGCTCGCCGCGGTCGTCGCCCACGCCGTGTCCGCGTACCAGCTCAGCCGCCGCGACATCAAGGCACGCCCGGTGAAGTACGCCCACAAGCGCCGCCGCGCGAGCTACGCCACCCGCACCATGCGCTGGGGCGGGATCATCCTCGCCCTGTTCATCGTCTGGCACGTGCTCGACCTGACCACGCTCACCGTCAACGAGCGCGCCTGGGCCGGACACCCGTACGAGAACGTCCTCGCCACCTTCTCCACCTGGTACGGCAACACGATCTACATCGTGGCGATGGCGGCGCTCGGCCTGCACGTCCGGCACGGCTTCTGGAGCGCCGCGCAGACCCTCGGCGCCGGCAACGCCCGCCGCGACCGGGCCCTGAAGTTCCTGGCCAACGCCCTGGCCCTCGTCCTCTTCGCGGGCTTCGTGTCCGTCCCCGTCGCCGTCATGACCGGAGTGGTGAACTGACCGTGAGCGACCGCATGAACGACTACGCCAGCTACACCACCGGCGAGCCGCTCGCCGACACCAAGGCACCCGAAGGACCGATCGCGGAGCGCTGGGACCGGCGCCGCTTCGAGGCCAAGCTCGTCAACCCGGCCAACCGCCGCAAGCACACCGTCATCGTCGTCGGCACCGGCCTGGCCGGCGGCGCGGCCGGCGCCACCCTCGCCGAACAGGGCTACCACGTCGTCCAGTTCTGCTTCTCCGACTCCCCGCGCCGCGCGCACTCCATCGCCGCCCAAGGCGGCATCAACGCCGCGAAGAACTACCGCAACGACGGCGACTCGGTGCACCGCCTCTTCTACGACACCGTCAAGGGCGGCGACTTCCGCGCCCGCGAGTCCAACGTCCACCGCCTCGCCCAGATCTCCGTGGAGATCATCGACCAGTGCGTGGCCCAGGGCGTCCCCTTCGCCCGCGAGTACGGCGGCCTCCTCGACACCCGCTCCTTCGGCGGAGTCCAGGTCTCCCGCACCTTCTACGCCCGCGGCCAGACGGGCCAGCAGCTCCTCCTCGGCGCCTACCAGGCCCTGTCCCGGCAGATCGCCGCCGGCAACGTCGAGATGCACGCCCGCACCGAGATGCTCGACCTGATCACGGTCGACGGCGTGGCCCGCGGCATCGTGGCCCGCGACCTGGTCACCGGCGAGATCTCCACCCACTACGCCGACGCGGTGGTGCTGGCGAGCGGCGGCTACGGCAACGTCTTCTACCTCTCCACCAACGCCATGAACTCCAACGCGACCGCCGTCTGGCGGGCACACCGCCGCGGCGCGTACTTCGCCAACCCCTGCTTCACCCAGATCCACCCCACCTGCATTCCGCGCACCGGCGACCACCAGTCCAAGCTCACCCTGATGAGCGAGTCCCTGCGCAACGACGGCCGCATCTGGGTCCCCAAGGCCAAGGGCGACACCCGCCCCGCCGCCGACATCCCCGAGGCGGAGCGCGACTACTACCTGGAGCGGATCTACCCCTCCTTCGGCAACCTCGTCCCCCGCGACATCGCCTCCCGCGCCGCCAAGAACGTCTGCGACGAGGGCCGCGGCGTCGGCCCCGGCGGCCAGGGCGTCTACCTCGACTTCGCCGACGCCATCCGCCGCATGGGCCGGGACAAGGTCGCGGAGAAGTACGGCAACCTCTTCGAGATGTACGAGCGGATCACCGCGGAGAACCCGTACGAGGTCCCCATGCGGATCTACCCGGCCGTGCACTACACGATGGGCGGCCTGTGGGTCGACTACGACCTGCAGACCACCGTCCCCGGCCTGTTCGCGATCGGCGAGGCCAACTTCTCCGACCACGGCGCCAACCGCCTCGGCGCCTCCGCCCTCATGCAGGGCCTCGGCGACGGCTACTTCGTCCTCCCCTCCACCATCAACGACTACCTCGCCCGCCACCCGCACCACGACGAGATCGACGACAGCCATCCCGAGGCCGCGGCCGCCGTCCGCGAGACCCGTGACTGCCTCGCGAAGCTGCTCGCCGTCGACGGCGACCGTACGCCCGACTCCTTCCACCGCGAGATCGGCGAACTCATGTGGGAGTACTGCGGAATGGCCCGCACCGACGCCGGCCTGCGCAAGGCACTCGCCCGGATCCCGCAGATCCGCGAGGAGTTCTGGCGGCGCATCAAGGTCCCCGGCAGCGGCGAAGAGTTCAACCAGTCGCTGGAGAAGGCCAACCGCATCGTCGACTACCTCGAACTCGCCGAGCTGATGTGCCTCGACGCCCTGCACCGCGCCGAGTCCTGCGGCGGCCACTTCCGCGAGGAGTCCCAGACCCCGGACGGCGAAGCCGCCCGCCGCGACGAGGAGTTCGGCTACGCGGCCGCCTGGGAGTACCAGGGCACCGGCGCGGCCCCCGTCCTGCACAAGGAAGACCTCGTCTTCGAGTACGTCCACCCCACCCAGCGGAGCTACGCATGAAGCTCACCCTGCGCGTCTGGCGCCAGCAGAACGCCGACGCCCCCGGCGCCATGGCCTCCTACGAGGTCGACGGCATCTCCAAGGACATGTCCTTCCTGGAGATGCTCGACACCCTCAACGAGGACCTCATCCTGCGCGGCGAGGACCCGGTCGCCTTCGACCACGACTGCCGCGAGGGCATCTGCGGCGCGTGCAGCCTCGTCATCAACGGCGACGCCCACGGCCCGGAACGCACCACCACCTGCCAGCTCCACATGCGCTCCTTCGCCGACGGCGACACCATCGACGTCGAGCCCTGGCGGGCCGCCGCCTTCCCGGTGGTCAAGGACCTCGTCGTCGACCGCGGCGCCTTCGACCGGATCATCCAGGCCGGCGGCTACATCACGGCCCCCACCGGGTCCGCCCCCGAGGCGCACGCCACCGCCGTGCCCAAGGCCGACGCCGACTTCGCCTTCGAGCACGCCGAGTGCATCGGCTGCGGAGCGTGCGTGGCGGCCTGCCCCAACGGCTCCGCGATGCTCTTCACCTCAGCCAAGGTCAACCACCTGGGCGTCCTCCCGCAGGGCTCGCCGGAGCGCGAGAGCCGCGTACTCGACATGGTGGCCCGGATGGACGAGGAGGGCTTCGGCGGCTGCACCCTGACCGGCGAGTGCGCCACGGCCTGCCCCAAGGGCATCCCGCTGCCGTCGATCGCCGCGATGAACAAGGAGTGGCTGCGGGCGGTCCGCAAGGGCTGAGCCGCGCCCCGGCCCTCGGCCCTTGATCGGGCCCAGGCCCCGCCCTCATCGGGTCAGCCGATCGGCTGACCCGATGAGCCGACCGGGCGCTCATCCGGGATCCGCGCCGTGCCGTGTCCGGGCGGCGCACGGCCCGTGGCGGACAGTGGCCGCATGCCAGCAGCCCCCGCCGGGTCCGGACCGCGCCGCCGCACGGTGCTGGCCGCCGCCCTCGCCCCGCTCGCGATGGCCGGCTGCTCCACGGACGACCGTCCCCGCGGCCCCGCCCCCGGCGCGCAGCCCGTGCCCAGGGACGCCCTGATCATGGTGATCCGGCACGCGGAGAAGCCGTACGCCGGTGACTCGGGCCGGGACGAGGAGGGCGAGGACGACCCCGGTTCGCTGGCCAGGCGCGGCTGGCGCCGGGCCGAGGAGCTCCCGCGGCTCTTCCCTCCGGCCCGCGGTTCCGCACTGCCCCGCCCCCGGCGCCGTATTCGCGGCCGGCGGCAAGGCCGAGGCCCCCGCCCGGTGCAAGCAGACCGTGGCCGCGCTGGCCACCGCACTGCGCACCCCCGTCCGCGCCGACTTCGCCCTCGGAGCCGAACCGGCCCTCGTCCACGTCGCGCTGGCCGCCCCGATGCCCGCATTGGTCTGCTGGGAGCACACCGGCATCCCCCGCCTGGTCCGGGCCCTCGGCGCCCACGAGGTCCTCGGCGTCCCCGCGGCCTGGCCCGACCGCTACGACCTCGTCTGGCAGTTCACCCGCAGCCGGGGCCGGTGGAGCTTCCGCGAACTGCCGCAGCACCTGCTGCCGGGCGACGCCTGAGTCGTGCCCACCAGGGCCGCTCCGAGTCCGCCCTGCCCACGGCGATCACCGTGACGTCCGCTCCCCCTCCGCGGCCTTCCCGAGCGCCCGCATCAGATAGGCCCCCGTGCGACTGCCCGCGGTGCGGGCCACCTCCGCCGGGGTGCCCGCCGCCACGATCCGCCCGCCCTCCGTGCCACCGCCCGGGCCCAGGTCGATGACCCAGTCCGCGCCCGCCACCACAGCCATGTCGTGCTCCACGACCACAACCGAGTGCCCCGCGTCCACCAGCCCGTGCAACTGCCGCAGCAGCACCCGGACATCGGCCGGATGCAGCCCGGTCGTCGGCTCGTCCAGCAGATACAGCGTGTGGTCCCGGCGCAGCCGCTGCAGCTCCGTGGCCAGCTTGATCCGCTGTGCCTCGCCGCCCGACAGCTCGGTGGCCGGCTGCCCCAGCCGCAGGTAGCCCAGCCCGATGTCCTCCAGCGCCCGCAGGCTGCGCGCCGCCGCCGGCACCTCCGCGAAGAATCCGGCCGCCGACTCCACCGTCAGCGCCAGCACCTCCGCGATGTTCAGGCCCTCGTACCGGACCTCCAGGGTCTCGGCGTTGTACCTGGCGCCCGCGCACTGCGGGCACGGGGCGTACGTACTCGGCAGGAACAGCAGCTCCACCGAGACGAAGCCCTCGCCCTGACACGTCTCGCACCGGCCGCCCGCCACGTTGAAGGAGAACCGGCCCGCCTTCCAGCCCCGCGCCTTGGCCTCCGGCGCCGCTGTGAAGAGCCTGCGCACCACGTCGAACAGGCCCGTGTATGTCGCCAGGTTGGACCGCGGGGTGCGGCCGATCGGCTTCTGGTCGACCTCCACCAGCCGCCGTACGGGGAAGTCCGCTTCCGCGAGCCGCTCTTCGACCTCCCGGGCCAGCGCCTGCCCGACCAGCGTGGACTTCCCCGACCCCGACACGCCGGTCACCGCCGTGAACACGCCCAGCGGGAAGTCGGTGCTGACATCCCGGAGGTTGTGCCGGTCGATGCCGCTGAGCCGCACCGTCCCGGTCGCCTCCCGCACCGGGCGCCCGGCGGCCGCCGGCTCCCGCACCCCGAACAGGTGCCGGGCCGTCGCCGACTCCGGCACACCGGCGAGCGACTGCGGCCGCCCGCTGTACAGCACCCGGCCGCCGTGCTCCCCGGCCCGCGGCCCCACGTCCACCAGCCAGTCCGCGTGCCGGGCCACATCCAGATCGTGTTCCACGACGAACACCGTGTTCCCTGCTGCCTTCAGCCGGTCCAGGACACCGAGCAGCGCCTCGGTGTCGGCCGGATGCAGTCCCGCCGACGGCTCGTCCAGTACGTACACCACCCCGAACAGCCCCGACCGCAGCTGCGTCGCCAGCCGCAGCCGCTGGAGCTCGCCCGTGGACAGGGTGGGCGCCGCGCGGTCCAGGCTCAGATAGCCGAGCCCCAGCTCGACGACGGGCCCGATCCGCGAGCGCAGGTCCTCGGCGAGCACCCGCGCAGCCTCGCCGCCCGCCTCCGGGACCCCGCACGCGCCGGCCAGTACGCGGTCCAGGTCCGTCAGCGCCAGCGCCGCCAGTTCGGCGATGCCGTACCCCGCGAAGGTCACCGCCAGCGCTTCCGGCCGCAGCCGCCGCCCTTCGCACGCCGGGCAGGGGGAGTCGGTGAGGAAGCTCTCCGCGCGGGTCCGCAGGGTGGCGCTCTTGCTGTCGGAGAAGGTCCGCATCACATAGCGGTGGGCGCTCATGTACGTGCCCTGGTACGGCCGTTGGATCCGGTCGGCCTCGCGCACCGGGTGCACGGTCACCACCGGCTGCTCCTCGGTGAACAGGATCCACTCGCGGTCCTTCGCCGGCAGCTCCCGCCAGGGCCGGTCCACGTCATGGCCCAGCGTCTCCAGGATGTCCCGCAGGTTCTTGCCCTGCCAGGCGCCGGGCCAGGCGGCGATCGCGCCCTGACGGATGGACAGGCCGGGGTCGGGAACGAGGAGTTCCTCGCTGGTGCGGTGGATCCGGCCCAGTCCGTGGCACGAAGGGCAGGCCCCGGCGGCGGTGTTGGGGGAGAAGGCGTCGGAGTCGAGCCGCGCGGCTCCCGGCGGGTAGGTCCCGGCCCGCGAGTAGAGCATCCGCAGCGAATTGGACAGCAGGGTCACGGTCCCGACCGACGAGCGCGAGCCCGGCGAGGAACGGCGCTGCTCCAGGGAGACGGCGGGCGGCAGCCCCGTGATGGAGTCCACCTTCGGGGCGCCGATCTGGTGGATGAGCCGGCGGGCGTACGGGGCCACGGACTCGAAGTACCGGCGCTGGGCCTCGGCGTAGATCGTGCCGAACGCGAGCGAGCTCTTGCCGGAGCCGGAGACCCCGGTGAACACGGTCAGCGCGTCGCGCGGGATGTCCACGTCGACGCCGCGCAGGTTGTGTTCGCGGGCTCCCCGGACGCGTACGTGGGAATCGCGGCCGTCGGGGTCATGGACGGAAGAGTCAAGGTCGGCGGGCTGGTGCATTCGTCCTATTTTAGAGCCTGGGCCGGGGGGTGAGGCCCGTGACCCGGGCCAGCCTGCGATAGGAGTCCACCAGCGCCGCCCGGTCGTACGTGGAAGTGGTGACCAGCAGTTCGTCCGCCCCGGTCAGCTCGGCGACCTCCGACAGCTGCGCCGCGACCTGTTCCTCGGTGCCGTGGACGTGCCCGGCCAGTGCCCCCTCGTACAGCTGCCGCTCCTTCGGGGCCATGGCCAGGGCCTCGACCTCCTCGGCCGGCCGCAGCGGCGGGAAGCTGCCCCGGGTACGGGAGTGGGCGAGGGACCACGCCTCCGGGACCAGGATCCGGCGGGCGTCCGCAGCGGTGGCGGCCACCGCCACCGTCCCCGAGACCACCACGTACGGTTCCGTGCCCCATGCGGTGGGCCGGAACTCCTTGCGGTACGCCTCGACGACCTCCGTGACCTTGCCGCGGGCCCGCAGGTCTCCCACGACGAGCGGCAGCCCGGCCCGCGCGGCGATCCCGGCGCCTTCGCCGGTGGCCAGCACGTAGGGCGGAATCCGCAGCCCCTCGGCGGGGCGGGCGTGCACCTCGGGATGCGCCTGCTGGCTGCCGTCGAGCCAGCCCAGCAGCTCTGCCAGCTGCTCCTCGAACAGGCCGGCGTCACCGATGTCCCGGCCCAGGGCCCGCCGGATGCCGTTGGTGAAGCCGACCGAACGGCCGAGCCCCATGTCGATCCGGCCGGGGAACAGTGCCTCCAGGACCCCGAACTGCTCCGCGACCACCAGCGGCTGGTGGTTGGGCAGCATGACCCCGCCCGTCCCCACCCTGATCCGCCGGGTGGCTCCGGCGACGGCGGCGGCCAGCACGGTCGGCGCGGAGCCCGCGACCCCGGGCACGCTGTGGTGTTCCGATACCCAGAAGCGGTGGTAACCGAGCTCCTCGGCCGTCCGGGCCAGGTCCACGGTGTCGCGCAGGGCCTGCGGGGCCGGGTGGCCCTCACGGGTGCGGGACCGGTCGAGTATGGAGAGTCTGCGGATCACACAGGTCTCAACGTCCCGGGGCCGTGAGGATTCCCGCGACTCGGCCTAGGGTTGCGGGATGAGCGGGAACACCCACCGGCCGCTGGCCGTCTTCGACATCGACAACACCCTGGCGGACACGGGCCACCGCCAGCACTTCCTGGAGCGCCGTCCCCGCGACTGGACCGGCTTCTTCGCCGCGGCCCCGGCCGATCCGCCGCTCGGGCGCGGGGTGGCGCTGGCGGTGGAGAGCGGGGCCGACTGCGAGGTGGTGTACCTGACCGGCCGTCCCGAGCGCTGCCGGGCGGACACGGAGGACTGGCTCGTCCGGCACGGCCTGCCCGAGGGCCGGCTGTGGATGCGCGGGAACCAGGACCGGCGGCCGGCCCGGACGACCAAGCTGGAGGTGCTGAAGCGGATCGCCCGGGGCCGGGAGGTGCGCATGCTCGTCGACGACGACGAACTGGTCTGCCAGGCCGCCCGCGCCGCCGGATTCCGGGTCGTCCTGGCCGACTGGGCGGCGGACGCCCCCGAACTCCAGGCGGCCCAGGAGGGTGAAGGCCGGACCTGAGCGTGCAGGGGAGCCGGGTCAGTCCTCGCCCTCCAGGCGGAAGCCGACCTTGAGCCCCACCTGGTAGTGGGCGATCTCGCCGTTCTCGATGTGCCCGCGCACCTGGACGACCTCGAACCAGTCGAGGTTCCGCACGGTCTGGCCCGCCCGGGCGATCCCGTTGCGGATGGCCTGATCGATGCCCTCGTGGGAGGTGCCGACGATTTCGGTCACCCGGTACGTGTGATTGGACATGAGGGTCTCCCGACACTGAGTGGCTTCTGCCTCGTTCTACGGTGCCCCAGTAAGTCCGGCTCCGCGAACTTTGCGTGAACAGTCCCGACCGAAAGGCCCTTGACCCACCCATTGGTCTATGCCAATTTCAAGCCATCCCGAGATCCGTCCCCAGAAGGTGGCCTTTCGTGAAGATGCGCTTCCTCGCCGTGTGCACCGCCCTCGCGGCCGCGACCGCCCTGACGGGTTGCGGCCGGTGGGGTGACCCGGCCGGGGGGCCGCAGAAGGTGACGCTCTGGCTGATGAAGGGCAGCGCCTCGGAGGACTTCATCGGAAAGTTCACCACGTCCTTCGAGCGGGAACACCCGGGTGTCGACCTCGACGTCAGGATCCAGGAGTGGACGGGCATCGGCGAGAAGGTGAACGCCGTGCTGCAGGGCCGGAGCAAGGAGGGAGCCGACGTCATCGAGGTGGGCAACACCCAGGTCGCCCAGTACATCGAGACGGGCGGCCTCTCCGAGCTCACCCTCGAAGGCCTGCGCGAATGGGGCAGCAAGGACTGGCTCAGGGGCCTCTCCGACCCGGGAAGCGTCAACGGCGCCCAGTACGGCGTCCCGTGGTACGCCGCGAACCGGGTGGTGATCTACAACAAGGACCTCTTCGCGAACGCCGGGATCAAGACCGCGCCCAGGACCCGGGCGGAGTGGATCCAGACCACGCAGAAGCTCGACAAGGCCGGCCAGCAGGGCATCTACCTCGCCGGCCAGAACTGGTACGTCCTCGCCGGCTTCATCTGGGACGAGGGCGGCGAACTGGCCATCGAGACCGGCGGCCGCTGGGTCGGCAGCCTCGACGACGAGAAGGCCCTGGCGGGCATGGAGTTCTACAAGCAGCTCCAGGGCCTCGGCAACGGCCCCAAGGGCGCCGACGAGGAGACGCCCCCGCAGTCGGAGGTCTTCGCCGGCGGCCAGGTCGCCCAGATCATCGCCCCGCCCGGCCAGGCCGCCGCGATCGAGGCGGCCAACCCCGCGCTCAAGGGCAAGCTGGGCTACTTCCCGATCCCCGGCAAGACCTCCGACAGGGCGGGCGCCGTGTTCACCGGCGGCTCGGACCTGATCATCCCGGAGAGGACCCGGCAGCGGAAGGAGGCCGTGGCCGTGATCACCGCGCTGGTCAGCGAGAAGTGGCAGACCGAACTCGCCCGCACGATGAGCTACGTGCCGAACAAGACCACCCTGGCGCACGTGGTCGAGGGCAACGACGGCGCCGCCAGCATGGCCGTCGGCGCCGCCCAGGGCCGGGCCACCCCGAAGTCCGCCCGCTGGGCCGAGGTCGAGGCGAAGAACCCGATCAAGCCCTTCATGACGGCCGTCCTCACCGGCCAGGACCCCAAGCAGGCGGCCAGGGCGGCCTCCGACACCATCAGCAAGGTGCTCAGCTCCGACCGCTGACCCGACCGCTGGCCCGACCGCCGACCCGGCCGGGTCCACGGACCGTCGCCGGGACCACCGCCGGGACCGCCGCCGGAACCCCCGCGCGGACCGCCGGCCGAGCATCGCAGGGAGCGCCGCGGGGAGCACCGTCGAGTTCAGCGTCCGCACATCCGCGTGCCGCTGAGCGGTCATGTCGAATCCAGCCGGTAACGGAAGAAGTAAAGGAGCCAGGTCGCACACCTGCCGGCCTGGCTCTCCGTGCCCGGATCAGGAGCCGCCATGACCATCGCACCCCTGTCCCCGTCCCCCCTTTCCCCGGCCGCCGCCCCAGCCGCCACGCCCGCCCCAGCCGCCAGGCTCGCCCCGGCCACCACGCTCGCCCCGGCCGCCACGGGCACCGCCCCGGCCGACGGGCCCCGCTACGCCGTACGCCTCGCCCGCAACGAGGACGAGGTACGCGCCGCCCAGAGCCTGCGCCACCTGGTCTTCGCCGGCGAGCTCGGCGCCCGCCTGGACGGGCCCGAGCCCGGCCTCGACGCCGACGCCTTCGACGCCTACTGCGACCACCTCCTCGTCATCGACGAGGAACGCGAGCAGGTCGTCGGCACCTACCGGCTGCTGCCCCCGGAGCGGGCCGCCGTCGCCGGGCGCCTCTACTCCGAGGGCGAGTTCGACCTCTCCGCCCTCGCCCCCATCCGCCCAGACCTGGTCGAGGTCGGCCGCTCCTGCGTCCACCCCGACCACCGCAACGGCGCCGTCATCGCCCTCATCTGGGCCGGCCTCGCCCGCTACATGGAGCGCTCCGGGCACAACTGGCTCGCCGGCTGCTGCTCGATACCGCTCGCCGACGGCGGGGTCCTGGCCGCCGCAACCCGTGAGGCCGCCCTGGCCCGTGCCTTCGCCCCCGAGGAGTACCGGGTCACCCCCCACCTCCCCTGGAACCCCGAGGGCATCACCTTCCCCGCCCGCATGGAGCTGCCCCCGCTGCTGCGCGGCTACCTGCGCCTGGGCGCCTGGGTCTGCGGCGAGCCCGCCCTCGACGCCGAGTTCGGCTGCGCCGACCTGTACGTACTG
Organism: Streptomyces sp. NPDC006463; assembly: GCF_042870715.1. Lineage (NCBI taxonomy): Bacteria > Bacillati > Actinomycetota > Actinomycetes > Kitasatosporales > Streptomycetaceae > Streptomyces > Streptomyces sp. NPDC006463. The sequence continues at coordinate 100,335 of NZ_JBIAHP010000011.1, read as the reverse complement.
CTCTCCCTGCGCCGCACCAACCCGCGCTACCTCAAGCACTTCCTCTCGCTCGTCCCGGGCGAATGAGCGTCTGGCTCCCCACCTCGCCCTGCACCCCCGAGGCCTGCGCCGGCCACGAGGGGAGCACCGCGAGCGTCCCGCACGCGGTGCTCCGGCTCACCGCCGCCATCGCCCTGATCCTGGCCGGGATCCTCGGCGCCCCGCCACTGCGGCTGCTTCCCGCCCGACCCCGGCACGCCGTGGTACGGGCCTGGGCGGCCGCGCTGGTACGGGCCTTCGGCATACGGATCACCGTGCACGGCAGCACCGGCCCGGGCGGCGGCCGCCTCGTCGTCGCCAACCACATCTCCTGGCTGGACATCCCGCTCGTCGCCGCCGCCCTGCCCTGCCGGATGCTGGCCAAGAGCGACATCCGGGCCTGGCCGGTCCTCGGCCGCCTCGCCGGACAGGCCGGAACCCTGTTCATCGAACGCGACCGGATCCGCGCCCTGCCCGCCACCGTCGAGAGCGTCACCGGCGCGCTGCTGGCCGGCGACCGGGTCACGGTCTTCCCCGAGGGCTCCACGTGGTGCGGGCGCGCCCAGGGCGCCTTCCGCAGGGCCGCCTTCCAGTCGGCCCTGGACGCACGGGTGCCCGTACAGCCCATCCGCCTCACCTACCGGCGGTGCGACGGGCAAACTGCCGGGGAGCCCGCCTTCGTCGGGGACGACCCGCTGACCGCCTCGCTCTGGCGGATCGCCCGGGCCCGCGGAATACGGGCCGAGGTCACGCTGCTGCCGCGGATCCCGCCGGGCCGTCACACGGACCGGCGGGACCTCGCGGCCGCCGCTCAGACGGCCATCGCCGCCGCCTCACACCCGGTACCGCTCCCGGGCATCCCCACTCAGCCCGCCAAACCGTTGGCGACCGACAAGGACAGTGCGAAACGGCCCGCCGCGTCCGTCCACCACTGGGTCAGCTCCAGCCCTGCGGATGCCAGTTCCTTCCGCACCCCCTCCTGACGGAACTTCGCGGACACCTCCGTCAGGATCTCCTCACCCGCCGCGAACGGCACCACGAGATCCAGCGCCCGGACCTTCACCAGCACCTCGGACCGGGCCCGCAGCCGCATCTCGATCCATTCCTGCTCCCGGTTCCACACCGCCACGTGCCGGAAGTCGGCGGTGTGGAAGTCAGCGCCCAACTCCCTGTCGATCACGGCCAGCACGTTCTTGTTGAACTCGGCCGTCACCCCCTGCGCGTCGTCGTACGCCGCCACCAGCACGGCCTCGTCCTTGACCAGGTCCGTGCCGATCAGCAGCGTGTCCCCGGGCGAGAGCATCGCCCGTACGGACGCCAGGAACACCGCCCGCTCCGGTGGCAGCAGGTTCCCGATCGTGCCGCCCAGGAACACCACCAGCCGGGGCCCGGGGGACTGCGGCAGACTCAGCGCCGCCGTGAAATCGGCCAGCAGCGCGTGCACCCGCAGCCCCGGATGCGCCCCCAGCAGCGTCTCGGCCGCACCGGCCAGGGCGCTCTCGCTCACGTCCACCGGGATGTAGGTGTCCAGCGCGGGCATCGCCTCGATCAGGTGCCGGGTCTTCTCCGAGGAACCGGAGCCCAGCTCCACCAGGGTCCGGGCCCCGCTCGCCGAGGCGATCTCCTGCGCCCGCTCCAGCAGGATCTCCCGCTCCGCACGAGTGGGGTAGTACTCGGGCAACCGGGTGATCTCCTCGAAGAGTTCACTGCCCCGCGCGTCGTAGAACCACTTGGGCGGCAGCACCTTGGGGGTCTGGGTCAGCCCTTGCAGCACATCCGCGCGCAGCGCGGCCTCCGCGGCGTGCTCATCGAGGGTCCGGGTCATCTGGAAGTCGTTCACGAGCGCTCCTTCTCCCTCATCGGGGTCTCCTTGAGCGGGGTCAGCTCGACCCGGGCAGGGGTGGCGGTCAGCAGGGTCCGGTCGGGCACTTCGCACCAGCGGGAGTCGTCGTCGTACGGCTCGGACGCCACCACCATGCGCTTGGTCAGCGTGTCGGCCAGATACCAGAGCGAATCGCCCCAGGCCGTCGCGGCTATGGAGGTCCCGTCCGTCAGCAGCAGGTTCAGCCGGGAGCCGGGAGCGGCCGCGGCCAGCTCCCGGACCGGGCCGGCCAGTGCCGTGCCCAGATCGTCCCCGGCCCGCAGCCGGTGCAGGACCAGCGCCCAGACCAGCGCCGAATCCGTGCGCGCCTCCAACTGGAGCAACTCCTCGGGCGGCAGGCCGAGCGCGAGCGGAGCCGCAGCGTCCGGCCAGTCCCGTATCAGGCCGTTGTGGCTGAACAGCCACGGCCCGTCCGAGAACGGCGCCGCCGCGGCCTCCCCGTCGGCCCCGGGCCGCGTGGCGTCCCGTACGGCGGCCAGCGCGGCCCCGCTGCGGACCACGCGGGCGAGATCGGCGAATGTCAGGTCGGACCAGATCGGCCCGGCCTTTCGGTAGCGGGCCGGCACCGGGTCGTCGTCGGCGTACCAGCCGACGCCGAATCCGTCGGCATTGATCGTGCCGTTGCGCTGGCGGCGCGGCTCCCAGGACTGGTGGACCAGCGAGTGCTCCGGCTCGCTCAGCAGCCGCCCGAGCGCCACCACCGGCCCCACATAGGCGAGATGACGGCACATCAGACGTCCCTCGCGGTGCGGAAGCCGGAGAATATCTGCCGCCGTACCGGCAGGTCCCAGTTGCGGAAGGTCCCCCGGCAGGCAACCGGATCCACCGCGAAGGAACCGCCTCGCAGCACTTTGTGCTCCGGCCCGAAGAACACCTCCGAGTACTCGCGGTACGGAAAGGCCCGGAACCCCGGGTACGGCAGGAAATCGGAGGCCGTCCACTCCCACACGTCGCCGATCAGCTGGCGCACCCCCAGCGGGGAGGCCCCGGCCGGGTAGCTGCCCGCCCGGGCCGGACGCAGGTGGCGTTGGCCCAGGTTGGCGTGGGCGGGGGTGGGGTCGGCGTCGCCCCACGGGTAGCGGGTCGAGCGGCCGCTCGCCGGATCGTGCCGGGCTGCCTTCTCCCACTCGGCTTCCGTCGGCAGCCGGCGCCCCGCCCAGCGGGCGTAGGCGTCCGCCTCGTACCAGCTGACGTGCAGCACCGGCTCCTCGCCCGGCACCGGCTCGGTGACTCCGAAGCGGCGGCGCAGCCACTGTCCGCCCTCGCGGTGCCAGAACAGCGGTGCCCCGATGTCGTGTTCGCGGATCTGCTCCCAGCCCGCAGGCGCCCACCAGCGGGGCTCGCGGTAGCCGCCGTCAGCGATGAACGCCTCGTACGCGGCATTGGTCACCGGCACCGTGTCGATCCAGAACGGCGCCGTGTCCCGGGTGTGCGCGGGACGCTCGTTGTCCAGCGACCATGGTTCGGCCGAGGTGCCCATGGTGAACGGGCCGCCGGGAACCAGCACTTCGGCCGCGAGCGGCGGATCGTAGTCGGGATCCGGGTCCGGGGCGGTCAGTACGGGAGCGCCCCGCCGGAGCTGATGGGTGATCAGCATGGTCTCGTCGTGCTGCTGCTCGTGCTGGGCGATCATCCCGAAGGCGAAGCCGGAGTCCAGCAGCGCCGTACCCTCCAGCGGAGTGCGCTCAAGCAGGTCGAAGACCCTGCCGCGCACCTCGGACGCGTAGCGGCGGGCCTCCTCGGGTCCCAGCAGCGGCAGTTTCGGCCGCTCGGAACGGGGATGCTCGAACGCGTCGTACAGCGAATTGATCTCGGGACGCATGGACTCGCGCCCCGCGACGTTGCGCAGCAGCCAGAGCTCCTCCTGGTTCCCGATGTGCGCCAGGTCCCAGACCAGCGGGGACATCAGGGGGGAGTGCTGCGCGGTGAGGTCCTCGTCGGTCACGGCGTCGGTGAGCGAAGCCGTACGGGCCCGTGCGGCGGTCAGCGCGGCGGCCGCCCGTTCCCGCAGGCCGGGGTGGGATTCGGTGGTCACGGCCGGGCCTCCCTCGCGGTGGGCCGCGGCTGGGGCGGGTCATCGGCCGGGCTGCGGCCGCGCAGGACGTAGCGCTCGGAGAAGGCACCGACCGTCTCCCGGACGTGGGCGCTCGCGCCCAGCCGGGGCAGCGCCTCGGCGGCGGCCCGGAAGCAGGCCTTGGCGGCCGCCCGCAGCTCCGGATCGGACAGGCCGCGGCGGGCGGCGGACATCCAGAGCGGATTGTGGGGCGCGGGACCGGAGCCGTAGGTGTCGGCGAGTCCCTTCGCGACCCGGTACGCGGTCTCGGCCGCCTCCGCATCGTCGAACAGGGCGTGCACGACGGCCACCGGGACCAGCCAGCCGTCGTCACCGGGCTGGGCGTCGATCATCCGCAGCTCCAGGTGGCCGCGTGGCCGCACGGGTGGGAACAGCGTGGTCAGGTGGTAGTCCAGGTCCTCCGCGGTGGGGCGCCGCAGCCCGGGGTGGCCGCCCGTGCGCAGCCAGTCGCGGAAGGTGATGCCGCGCGGCATCGTCCACGGCTCGCCGTCGTAGGACCGTACGCACATCACCTCGGTGTCCAGTGCCTGGCGGGTCCAGCTGTCGCGCGGCGGGCCGTCCAGCGGCGGGGCGAGCGCGCGCCGGCCGACGTCGATGTCGGCCCAGGTGCCCTGGCGGGCACAGCGCCATCCGGCGTACGGGCCCTCGTGCGCGGGCGAGTTGGCGAAGGCGGCCACCAGGACCGCGCCCAGCAGGTGCGCCAGGCGCCAGCGCCGGCCGTGGCCGAGTATGCCCGGCTCCTCGTGCCCGGCGTCCACACAGACCTGTACGGAGGCGGAGGCGCACATCATGGCGCGCCCGGCCGGGCCGGTGCGGTCGAAGTAGGCCTCCATCGCGTCGTAGCGGGGGCTGGCCAGCAACCGGCGGTACGGGCGGCGGGAGTCGTGGCCGTGGCCGTGCAGGACCAAGCCCTGGGTGAGCAAGGCGGCCCGTACGGCGGTGAGGTCGTCCTGCAGGCTGTCCACGCAGCCGCTGAGGGAGGTGGCGGGGGCGGAGCTGAGTTCCAGCTGGCCGCCGGGTTCCACGGTCACCCGGGAGTGGAGGGGCAGGGCGCGGGCGGCGGCGTGCGCGGCGCGCAGCCGCTCGGGGGGCAGGGGCTGACCGGGCCGTTCCGCGTCCAGGACGAGCCATTCGAGCTCGGCTCCGAGGAGGCGGGGCGGGCCGGTCTTGAAACAGATGCCGTGGACCAGGTCCTCGGCCTCGGTCTCGGTGATCGCGAGTGCGGGCGGGCGGGCGGCAGGCGGAGCGGGTGATTCCTGTGACATGACCGGGTCCTCGTCTCCTGTCGTCGGTCGTGACATCACTCGTCCCTACCCGTCCGCCGGGCACAAATGCCTTTGCCGGCGAGGCTGGTGGTGCAGAAGATAAAGGTGTGAGCAGCAGATTGCGCGAGATCGCGCGGGAGAACGCGGAAATCCTGGCGGCCGGTGGCTACCGGACGCAGTCGGGGCGGCAGATCGCGCTGGCCGCCGCCCTGGCGGAAGCCAAGGCAGGAACAAGACTATATGGACCAAACCGTGTCATTCCAGGCGAGGTGATCGCGAGTAGGGGCGGCGAGACGGCCGTCGAGGTCACGGGGGAGAGCAGCACGGTCGCCGCCCGCAGGCTCGCGGCTGAGGGCCTGGAGCCGGTCCCGCAGGGTGGCGGGGTGGCCGTGCTGAACTTCGCTTCGGCCCGGAATCCCGGCGGCGGCTACGTCCGCGGCGCCAAGGCCCAGGAGGAGGCCCTGTGCCGTGCCTCGGCGCTGTACGAGACCCTGCTGGAGGCGCCGGAGTACTACGAGGTCCACCGCGCGGAACGCAGCACCTTCTACACCGACCGGGTGATTCACTCACCAGGGGTACCCGTCTTCCGCGACGACCGGGGCACGCTGCTGGAGAACCCCTTCCGGGCCGGCTTCCTGACCTCCCCGGCCCCGAACGCGGGCACGATCCGGCGCCAGGAACCGCAGCGGGCCGCGGAGATCCCGGCGGCGCTGGTACGGCGGGCTGGGCTCGTCCTTGAGGTCGCCGCGCTGCACGGGTACCGGGGGCTGGTGCTGGGCGCGTGGGGGTGCGGGGTGTTCCAGAACGACCCGGCGGACGTGGCGGAAGCCTTCCGCGGACTGCTGGCGGGACGGTTCGCGGGAGTGTTCGACCGGGTGGTGTTCGGGATCCTGGACCGCGATCCGCGGACGCGGGAGACCTTCGAGCGGGCCTTCGCGGCGTAGGGGCCGGGCGGCGGCGTCACGGCCCTCTCGTGTTCCTCCTCCCGTGCGACGAGGGGCGGCAGGGCCGGAGCGCAGCCCGCGGCCAGCTAACCCGCCCCGGTGAGGGCGAGCAGGGTGGCGAGCAACGGGCGGTACGGGAGCCGGTCGCCGAGCGGCACCAGCAGAAAGATCCCGGCCGTGTAGCCCACCTGGGTCGCGGTGACCACCAGGGCGGCGGAATCCGGCGACGCGCCCAGCCCGGCGACGACCAGCGGGCTGATCGCCTGCGGGAAGTACCGTCCGTGTTCGCCCACAAGCCCGCGCCACCGCTCAGCCCGGACCAACCACCGATGCTGGCGTACCCCAGCCGCGGAGTGGCGACGCTCTGGAGCGACAGTGCTCGGCCTGCTCCACGGGCCGCTGCCCACGGTCGAGATCGCCCGCCTCCCCAGGGTCACCCCGAGCGCCGTCTCCCAGTACCTGCGCGTCCTGTACGCCGCAGGCCTCACCACCCGGGCACGCGCCGGACGGCAGGTCCTGTACCGCCGCAGCCCCCTCGGCGTCCAGCTGACCGGCTACCGCCAGCCGTAGCGCTCGCGCAGCCGGTCGACGACCAGCTGGAAGCGGCCCCGGTCCAGCGCGCAGGCCTCGCGCCGCATCCCCGACTCGTGCACCCGCAGTACCCGGTCGACGTCCACCCAGGACTCCCGCCTGGCGCTGTCCCACGGTCCCGTGCCGATCGGCACCCACTCCCGGTCGTGGTCGTGCCGCTTGCTGGACAGCTGTACGGCGAGCAGGGTCCGCCCGCCCGCCTCCCGGGCCACGACGAGCACCGGCCGGTCCTTGCCGCGGCCGTCGTTTTCCTCGAAGGGCACCCAGGTCCACACGATCTCGCCGGGATCGGGGTCCCCGTCGGGGTCGGGGGCGTACGACGTCTGCACCGGGCCGATGGCCTGCGGATCGGCCTCGGTGGTGGCGGTGGCGCCGTCACGGCCGGGCTGGTCGATGCGGGCGGGGCCGGAGGTACCGGAGGTGCCGGAGCTGCCGGAGGTGCCGGAGTCCCTGTGGTGCGAAAGGGCCGTCATCCGGGTGAGGGTAGCGGGTTGGGGGGTGGCTTCGGGTGGGGCGGGGTGTCCGCTGGGCGGTGTCAGGGATCAGGGAGGTGGGTCGGTGGCTTCGGGCGGGTTGCTGCCCTCGGGCGGGATCAGGGAGGGGCTGGGGGTTTCCCGTCCGTCCCATCGTCTTCCGGGTCGGGCCGGCCCCTCAAGGGCGCTCCTTCGTCGCGTCGCTGCGCGATGTCGCTGCGCTCCACCCTTGACCGACCGGCCCGACCCGGAAACTTCGAGGACAGACGGGAACCCCCCAAAGAACGGTCACCGGTGTCCGAGAGGCCATGCGGGCCCATCAGAGATGCAGGTGCCCGCCTCCCCGAGGGGCCGGCCCATCCCCGTCACGGCCCCCGGCCAGCGGTGGGGCGCGGGTCGGGCCCTACCCGCACCGGGCAGCGCCCAGATGCACATCGGCATCCGGGGCGCGTCAGATCGCTACGCGCTCCTCACGTCTCAGCGTCCGACGCCCCTCCGGGGCTGGTAATAGGCCGCCCACGACCGTTGGTTGCCTGAGGTCGGTGTGCGGCGAGCGGTGGGTCAGTTCGTGACCAGGGCCATGATGAAGCCGTCGTAGCCCTTGCTGCCGACGGTCTGCAGGGCGGTGGCGGTCAGTTGCGGGTGTTCCGCGATGAGTTCGGTGAAGCGGCGGACGCCCTGTACGCGGGGGTCGGAGCTGGTGGAGTCGACCACGGCACCGTCGCGGACGACGTTGTCACCGATGATGACGCTGCCGGGGCGGGTGAGCTTGAGGGCCCATTCGAGGTACTGGGGATTGGACGGCTTGTCCGCGTCGATGAACACCAGGTCGAACGGGGCGACGTCCGTGAGCTCCGGGAGGAGGTCGATGGCCCGGCCGCGACGGATGTCGACGACCTGCTCAAGCCCGGCGCGTGCGATGTTCGAGGCGGCGACGTCGGCGCAGTGTTCGTCGACTTCCAATGTGACCAACTGCCCTCCTTCGGGAAGGGCACGGGCGAGCCAGATGGTGCTGTAACCGCCCAGGGTGCCGATCTCCAGGATGGTGCGGGCCCCACGGATCCTGGCGAGGAGGTGGAGGAGCTTTCCCTGGTTCGGAGCGACCTGGTGGGCCGGCATCCCCGCCGCCTCGCTGTCCGCTGCGGCGGCAGTCAAGACCTCGTCCTCCGCGACCAACAACCCGTCGAAGTAGGCGTCGACGGCCGTCCAGGTCTGCTGACTCACTGGGGTCCCCTTTCATCGCACTGCATTCCCAAAGGGAACTTACATCAGAACAGGCTTCCTTCAACAGTTCGTTGTACGTCCTCCCAGCCCCGGACGGGCGTCGGACGCTGAGACGTGAGGAGCGCGTAGCGATCTGACGCGCCCCGGATGCCGATGCGCTTCTGGGCGCTGCCCGGTGCGGGTAGGGCCCGACCCGCGCCCCCACCGCTGGCCGGGGGCCGTGACGGGGATGGGCTGCCGGCCCCTTGGGGAGGCGGGCACCTGCATCTCTGATGGGCCCGCATGGCCTCTCGGACACCGGTGACCGTTCTTTTGGGGGGTTCCCGTCTGTCCTCGAAGTTTCCGGGTCGGGCCGGTCGGTCAAGGGTGGAGCGCAGCGACATCGCGAAGCGACGCGACGAGGGAGCGCCCTTGAGGGACCGGCCCGACCCGGAAGACGATGGGACGGACGGGAAACCCCCAGCCCCTCCCTGATCCCGCCCGAGGGCAGCAACCCGCCCGAAGCCACCGCCCACATCCCTGATCCCGCCCAGCGGGGACCCCGCCCCACCCCGAAGCCCCCGACCAGCCCCACCTCACCCCGGTCGCCGAGAGCCCCAGTCCTCCGCCGCCTCCAGTTGCGCTGCCAGCCCGAGCAAGGTCGGCTCCGATTCCGACGGGCCCAGAAGCTGTGCCCCCAGGGGCAGTCCGTCGGTCGTGAAGCCCGCCGGGATGTTCACCCCCGGCCAGCCCAGGACGTTCCACGTCCACGCGTACGGGCAGGCCGCGATCATCGCCCGGTCCGTGGCCATCGCCCCCAGCCCGGCCAGTGCCCCGATCCGCAGGGGCGGTGTGGCCGTCGTCGGGGTCAGGACCACGTCGAAGCGGCCGAAGATCTCGCCGACCCGCCGCCGCAGTACCGACTCCGCCCGGCGCGCGGCCCGCAGCGGCAGGCCGCCCAGGATCCGGCCCGTCCGTACGGCCTCGTGCGTGCGCGGGTCCAGCAGCGCGGGATCCGGCACCCGGGCCGCCCAGTCCCGTACCCCGCTGGTCGCCCGGGGGACGAAAGTCAGGCCGATCGGGCCGTAGCGCGGGTCCTCCGGAACCACTTCGTGGCCCAGCGACTCCAGCCGCCCGGCCAGCCGCTCCACCGCCGAACGGACCTCGGGATCAAGCGACTTGGGGGTCGCCGTGAAGGGCATGGCGAACGAGAGGGCGATCCGCAGCCGACGGGGGGTGCGGCGGGCCGCCTCGACCGCCGAGATACGGGCCGGGCGGTGCAGGTCCTCGGGGTGCGGACCGCTCGCGGCGTCCAGCAGGAGCGCGGCGTCGGCGACCGTGCGGGCCAGTACGCCGTTGACGGTGAGCCCGTGGAACGACTCGGGCTCCGGCCAGGTGGAGATGCGTCCGCGCTGCGGCTTGACGCCCACCAGGTGGGTCCACGCCGCGGGGATCCGCACGGAGCCCGCTCCGTCGGACCCGAGCGCCGCCGGGACCAGCCCCGCCGCCACGGCGGCCGCCGAGCCGCCCGAGGAACCTCCGGGCGTGTAGGCGGGGTTCCAGGGGTTGCGGGTCCGCCCGAAGGCGTGCCCCTCGGTGAAGGGCCACTGGCCCAGCTCCGGCGTCTGGGTCTTGCCGACGATCACCGCGCCGGCCGCACGCAGCCTTCGTACCGCTTCGCTGTCGGCGGTCTTGGGCGCGAAGTTCCCGGCGCAGCCGAAGGAGGTCGCCTCGCCCGTCACGTCCATGTCGTCCTTGACGGCGAGCGGGACGCCCAGCAGCGGCAGCCGCTCGCCCGCGGCCAGCCGCCGGTCCGCCGCGTGCGCCTCGGCCAGGGCGGCCTCGGTGCGTATGGTCCGGAAGGCGTTGAGCTCCGGCTGGGCGGCCGCGATCCGCCCCAGCGACTGCTCGGTCAACTGCCGTGCCGTGACGCTGCCTTCGGCGAGCGCGGCCGCCATCTCCACCAGGCCCGAGGGTCCGGCGGTGCCGGACGCGGCCCTCGTGGCCGCCGAGACCGCTGACACCGAAGAACCCGGGACCGAAGAATCTGACACCGCGACCAACTCCCCCATTACCGACCGGTAGGAAGACGGTAAGGGGGAGTGGTGGTGGGTGACTAGATCCAGTCCTCCAGCGAGGCCATGAACCCGTCGAAAACGGCCGCCGAGGCCTTGCCGCGGGCGCCCATCGGCACCCGGTCGGCGAAGCCGGGCAGCAGCAGCGCCGGTACGGCGGCGAGTCCGCCGCCGAGGATCCAGGGGTTGCGTCGTCCGCTGCGGTCGGACAGGGCTCCGGCGACCGGGTTGAAGACCGTCGCGAAGACCGCCGAGACCCCCGTGATCAGGCCGAAGTTCGCGACGTTGTTCGCCGGGTCGATGTCTTCCACCTGCAGCGCGAGCAGCACGTCGGCGACTCCGACGTAGAGCGCGTACATGGCGCTGTTGCCGACGGGCAGCAGCGGGAGCAGGCCGGGTCCGGGGCCGGAGGAGGCGGACGTGTCGTTGGCGGCGGCGGCGGTGCCGGCGCCGGGGGAGGAAAGGGCCACAGTGCCCTCCTGGGCAGATGCGAGCGGATGAGGGTGGAGTGCGGGGGTGTGGCTGAGCTGGGGAGACCGGGGAACGGGTGGACGAAAGGGCGGACCAGGGGTGCGCGCCGCCGTGTCGCGACGGCGGGGGTGCGACGCAGCGCGACAGGGCGACGGCACGTCGGGACTCGACCGGACATGACCGGCGGCATACCTGGCGAGGCAGGCGTGACACCTGGGTTACACGTGTCATTGAATCGTGTAATCGCTGTCCGGCATTCGTTTCTGGCCATCCGCCAGCCCCCGGGCGCAACCGTTCTGGAAAGATGCCACGGCAATGTCACAGTCATCGAAGTCGCCGAAGCAGCCCGCACCGGCCTCCGGGTCTCACACGCCGCCGCCTCCCGTGCCGACCAGCGCCGACGTGGCCCGCCGCGCGGGCGTGTCGCGCGCGACGGTCTCGTACGTCCTGAACAACGCGGAAGCCGTACGCATCAGCGAGCCGACCCGCCGCAAGGTCCGCGAGGCCGCCGAGGAGCTCGGGTACGTGCCGCACGCGGCCGCCCGCAGCCTTCGCGCGGGACACACCCGGATCGTGCTGCTGCCCATCTCGCACGTGCCGATCGGCCCGCTGTACAGCACCTTCCTCAATGAGCTCCAGTGGGCGCTGCGCCGCCTCGACTACACCGTCGTCCAGTACGGGAGCCTCGGCCTGGGCGGCGACGAGGCCGTGCGCGCCTGGGCGGAGCTGCGTCCGGTGGCGGTGATCTCGCTGGGCGAGATCACGCTCTCGGCGCGCAACGTCGCCACTCTCAAGCGGGCCGGGGCCCGCGCGGTGATAACGATGGGCCCGGTCGGCGTGCCGGGGGCGCACGCCCTGGTCATGAACCAGGAGGAGGTCGGCGCCCGGGCCGCCGCCCATCTGGTCGCGCGCGGCCGGCGGCGGATCGGAGTGATCGTGCCCGAGGAGGACGGGCTCGAACTGTTCTCCGCGCCCCGTCTGGCAGGAGCCCGCTCGGTGACTGGTGCCGGTGCCGACGCGGGCGTCCAGGTCGAGGCCCTCCCGATGGCCTACTCCGAGGAGTCGGCCGCGGCGCTCGCGGCCCGCTGGCGCGGGCTCGGGCTCGACGCGGTGTTCGCGTACAACGACGAGTACGCGATGCTGCTGATGCGCGCCTTCCAGGACGAGGGGCTGCGCATCCCCGAGGACGTCGCCGTCATCGGCGCCGACGACCTGCTCATCGGGCGGCTGCTGCGGCCCCGGCTGAGTACGGTGCAGATCGAGATGCCGACCGGTGACCACCTGGCGTCGCTGGTGGACCGCGCGGTGCGGGAGCCGTCGGAGATCACGGAGCGGCACGACCTGATGGCCGCCGCGGCCGTCCACCGGGAGTCGACCTGACGGTCCCGGGATCCCGCCGGGCCCGGACGCCGGGCCCGGGCCGGACCCGGCGCCCGGGCCCGGGGGCCGTTGACAGGCGGTGACCTGCGGACGGAGACTGCGGGCGCGCCCCACCGGGCGCGCCCGGCGGCGTTTGCGGTGCCCACACAGGCAGCGTTGCGCCACCGCCCGTACGGATCCGCCCAGGAGCGACCCCATGAGCATCCGCACCGTCCGCGACGTCTACGTCGTCGACGCCGTCCGCACCCCGATCGGCAAGTTCGGCGGGGCCTTCGCCGGGGTCCGGCCGGACGACCTCGCCGCGCACGTGGTGCGCGCGCTGGTGGACCGTACGCCCGACCTGGACCCGGCGCGCATCGACGACGTCGTCTTCGGCGACGCCAACGGCGCCGGTGAGGACAACCGCGACGTCGCGCGGATGGCCGTGCTGCTGGCCGGGCTCCCGGTCAGCGTCCCCGGGGTCACCGTCAACCGGCTCTGCGGATCCGGCCTCGAAGCCGTGATCCAGGCCGCCCGCGCCATCGCGCTCGGCGACGCCTCCGTCGCCATCGCGGGCGGCGTCGAGTCGATGACCCGTGCGCCCTGGGTGGTGCAGAAGCCCGAACGGACCTTCCCCGCGGCCCACCAGCAGATGTGGTCCACCACGCTCGGCTGGCGGATGACCAACCCGCGCATGCCCGCGGAGTGGACCGGCTCGCTCGGCGAGGGCGCCGAACTGGTGGCCGACAAGCACGGCATCACCCGCGAGGCGCAGGACGCCTTCGCCCTGGAGAGCCACCGCAAGGCCGCGGCCGCCTGGGCCGCCGGGCTGTACGACGACGAGGTCGTGCCGTACGCGGGTGCGGACCTGGTACGGGACGAGTGCATCCGGGAGGGTTCCACGCCCGAGGCGCTGGCCCGGCTCAAGCCCGCCTTCCGGACGGACGGAAGCGGCACGGTCACCGCGGGCAACGCCTCGCCGCTCAACGACGGTGCCGCCGCACTGCTGTTGACGGACGAGGCGGGGCTGGCCGCCACCGGTAGGGAGCCGCTCGCGCGGATCAGTGCTTCCGCCGTCACCGGGATCGAGCCGCAGCTCTTCGGCCTGGGCCCGGTGGACGCCGTCCAGCGGGCACTGGGCAAGGCCGGCCGGGGCTTCGCCGATCTCACCACCTTCGAGCTCAACGAAGCTTTCGCCGCACAGGCGTTGGGCTGCCTCGCGTCCTGGCCGGAGCTCGACCCGGCCGTGGTCAACCCGCGTGGCGGGGCCATCGCGATCGGTCACCCGCTCGGTGCGTCGGGGGCCAGGCTGGCCGGTTCGGTCGCGCACCAGCTGGCGGCGGCGGGCTCCGGTACCGGCATGGCGGCGCTGTGCATCGGGGTGGGGCAGGGCATCGCGCTCGTCCTGGAGCGCTGAACCGACCGCCGCAATAAGGCGGTCGATCGTTTCCGGACACCGTCCACCTCCAACTGCCCAATAACTGAACAGAAGTGGTGTCTCCGGTCTGGCACGATGGCGCGTGCTGCCGCCCCCCGCCCCGACCATCCCCACCGGAGGCCCCGCGCCATGCCGCTTCTCGATCCGACGCTCTGGCAGGACGGACCCACCCTCACCGGCGGCGCCGCCGCGGTCGTCGAACCCGCCACCGGCCGTACCCTCGCCACCGTCGACCTGGCCGCCCCCGCCGACGTGGCGGACGCCGCCCTACGGGCCCAGGCCGCGCAGCACGACTGGGCGCGCGCCACCCACCTGGAGCGCGCGGCCGTGCTGCGCCGCGCCGGGGACCTGTTCGCCGCGCACGCCGGGGAACTGCGGGAGTGGCTGGTGCGGGAGTCCGGTTCGATACCGGGCAAGGCCGACTTCGAGCTGCACGTCGCCGCGCAGGAGTGCTACGAGGCCGCCGCTCTGGCCTCGCGCCCCACCGGGCAGGTGCTGCCGAGCGAGGCGCCCCGGCTGTCCTTCACCCGGCGGGTGCCGGCCGGGGTGGTCGGGGTCGTGGCCCCGTTCAACGCCCCGCTGATCCTCGCGAGCCGCTCGGTCGCGCCCGCGCTGGCCCTCGGCAACGCGGTGCTGCTCAAGCCGGACCGGCGCACCGCCGTCTGCGGCGGCCTGGCCCTGGCCGCCGTGTTCGCCGAGGCCGGTCTGCCGGGCGGGCTGCTGCAGGTCCTGCCGGGGGGCGCCGAGACCGGGGCCGCGGTGGTCGCCGACCCCCGGGTGCGGGTGGTGTCCTTCACCGGATCCACCGCCGCGGGCCGGTCGGTCGCGGAGCTGGCGGGCCGTCATCTCACCCGCGCCCACCTGGAGTTGGGCGGGAACTCGGCCCTCGTCGTGCTCCGCGACGCCGATGTCGAGGCCGCCGTGGCCCAGGCTTCCTGGGGTTCCTTCTTCCACCAGGGCCAGATCTGCATGACCGCCGGACGCCACCTCGTCCACGCCTCGCTCTACGACGAGTACGTGGAGCGCCTCGCCGTGCGCGCCGAGGCGCTGGCCGTGGGGGACCCGTACCGCGAGCAGGTCCACCTGGGCCCGCTGATCGACCGGGCCCAGGTGGAGCGCGTACACGCCCTGGTGGAGGCCAGCACCGGGCAGGGCGCCAAGCTCGTCGCGGGCGGTACCCACCGGGACCTCTTCTACCGCCCGACGGTGCTGGCCGGCGTCGCCGACGACACGCCCGCCTACGCGGAGGAGGTCTTCGGCCCGGTCGCGCCCGTACGCTCCTTCGCGACGGAGGAGGAGGCGGTGGCCCTGGCCTCGGCGGGTCCGTACGGTCTCTCCCTCGGGATCGTGACCAGGGACGCGGCGCGCGGGCTGGACCTGGCCGAACGCATCCCGACCGGGATCGCGCACGTCAACGACCAGACGGTCAACGACGAGGCCGTCGCCCCGTTCGGCGGTGTGGGTGCCTCCGGCACCGGTGCCCGTTTCGGGGGCGAGGCGAACCTGGACGCCTTCACGGAACTGCGCTGGACCACGACCCGCGCCATCCCCGCGGGTCACCCCTTCTAGGAATGCCGACGGCAGGTCGTTCGTTCAAGGATCAGAAGGCTCAATCAGGAGGTCTGGAAACCGTGGCTACAGTCGAGCTCACCAAGGAAAACTTCGACCAGACGGTCAGCGAGAACCCGTTCGTGCTGATCGATTTCTGGGCGGGCTGGTGCCGGCCGTGCCTGCAGTTCGCCCCGGTCTACGAGAAGGCCTCGGAGGCCAACCCCGACCTCGTCTTCGCCAAGGTGGACACCGAGGCGCAGCAGGAGCTGGCGGGTGCTTTCCAGATCACCTCGATCCCGACCCTGATGATCGTCCGGGACCAGGTGGCCATCTTCGCCCAGCCCGGCGCCCTGCCGGAGGCTGCGCTGACGGACCTCATCGGGCAGGCCCGCGCCCTCGACATGGACGAGGTGCGCGCGAAGATCGCCGCCGAGCAGAAGGGTGCCCAGGACGCCGGAGCGCAGGACACGGGCACGCCGGAGGCCTGATTGCGTGACGCCGCCCCCGGCGGGCGGTGACACTGATCCGCATGACTGAAGCCGTGGAGTACGACGTCGTGGTGCTCGGCGGGGGACCGGCGGGCGAGAACATCGTCGACCGGACCCGCGCCGCCGGGCTGAGTACCGCCCTCGTGGAGAGCGAGCTCGTGGGCGGTGAGTGCTCGTACTGGGCCTGCGTCCCGAGCAAGGCGCTGCTGCGCCCGGTGCTCGCCCGGGCCGACGCGCGCCGGGTGCCGGGGCTGGCGGCGGCCGCGGCGGGGCCGCTGGACTCGGCGGCGGTGTTCGCGCACCGCGACTACTGGACCGGGAACTGGAAGGACGAGGGCCAGATCGACTGGCTCGACTCGATCGGTGCCCATGTGTACCGGGGCCACGGCAGGCTCGACGGGGTCCGCAAGGTCGCCGTCGCCGGCCCCGAGGGCGAGCACCACGTGCTGTCCGCCCGCCACGCGGTGGTGATCGCCACGGGAACCCGGGCGGTGGTCCCCGACGTGCCGGGGCTCGCCGGGGCCCGGCCCTGGACGAGCCGGGAGGCGACCTCCGCGCAGGAGGTGCCCGGCAGGCTGCTGATCGTGGGCGGTTCCGTGGTCGCCGCCGAGATGGCCACGGCGTGGCAGGGCCTCGGCTCGCAGGTCACCGTACTCGTGCGCGGCCCGCGGCTGCTGCCGCGGATGGAGTCCTTCGCGGGCGAGCTGGTCGCCGACGCGCTGCGCGAGGCGGGCGTGGTGGTCCGTACGGGTGTGGCCGTCGAGGCGGTCGTACGGAACGGCTCCACCGGGCCCGTCACGGTGGTGCTGGAGGGCGGCGAGATGCTGGAGGGCGACGAACTGCTGATGGCGACGGGCCGTTCGCCGCGGACCGATGACATCGGGCTGGACACCGTCGGGCTGCCCGCGGGGGAGTGGATCGGGGTCGACGACAGCTGCCGGGTGCCGGGGCACGACTGGCTGTACGCCGTCGGAGACGTGAACCACCGAGCGCTCCTGACCCACCAGGGCAAGTACCAGGCCCGGATGGCGGGGGCCGCCATCGCCGCCCGCGCGGCGGGCACGGCCCCGCTCGACACCGGACCCTGGGGTGCGCACGTCGCGACCGCCGACACGCGGGCCGTCCCGCAGGTGGTCTTCACCGACCCGGAGGCCGCCGCGGTGGGCCTCAGCCTGGCCGAGGCCGAACGGGCGGGGCACCGGGTGCGCGCCGTCGACTACGACCTGTCCAAGGTCTCCGGCGCCGGTCTGTACGCCGACGGCTATCGCGGCCGGGCCCGGATGGTCGTCGACCTGGAGCGCGAGGTCCTCCTCGGGGCCACCTTCGTCGGCCCGGGCGCCGCCGAGCTGCTCCACGCGGCGACGGTCGCGGTGGCGGGGGAGGTGCCGATCGCGCGGCTGTGGCACGCGGTCCCGGCCTTCCCCACGATCAGTGAGATCTGGCTGCGCCTGCTGGAGACGTACCGGGTGTAGGAGTCAGGAGGTGGAGGCCTTCAGGATCCGCCCCGATACCGCCAGAGTGACGCGACGGGGCGTCAGGGCGGAGGCGAGGGTGGAGATGCGGTTGCCGAGGCCGGCGACGATGCTGGGCGGGGTCTTGCGGCGTTCCAGCGCGCGGCGCGTGGCGGTCACGACCTGCTCAGGGGTGGCCATCCGGCCGACGGCTGCGTTGCGGCTGCCGACGACGTCGAAGAACTCGGTGCCGACCGGGCCCGGTGATACGGCGAGCACCCGCAGCGGAGAGGTGCGTGTCTCGTAGCCGACGGCCTCGGTGAAGCTGAGCACGAAGGCCTTGGTGGCGCCGTAGATCGCCATCGCGGGGGTCGGCTGGTAGGCCGCGGCGCTTGCGACGGTGACCAGGGCGCCACGGCCGTCGGCCGCCAGATCGGGCAGGAACGTCCGGGTGAGCTCGGTGACGGCTACGACGTTGAGCTGGATCATCTCGTTGATCTGCGACACGTCCTGGCGGACGAAGGGGCCGTAGCTGCCGAAGCCGGCGTTGTTGATGAGGGTGTGGACCGGGATCCCGCGGGCGTCGAGCTCCGCGCGCAGTGCGGCCGCGGCACCCGGCCGGGCGAGGTCGGCGGCGATCGCGTGGGCGTTGACGCCGTATCGCTTCTCCAGGCTCGTCGCGAGCTCTTCGAGCCGGTCGAGGCGCCTGGCGACGAGTACGACGTCCGCGCCGCGCTCGGCCCACTGGCGGGCGAACTCGACACCGAGACCGGCGCTCGCCCCGGTGATCAGGGCCACGGTCCCCTGGTATGTCATAGGCATGGTCGTCTGCTCCGTTTCCACGCGTTGGTGATAATCGAATGTAGGCGGCGTCATCATTGTAGTCAATGCCAACATAGCGAGAAGGGTGACCGCCTTGACCGAGGGGTCCTACCACCACGGCAACCTCAGGGCCGCTCTACTGGAGCGCGCGGAGGCCGTCCTCACCGAGTCGGGCGTGGACGGCCTGTCCCTGCGGGCCCTGGCGCGCGATCTGGGCGTGAGCCACGCCGCGCCGTCCCGTCACTTCCGTGACCGGCAGGCGCTACTGGATGCCCTCGCCGTCAGCGGCTTCACCCGGCTGAACGAGCGTCTGCGGACCGCGGCCGAAGTCCCCGGCCCCGTTACGGCGCGCCTGGCCGAACTGGGACGGGCGTACGTGGACTTCGCCGTCACCCATGCGCCCCTGCTGAACCTGATGTTCACGGCCAAGCACGCCGACGACTCCAGCGCGGAACTGAAGGAGCTCGGGCACCGGAGCCTGGACACCACCGCCGAGCTCATCGCGCAGGCGCAGCGGGAGGGCGGCGCCGTGCGCGCGGGCGACCCCGCCCGCCTCGCCCAAGTCGCCTTCTCCACCCTGCACGGCCTGGCGACGCTGGCCCTTGGATCCCTCCTCGACGACACCCCTCTGCCGGAGGCGACCGAGCTCGCCCTCGACGTGCTGCTGACCGGCCTGGGGCTCAGCCGGTGACGGGGCGTGAGGTCCGTGAAGTGCCGGAGCGTCCCATGTGGGCGAAGCCGCGGGAGCGCGGGCACCTGACGTGAACCGCCTGGATAAATGATCTCCGCGATGTGTTGAATGTGGCGTACGCACGTGTGGACCAGAGACGAAAGAGGCATCGCCCGTGATCGTGATCGCCCACCTCAGCGACATCCACCTCGACGGCGGCCCGCGGGCAGCCGACCGAACCCGCGCCGTCATGGAATACCTCGACGCCCTGCCCTACGACCTTGACGCGGTTCTGGTGAGCGGGGACATAGCCGACCACGCCGCCCCCGCCGAGTACGAGGAGGCCGCCAAGCTGCTGGCTTCGCGGCATCCCGTGGTCGTCTGCCCCGGCAACCACGACGAGCGGGCCGCCTTCCGGCAGGGGCTGTTGGGGGAGGGGACCGACGTTTCCGCGGCTCCGGTCGACCAGGTGCTGCGCGGGAACGGCTTCGTGCTCGCCGTGTGCGACTCGTCCGTCCCCGGCGAACACCACGGCCTGCTGGAGGAGTCCACGGTGGCCTGGCTGGACGGCGTACTGTCCGACACCCCGCGCGACACGCCGGTACTGGTCGCCTTCCACCACCCTCCGGTCCCGCTGCACACCCCGTACGTCGACGGGATCCGGCAGTTCGGCGAGGAGCGGCTCGCGGCGCTCACCGAACGGCACCCGCACCTCACCGCGTTCCTGTGCGGGCACGCCCACACCGCGGCCGCCACCACCTTCGCCGGCCACCCGCTGCTGGTGGCGCCCGGTGTGGTCTCCACCCTCCGGCTCCCCTGGGAGATCCAGGCGGGGCCCGACCACCACGTCCACCTCGACGAGCCGCCTGCCGTCGCGTTCCACGTGCTGGGCGAGGACGGGCGGCTGACCACCCACTACCGTGTGGTCGTCGCCCGCCGGTAGCAACTGCCGTCCCGGGTGCGGGTGAGACGGCCCGAGGTGATCAGATAGCGCCGCAGTGCCGAGCAGTCCTCGTGCACCGTGCGCAGCGCGTCGTTCACCTCGGGCTCCGTGTACTCGCGGTCCACCGCGAACAGCGTTTCGGTGAGGTGGGCGAGCAGTTGCTCGCGCCGGGCCGCCTTGCGGGGGATGGCGACGAGGCGCCCGCCGGAGAAGAGGTCGGAGACGTCCCGCCGTGCCGGGGAGGGGGACTGCTGGTGTTCGGTGCTCTGTGACATGTCCGCGAGCTTCACCCGCCGCCCTCCCGCGGGGCAACGCAATTTCCGGCTCGGAGCAACTCGACGGAACAAAAAGTGACGGTCATTCATCTTACTGAGTGGTAGTCCCGCCAGTACCCTCCCCCGTGACCGGTACCTGCCCCCCACGGAGGAGCACGTATGCGACGTCCCACCGCTCGCCTGAGAACCGCCGTCGCCACCGGGCTGATCGCCCTCGCCGCGGCCCTGCTCTCCCCCCTCGCACCCGCGTCCGCCGCCGCACCCGGCGACCCCGTACCGCTCCCCGTCGCCGACTACTGCGGCGGCCAGTGCTCGGACATCCTGCCCCCCGGCCAGAACGGCAACGCCACCCTCGCGCAGATCCTCCTGCACAAGGCGTTCGGCACGATGCCCGCCCACACCTCGGACCAACTGGCGCGCTACGACTCCCTGGTGGCCGGCTACCCCGGCCTCACCGACGCCAAGGTCAACGACTTCTTCAACACCGCCGCCTTCGGCGTGCCGGCCGACCAGGTCGAGTCCACCGCCAGCCCGCGCCCCGACGTCACCATCACCCGCGACAAGAAGACCGGCGTCCCCCACGTCAAGGGCACCACCCGCTACGGCACTTCCTTCGGCGCGGGCTACGCCGCCGCCCAGGACCGGCTCTGGCAGATGGACCTCTTCCGGCACGTGGGGCGCGGCGACCTGACCCCCTTCGCGGGCGGCGCCCTCGCCAACCAGGGCCTGGAGCAGCAGTTCTGGCCGCAGGCCCCGTACACCGAGGTCGACCTCCAGGCCCAGGTGGACCGGATCCGCACCACCGAGGGCGAGCGCGGACGCCTGGCGATGGAGGACGCGCAGGCCTACGTCGACGGCATCAACCTTTACCGCACCCAGTCCAAGAACGGGCGCTACTTCCCCGGCGAGTACGTCCTCACCGGCCACATCGACTCCGTCACCAACGCCGGTGAGATCCAGCCCTTCAAGATCACCGACCTGATCGCCCTGGCTTCCGTCGTCGGCGGCCTGTTCGGCGGAGGGGGCGGCGGCGAGGTGCAGGCCGCGCTGTCCCTGCTGTCCGCGCAGCAGAAGTACGGGCTGGAGGAGGGCACCCGGGTCTGGGAGTCCTTCCGCCAGCGCAACGACCCCGAGGCCGTGCTCACCGTCCACGACGGTACGAGCTTCCCGTACGCCCGGAAGCCCGCGAACCCGCAGGGCACCGCCCTCCCGGACGCCGGCTCCGTGGTCCCCGAGCAGCTCGTGTACGACCGTACGGGCGCCGCGACCGCCGAAGAGGCCGCAGACCCGCCCAAGCCGGTGAAGCAGAGCATGTCCAACGCCCTGCTCGTCTCCGGAGCCCACACCGCGAGCGGCCACCCGCTCGCCGTCTTCGGACCGCAGACCGGCTACCTGGCGCCCCAGCTCCTGATGCTCCAGGAACTCCAGGGCCCCGGCATCAGCGCCCGCGGCGCCTCCTTCGCGGGCGTCAGCATGTACGTGCAGCTCGGGCGCGGCCAGGACTACGCGTGGAGCGCCACCTCCGCCGGGCAGGACATCACCGACACCTTCGCCGTCGAGCTGTGCGAGCCCGGCGGCGGGGCGCCGACGAAGGCGAGCACCTCGTACCTCTACCGCGGTACCTGCACCCCCATGGAGAAGCTGGAGCACACCAACGCCTGGAAGAAGTCCGTCGCCGACCCGACCCCCGACGGCTCCTACCGGATGCAGGTCCGGCGCACGAACTACGGCATCGTCACCCACCGCGCCACCGTCGCCGGCAAGCCCGTCGCCTACACCGCGCTGCGTTCCACCTACCGCCACGAGGCCGACTCGATCATCGGCTTCCAGATGCTGAACGACCCCTCCTACGTCAAGGACGCCCGCACCTTCCAGCAGGCGGCCGAGCACATCGGCTACGCCTTCAACTGGTTCTACGCCGACTCGCGCGAAGCCGCCTACTACAACAGCGGGCTGAACCCCGTCCGTGCGGCGGGCGTGGACGCGGCCCTGCCCGTGCACGCCGCGCAGGCGTACGAGTGGCAGGGCTTCGACCCGGCCGCGAACACCGCCGCCTACACCCCGCCCGCCGAGCATCCGCAGTCCATCGGCCAGGACTACTACGTCAGTTGGAACAACAAGCAGGCCAAGGACTACAGCGCGGCCGGCTTCGGGATGGGCGCCGTCCACCGCGGTGACCTCCTCGACCGCCGGGTGAAGCCGCTCGTCGCTGCGGGCGCGGTGACCCGGGCCAAGCTCACCCAGGCCATGGCCGAGGCCGCCGTCACCGACCTGCGCGCCGAGAACCTGCTGCCCGAGCTCCTCGCCGTCCTGCGCAGCGCGCCCAGCGCGGATCCGGCCGTGACCGCGGCGATCGACAAGCTGGCCGCGTGGCAGGCGAGCGGCGCGAAGCGCAAGGAGACCGCCCAGGGCTCGAAGACGTACGCGCACGCGGACGCCGTCCGGATCATGGACGCCTGGTGGCCGCTGCTGATCGAAGCCGAGTTCAAGCCGGGCCTCGGCGCCCCGCTGTACGACGCCCTGCGCGCCTCGCTGACCGTCGACGAGCCGCCCAACGCGGGTCACGGGCCGACGGGTTCGCATGCCGGGTCGGCCTTCCAGTACGGCTGGTGGAGCTACGCGGACGAGGACCTGCGCATGGTCCTGGGGCGGCCGGTGGCCGATCCGCCGTCCCAGGTGTACTGCGGCGGCGGCTCGCTCGACGCGTGCCGCGAGGCCATGACCGCCACGCTGAAGCAGGCGGCCGCCGCCACCCCCGCGGCCGTGTACCCGGCGGACGGGACCTGCGCGGCGGGCAACCAGTGGTGCGCGGACTCGATCGTGCAGAGGCCGGTCGGCGGGCTGAGCCATCCGCAGATCAACTGGCAGAACAGGCCCACGTACCAGCAGGTCGTGGAGTTCCCCGCCCACCGCTGAGCGCTCGTACGCACGAACGGCCCGCCGGGCTCCGAGGGAGACCGGCGGGCTTCGGCGTGCGCGGGGTGGTGGTCAGGGGCCGACGGTGATCTGCTGCGCCGGGTCGGTGGTGTCGCTGACCAGGTAGACGGCGTTGAAGGTGGACGTGGTCGCGCTCGTCGGGCAGCCGAACCCGCCGGTGACCGTGACCGGCACCGATGCGTTGGTGAAGGTCAGACTCGACGGGGCGCCGTTCGTCCAGCTCCCGGGCACGTTGGCGGAGGTCGCCGGGGCGGCGGTCACCGTACAGGTGGCCAGGCCGGTGGTGTGCACGACGAGTCCGCCGACCGGCACGGTCATGGTGGCGGTGGCCGGGGCGCCGTTCTGCATCGACACCGACCAGGAGCCGCTGGTGGTGACCGTGGGGGTCACGCCCCACATGCTGGAGGTGCACGAGGTGTACGTGGGCGGCGAGATCGGCGAGGAGACCGCCCCGGCCGGGTTGGTGTTGCCGGGGGCGGCCGGCACCGTACCGGTGGCGACGGAGACCGTACAGGTCACCGTCACCGACCCGGCCTTGAAGGTGGCCTTCCCGCTGAGGGTGGCCTTGAAGGAGTCCCCGGCCGGGGTGACGGTGGTCGACCCGGCCAGCGGTAAGGGCGCGGCGGAGGCGGTGACCGAGGCCGCCGACAGGCCTGCTGCGGCGGCCATCCCGAGGGCGAGAGCGGTGCGCGTACGGCTCATGGCTGTGCTCCTTGGGGATCGGAGTGCGGCGTGGGGACCGCGGGGGAGGGAGCGGGGACGGGGGTGGGGACGGGAGCGGGGGCGGGGGCGGCGGACGGCTGCCAGGCGAACATCAGGCCGCCGCCGAGAATGCCGAGCAGGGTGCCGATCAGGAAGCCGCCCAGGTTCGACAGGACCAGGGCGGCGGTTGCGATCAACGTGGTGAGGACGCCGGCCAGGCTCCGCTGCGGGGGCGCGAACCAGGCGGTGAGCCCGAGCACGATCATGACGATGCCCATCAGGACGGACGGGATCCCCGCCACGCCCTGCTGGAGCATGATCTTCAGTGGCGCCAGCGGCAGGACGCAGATCCACGCGCCGGCCAGGACCGCGAACAGCCCGCCCCAGAACGGTCGGCTGCGCCGCCAACGCCGCCAGCGGGTCAGAAGCATTCCTTCTTGCCCTTGCTGATGTTCATGCTGAGCCCGGACAGCTTGAAGGTACCGGCGTTTGTCGCCCACGCCGTCTGCTGCAGATCGGTGATGCTGACCCTGTCCGCCTGCTGGCCGAAGAGGTCCTGCATCCCCTGTGCGTCGGCCGGCCCCTTGTCGAGGGTCGAGGCGTCGCGGCCGATCTCGATGTTGGTGAAGACCGCGTCACCGGCGAGCTGCGTCGCGTCGACGAACAGGTTGCTCGCCTCCACGGGCTTCTTCTGCCCGGCCGTGAGGTTGAGCGAGATGTCCCCGATCACCGGGAGCGTGGTGACCACCGACTGGCACAGGCTGTTGAGCTTGGCCTCCTTGATGGCGGTGACCGCCACCGGGATGAGCTCCTCGCGGGCGTTGACGTCGACGCTGCCGTACTGCGCGAAGCCCTCGCCCTCCAGGCTCTTCGCCGACACCTTGAACTGCTGTCCCGAGACGGCGAAGGAGGCGGCGAGCGCGCCTTGCGCGAGGGCGATGCCGAGGCCGGCGGTGACGGCGACGGCGGGGACGGTCAGGACCGCGAAGCGACGCCAGCGGACGCGGCCGTCGACGGGTCCGGGAGCGACGGGAGTGCCGGGAGCACCGGGGTCGCCGGGGGATTCGGGTAACTTGGGGGAATCTGCCATGAGATCGTCCCTTAACTTCGGCTGTGCACCGTTGTTACCGACGAGTTGAATGTAAGAGTGCCAATGGAGGTTGGCAAGGTTGTGCGAGCGCGCCCTTTCGGCCGACTCCTACTGCTCCGTACGGAGCAGTTCGGCGACCTCCGCGTCCACCCGGCGTGCCATCGCCCGCGCGAACTCCGTGGCCACGACCTCACCCGCCACCGGCCTCAATGCCGTCACCGCCGCCGTGATGTGCTCCAGCTGCATGGCCGAAAGTCGCTCCAGCCCCTGCGCACCGATCACATGCCGCCGGAACAGTCCGACGAACCGGTCCGCGAGCGCCGCCGCCTGCACCTGTACGAAATCCCCGGCGTCGAGGATCTCGGTCAGCGGCACCCCCTGCCGAACCAGCGCCAGCGTCGCGTCCAGCAGCCGTCGGCTCGGGTAGGTGACCAGGTCCCCGTCGACCGTCACGTACCCCAACTCGGCCGCCCGACGGGTGTCTTCGGCGGTGGCCGTGGGGCCGAACAGCTCCCGCAGCTCGGCCCGGGTCATCGTGACCGGCTCCTCGTGTACCCAGTCCCGGGTCATCTCCCGTTCCAGGCCCAGCAGTTGCGACAGGCCGCCGCCGTCCTCCCAGGCGTGCAGGAGCTCGGCGATGCCGTTGACGGTGTAGCCGCGCCCCAGCAGGTCGCTGATCAGCCGCAGCCGCGTCAGGTGGTCCTCGGAGTACCAGGCGATCCGGCCCTCCCGGCGCGGCGGAGGCAGCAGCCCGCGCTCCTGGTAGTAGCGCAGGTTGCGTACCTTGACGCCGGCCGCGCGGGCCACGTCCTCCCGGCGGTACCGCCCGCCGCCGCTCTCGTCCCCCACCTGGCTGCTCACGCGGCCGAGTGTAGGTCTTACCGGCAGGTCACATAGCCCGCGGACGATCCTGCTTGACCGCGCGCAGCACCACGAACCTCGGTTCGCTCGCGACGACTTCGCTGTTGCCGAAGAGCCGGCGCAGGTGGGTGTGGTACCCCATGTGCCGGTTGGCGACGATCCACAGCTCGCCGCCGGGCCGCAGGGCCTTGCGCGACTGCGCGAACATCCGCAGCGCCGTCGCGTCCGTCGTGGCGTGGTGGGAATGGAAGGGCGGGTTGCTCAGCACCAGGTCGACGGATGCCGGGGGCAGCATGGCCACCCCGTCGCCGACGAGGAACTCGGCGGTCCGCCGGCCCTCGCGGATGTTCGCCCGGTAGGTGGCCTGCGCCGAGGCGACCGCCTGGTAGGACTCGTCGGTGAAGACGACCTCGGCGTCCGGGTCGTGGACCTGGACCGCCGTGCCGACGACGCCGTTGCCGCAGCCCAGGTCAACGACCCGGGCGCCGTCCGTGTTGGTCGGCAGGTTCTGCAGGAAGAAGCGGGTGCCGACGTCGAGCCGGTCGGCGCAGAAGATCCCGGCGTGGTTCACGACCGTCAGGCCGGAGCCCGACCCCGCGTCCCCGTCCACCGTGTACGTCAGCGGCCACGGCCCGGCGCTCTTCGGGTGCACGGCCCCGGGGGTACCCGGCGTGCAGAAGATCAGCCGGGCCTTCTTCTCGGCGAGCGAGGTCTTCGTCGGGCCCAGGATCCGCTCGAAGAGCCGCAGCGTGGAGGTGTGGATCTCCTTGACCATGCCGGTGCCGACGACCACGGTGCCCGCATGTACGTGCGGGGCCAGCCGGTACAGCTGGTCCTCCAGCAGCGCCAGGCTCTTCGGTACGCGCACCAGCAGTACGTCGATCCGCCCGGGCGGCGGATCCTGCGTGGTCAGCAGCGTCACCGTCGACTTCGAGGTCCCGATCCCGTTCCGGTCGAGGTTCGCGGCGGTGGCGGAGCGGGTGAGGGAGGAGTCGGTGATCTGCGTCGGCCGGTACGCGGCGAGCGCCGTCGTCAGCGCCCCCCAGCGGTCCCCGAGCACGGTGATCTGCCCGGCGCCGGCCAGGTCCACCGGCCCGCGCTCCCCGGTACCGGAGTCGAGGTGGCGCAGCAGGTACTCATCGGCGGCGTCCCAGGCGCGGAGCCGGTCGCGCGGGTCCTCGGGGAAGCGGGTGAGCTCGTAGGTGCCGTAGGGCGTGGTCAGGCGGTTCATATGGGTCCCAGGCTAGCCGAGGCGGAGCCCCGGCCCCGCACGGACGGGGCCGGGGCTGCGGTCGACCGGCCCGTACGGGCCCCTACTCGGGGAAGTCTCCGGCCATCGCGGCGGCCATCCGCAGGTACGGACGGGCCTCGGCGCCCCGGCCGCTCCGCTCCAGCGTGCGACCGAGCATCAACTGCGCGTAGTCCTCCACCGGCCAGCGCTCCAGGATGGCGCGGAGCTCGCGCTCGGCGCGGGAGAGCTGGGCGGAGTGGTAGTAGGCGCGGGCCAGCAGCAGCCTGGGCGCCAGCTGCTCCGGGGCCTCGCTCGCGAGCGTGTCCAGGATGCGTGCGGCCGTCGCGTACTCCCTCGCGTTGAAGAAGAGCTGGGCCCGCGCCCAGCGCTCGGCTGCCGTCCCGTGCTCGAAGTAGGTCGTCGGCGCGTTCATCGCGTCCCTTCCGCCTTTCCGCGTTCAGGTGGTGTGTCCGCAGCCTCCAACACGTCCGGCCGGTGCAACATTCCACCCGACGCAGCCCCCGCCTCGCGGCTAGGTTGTCCGCATGAGCAATCTCGATCGCCAGCCCGCTCTCTCCACCTGCGGAGGCCGCGGTTTCGTCGTGGCCGAACCGGTGCGCGAACTCCTCAGCCCGCGCACGGTCAAGCTCGGGGAGTCCACAGAGGTGCGCCGGCTCCTGCCGAACCTGGGCCGCCGCATGGTGGGCGCCTGGTGCTTCGTGGACCACTACGGTCCGGACGACATCGCCGACGAGCCCGGTATGCAGGTCGCGCCGCATCCGCACTGCGGGCTCCAGACCGTGAGCTGGCTCCACGAGGGCGAGGTGCTGCACCGCGACAGCGTGGGGAGCCTGGCGACGGTGCGTCCGCGCGAGCTGGGTCTGATGACCTCCGGGCACGGCATCAGCCACTCCGAGGAGAGCCCGCGCCCGCACGCCCGTTTCCTGCACGGCGCCCAGCTGTGGGTGGCCCTGCCGGAGGCCCACCGTGATGTGGAACCCCACTTCCAGCACCACGCGGAGCTCCCGCACGTGACCGCCCCGGGCCTGACCGCCACGGTCATCCTGGGCACCCTGGACACGGCGACTTCGCCCGGGTCCACGTACTCCCCGATCGTCGGCGCGGACCTGGCCCTCGCGGCGGGCACCGAGACCAGGCTCCCCCTGGAGCCGGACTTCGAGTACGCGGTCCTCTCCATGTCGGGCGAGGCTCACGTCGACGGCGTCCCGGTCCTCCCGGGCTCGATGCTCTACCTCGGCTGCGGCCGCACGGAGCTCCCCCTGCGAGCCTCGTCGGACGCGGGCCTGATGCTCCTGGGCGGCGAGCCGTTCGAGGAGGAGATCGTCATGTTCTGGAACTGGATCGGCCGGTCCCATGAGGAGATCGCACAGGCCCGCCAGGACTGGATCGATGGGACCAGATTCGGCGAAGTGAAGGGGTATGACGGCCCTCCACTTCCGGCTCCTGAGCTGCCCCCGACCCACCTCAAGCCACGCGGTCGAGTGCGCTGAACTGCGATAACTGGAGAGAGGCGGCCCCGCGGGGCGCGAGTCAGGTGTCTTCCGGTTGATGAATCCTCGGCGCTTCCGATCGCGTCCCGCGCTTGCCCTTCGCTGGTGCGGGGCCTTCCCCCTCTGTGGGCGTCCGTGGGTGGGTGTGTGTCTACGAATGCTGACCCAATGCTGACTTTCCTGACGCTGCGTCAGGTGGGGCTTCGTGCAGGTACAGACGTCGAAGCGGCTTCGTCGGCGATCCGCGCTTGTCTGGAAGTTGTTCCCGGCTACGTGCCGGTCGGGTTGCCCGCTGCGCTCCGCAACGGCCGGACCGAGAGTCTGATCGCCTGGGTGTCACCGCTTGTAGGAAGCCGACAACCCCTGCAGCGGTCGTCGCAGCGGCGTCCGCCGTGCAGTCTCGGGTGGGGGTCGTTGGAGGCGTTCCACTGCCTCCGCAAGGCGCGCAGCCGCTTACCGACGACGTCGGCCGAGTAGTGGCAGCGGCGACCGGTCTCCGCCAGCTCGGCGCCCAAGGCCAGTCCCCAGGCAGGTCATCATCGACGTCGGCCCCCGACTGGTCGTCGCCAGTGGCCGGCCGGCACCGGGCAACAGGGCCGACGCCCGCGCCTGGCGCGAGTCGGACCTGTTGGCCGCGGCGGCCGGAACGAGGGGGATCGCGGACGGCGCCTACCTCGGCACCGGCCTGATCGTCCCGCACCGTAGAAGGGCCAGCCGGGCCCTGTTGCGCGGCCAGGAGGAGGACAACATCGAACACCGACGGGTCCGCGCCCGCGTCGAGCACGCCTTCGCCCGCATGAAGACCTGGAAGATCCTCCGCGACTGCCGTCAGAGGGGCGCCAGCCTCCACCACGCCGTCCAGGCTGTCGCCACCATGCACAACCTCACCCTCGCTGGGTGAAACAGCAGGTCACCCGCCGCTCCCGCCTGGGCGGCCCGAGCCTGCAACACCCTTTAGCCCGGTCAGTCAGTGGTGTCGGCCGCGAGGGCCAGCGCGGTGGCCTCGAGGCCGACACTGTGGCTGCCCTTGACCAGGACGATGTCCTCGGCGTCCAGGACGCCCGCGAGGGCGCCGGGGACGCCGTCCCGGTCGGGAGTGCGGATCACCTGCAGGTCCGGGTTCTGGCGGCGCGCGGCCTCGGCCAGCGCCTCGGCGTGGTCGCCTCCGACTGCCACCAGGATCCGGACGCCGGAGTCGGCGACGAGCTTGCCGACCTGCCGGTGCCCGTCGAGGGCCTCTTCGCCCAGTTCCTTCATCTCGCCCAGCACCGCGACCGTGCGCCGTCCACCGGCCATCGCCGCCAGCGCGGCCAGGGCCACCGCCATCGAATCGGGGTTCGCGTTGAACGCGTCGTTCACGATCTTCAGCCCGTCGGGGCGGGTCAAGACCTCCATACGGCCGGTGGTCAAGTTCTTCGCGGCCGACAGCTGCTCGGCCACGGCCTGCAGGCCGGCGCCCAGGCCCAGGGCCACGGCTGCCGCAGCGAGGGCGTTCATGACGTGGTGCCGGCCGTGCAGTCCCAGGCGCACCCCCGCGTGCTCCTCGCCGTGGTGGAGGGTGAAGGAGGGCCGGCCCTCGGAGTCGAGCTGCACGTCGTCGGTCCACACGTCCGCGCCCTCACCCCGGCCGAGGCCGAAGCGCAGGACGCGGGCGCGGGTCTTGGCGGCCATGGCCGCGACGAGGGAGTCGTCGGCGTTGAGAACGGCGAGACCGTCGGCGGGCAGCGCCTGCACCAGTTCGGACTTGGCCTCCGCGATGGCCTCCCGGCCGCCGAATTCTCCGACGTGCGCGGTGCCGACGTTGATGACCAGCCCCACCCTCGGCGGGGCGATGGTCGTCAGGTTCGCGATGTGGCCCCTGCCCCTCGCGCCCATCTCCAGCACCAGGTACCGGGTATCGGGGGCGGCGCGAAGCAGGGTAAGGGGCATCCCGATCTCGCCGTTGAACGACCGGTCGGTGACCGAGGTCGGCCCAAGCACGGGAAGGACCTGGGCCAGTAGGTCCTTCGTGGACGTCTTGCCCGCCGAGCCGGTCAGGCCGATCACGAGCGGGTCGGGGAGCTGGCCGAGTGCGTGGCGGCCGAGCGCGGCCAGGGCCTCGATCACGTCCTCGACGACGATCGCCGGGACGCCGACCGGGCGGGTGGCCAGCACCCCGACAGCGCCCGCTGCCACGGTCTGCGCGGCGAAGGTGTGACCGTCGACGCGCTCGCCGGCGAGGGCGACGAACAGAGTGCCGGGGACGACTTCACGGGAGTCAGTGACCGCCCCGGCCGTCATCCGGGCGGCCCGGTTGGCCACGTCGGCCAGGCGTCCGTTGGTGATCTCTGCAATCTCGTCAAGCGAGAAGGACAACATGTGTATGACTCCCTCGTACAGCGGCTCCCCGGCGGAGCCCTCGAGCCCCGCCAGCCATGCAACGACCGTAGCCCCGCAATAGGCGTCGTCCGACACAGCGCCGGTCCAACGGCCGACCTTCGCACCCCTCCCGAGGAGCATCCCTGCATGTCCCACGACCTGAACTCCGTCCCCTACGTCGGCGTCCTGGCCAGCGGGAAGTCGGCCCGACGGGAACCGTCGCTCCTGTTTGCTACGCGCGCACGCACAGTGTGACCCTCCCCGTCCGGTCGGTGGCTTGCCATTCCTCCGGCTGGTGGATCCCGTCGCGGTCGCGGTCGGCGATGAGGCAGCCAGTCCCGCTCCGCGGCACACCGCTCGCCCAGCGCTCCACTCCCAGCCTCGTGCAGCTCGGCGGACCGCACCTGCTTGGGGCCCACGAGTGCGACCAGCAGCGCGAACGGCTCGTGGACTTCCGCAGGGCACGCGTGCCGTCCCGGCCGGTTCCCGCGCCTGCCGTACTCGACGATGTCGAGGACATGGGTGGGCGCACCGTACTGGGACCAGAAACCCCACGAACAAGCTGTCACGCCGCCTTTCGTACTGAACAGCTTCAGCGCCGACCCTCGATCTCACGCAATACAAGCGGCTTCGGGACGATTTCCGACGCCGGCCTACTCCCTCAGGCGACTACAGCGTGCACCCCGGCCAGGGGCAACGGGCATACCGCCTACCTATGCCAAAACCGCCTTCCCTACCGGGCACGGAGCCCGCCAGGTACGATCTTCGGGCTGCCCAAAGGACGACCCCGCTCGAGCCTCCGGCGAGGCCGCTACTACGAGCTGGAGGCTGCGATCCTCAGCCGTCCCGACGGACGACCGCCACCTGTGTTGGATTCGGGCCTGCGGGTCATGGCGACGTAGTTGGGTCCCAGGCCCCGAAGAACGACCGCCACACAGCGCAGCCGAGGACTACGTCCGGCACCGCTACACGTTACGACCCACCCACTCGGTGTCAGTACCGGATCAGCACTTTCAAGGCAGTGCGTTCCTCCATAGCCTTGTAGCCCCTTGGCACCCCGTCCAGACCGACCGTCAGATCGAACACCGGCGACGGGTCGATGGTCCCGTCCAAGATGTCCGGCAGCAGCTGCGGGACGTACGTCCGTACCAGGGCGACGCCTCCGCGCAGGGCTATGTTCCGCTCGAAGATCTCGCTCAGCTCCAGACCCGTGTCACTGCCGTGAGGCACCCCGACGCAGCCGATCGAGCCGCCGTCCCTCGCGATCCCCACTGCCGTACGCATGGCCTGTTCGGTCCCCACGGCCTCGATCACCGCAGGCGCTCCCCGACCGCGCGTCAGTTCGAGCACGGCCTCAACGGCCGCTTCCCCACGCTCCGCCACTACGTCGGTCGCTCCGAACGCCCTGGCGATGTCTGTCCGCACCTGGTGGCGGCCCAGCGCGATGATCCGATCGGCGCCGAGCCGCTTCGCGGCCAGGACGCCGCAGAGCCGCGTGGGGCCATGCTGAATCGAGGGTCCTCACGTACTTGCGAGGCTCGGCCAGCCCGACCGGAGATCGGCCAGGAGGCGACCGGCATCCGTGAGGAGCGTGCCCTGCAAGGCGTGTACGGCCGGGGAGGCGTCCGGGGCGGTCCGTTCCTGCTGTTGCACCCGCTCGAGTTCTGCGGCTGCTTCGTAGATCTTCGCGTCGAGGAGGTCCGGATCGGTGGGGGACGCCTGGCCGATCTCCTCCATCGCGGTGGCCACGGCGCGCAGGACAGCGCTGAAACGGGGCCGGAAGGGAGCCGGGAGATTCCCGAGTTCTCCACTGTCGAGAGCGTAGTCCAGGGTTCGGGTCATGGAACGCAGGTGGTCCATGCCGCGTTCGGCGACGGTGATCGCTTCCCGAGCTCGGGGGAGCGCCTCGCCGGAGCCGGCGATGGTCCGACGGGGGTTCATGCGGCCGTTTTCGATCTCGGCTTCGATGGTGTGGCGGATGCGCTCGCATTCGGCGGACAGCCTGTGCCAGTCGCGGCGCCACTGATACAGGTGGTCCCGGGCGGGATCGCTGGCTTCGAGGGTGTCGGCGAGGTCGTTGAGGCGCTGGGCCATGGTGGTGTAGAGGTCGGTGACGGCTTGCTGCCGATGGTGGGTGTGGCGGGCGGGAGCGAGGACGAGATGGGCGGCGAGGCCGCAGAGCGCGCCGATGCCCACGGACGCGACCAGGTGGCCGATGTAGCTGATCTGCCCGTGGCCGGAGGAGAACGCGAAGAAGCCGACGATGGCGACCTGGGTGCCGTGCTGCCCGAAGCGCCGGATTCTGCCGACGCAGAGGGCGGCCAGGGTGAGGAGGCCGAACGTCCACCCGTGGATGCCGGCCACCGCCGCCAGGGATGCGGCGAGCGTGGCTCCCGCTGCCATGGCCAGCACGTACTGGAGGCAGTCGCGCACCGAGCGGTACACGGTGGCCTGAAGGGCCACCAGCGCGGTGAACGGCGCGAACGTCGCAACTGACGGCGGCAGCAGGTAACGCGCCAGGACCCACGCCGCCATCGCCGCGATCACGGTCTTCGCGCCGAGCAGGACCTCGTCCCGCTCACTCCCGGCTCCTCGCAGCGCGCGGCGTAGATAATCAGCCCGCTCCGTGACCGCCGACCAGATCCTTCGCACCGTCTCCACCCCTCTGGGCAAGATCGACCACCTCCGATGCGCGCCTGCCCCGCCGATTGCGCTCAACGCTCAGCAACGTGACAAGGGGCCTTCAGGGAGCCGCGAAGTGAGGGTCGGGCTCTATGCGATCCTGGTCGATCTCGGCCCGCTCCTGTGCGATCTCCCGGGTGAGGAAGAAGTTCAGGAGGGTCCGGATCGCGGCGATCGCCGCCAACTGCCCGATCTCCGTAAAGCCGGGGGCGACCGCGGTGCGCAGCACATCACCCGCGAGCTGGAACTCCAGTCCCAGAACGAGGAAGCGCCCCAAGCTCAAGCGGATCTTGTTGAACTCACCGATGAGCGATCGGCCGCGGAGCCCGGTCGAGGCGACGCGGGCGAACGCCCACACCGCACCGGCGAAGATGATCAGTGCCCCGGCGGCCTCGATCGCATGGACGAGCCACCCGATCACCTCCTGAACCGCGGACTCGGACAGCAGTTCCTTTGACGGCGTCATTCGGCTCGTCTACCCGCTTGCGGCCTTTGCACGGGCGATTGAGGCCCCGAGGCTCGGCTCGGCCCGGAGCCTTCTGTGCTTGGCCCCCGCGTAGCATCCTCACGCTCCCAGTGACGGGGCCACCTCTTGATGCCGACACCGTGGCGGACGCCGTCCATGAACAGGTAGTCCGCCACGAAGTCATCGGCGGGCTCCTCGCCGATGAACCGCACCTGAGCAGGACATCGCGTTCGGCTGCGCGGCGCACTGGCGGAGCGCGGAGCTTCAGTGCGGAGCGGCGCGTCGGCCTCGGACCCGGCGCGCCGCCTGCACGTCCGGCGAGCGGCGGCCGGGCTTCGCCTTTCCCGATGCATCGAGCCCCCTCGGCATGAAGCGTCACCTTCGTGGGGCCGTCCGCCCGCCTGGCGGTCGGCATGGTCGAGGTGGGTTAGGGCAGGTGCGGGGCATCTGACCGGGTCGACCCACAGGCGGCGAGATGAGAAGCGTAGGCGTGGAAGAAGAGCTGCTGCTCGTGGACGCGGACAGTGGTGCCCCGCTCGCTGTGTCGGGGGCGGTGCTGGCGGCCGCGGAGCGCTCGGCCTGGCAGCGACCCGGCACGAGCGGTCGACGGGACCATGAGTTCGAGAAGGAGCTGCAGAAGGAGCAGCTGGAGTTCGCCACGAAACCGGTCACCGAAATGGGCGAGCTCCAGGAGGAGATCGTCCGCATTCGCCGCGAGGCGGCCCGCCACGCGGCGAGTGCCGGCGCGGTG
This sequence comes from Streptomyces sp. NPDC006463, assembly GCF_042870715.1. Lineage (NCBI taxonomy): Bacteria > Bacillati > Actinomycetota > Actinomycetes > Kitasatosporales > Streptomycetaceae > Streptomyces > Streptomyces sp. NPDC006463. The sequence continues at coordinate 65,753 of NZ_JBIAHP010000011.1, read as the reverse complement.
GTGGCGGCGGTCGCGACGTCCCCGCTGCCCGTCCAGCCGTCGTTGAACGCCGGACGACGCTACCGGTGGCTGGGCGAGCAGTTCGGACTGACCGCGCAGGAGCAGCTGACCTGCGGGTGCCACGTCCACGTGTCGGTCGCGTCGGCGGAGGAGGGCGTCGCGGTTCTGGACCGCATCAGGCCCTGGCTGGCCGTTCTGATGGCGATGAGCGCGAATTCGCCCTTCTGGCAGGGCGAGGACAGCGGGTACGGAAGCTACCGCAGCCGGGTGTGGAACCGGTGGCCCTCCGCCGGCCCGGTGGACATCTTCGGCTCCGCCGACCGCTACCACGAGCAGGTCAGCACGATGATCGACACCGGAGTTCTGCGCGACGAGGGCATGATCTACTTCGATGCCCGCCTGTCGGCCACCTACCCCACCGTGGAGGTGCGGGTCGCCGACGTCTGCCTGGACGCCTCCACGCCTGTCCTGCTCGCCGCCCTCATCCGCGGCCTGGTCGAGACGGCGTCCCGCGACTGGCAGGTCGGGCAGCCTCCGGCCAGGGTCGGTACGAGTCTGCTGCGGCTGGCCTCCTGGCGGGCCGGCCGGTCGGGCCTGGACGGACCCCTTCTGCACCCCGAAACCATGCGGGAGACGTCTGCCGAGGACGCCGTCGAAGCCCTGTACCGCCACGTGCGCGAGGCGCTGCAGGATCACGATGACGACGAGCGGGTCCGGGAAGCCATCGCGCACCTGCGCGAACGGGGGAACGGCGCCAGCACACAGCGTCGGCTGCACGCCGACGGGCAGGAGCTCGCATCCGTCGTCACTCGGTGTGCGGAGATGACGATCAAGCCGTGAGGCGCTGCCGCGGCTCGGGCAGGACCCTTGGCCGCGGCCGATGTGCTGGGGCTGCCGAACTGGGCAGATGCGGGGCATACCGATGTGGATGTGAAGTAGCGATGAACGGAATGCACGATGACCAAGACCAGCAAGCACAACCCGGCGCCTACCCCTCCGTCGCAGGCTCCCGGCGAGAGCGGCGACCCGGAGTCCCGCGAGGAAGCGGAGCAAGCGGTGCTTCCGGACACTCACGAAGGCGAGGCCGGCGACACATCGACTCCGAGCAGCGATGCGCAGCGCCGGGCCGCCGAGAACGCCAAGACTGCCGGCCGGGACACCTGACCGAGGGCCGAAGTACGCCTGGTGCGCAAGGACCCGGCCTTCTACCGGGAGCACTTCCCGGGGGTGCCGGACGACCTGCCGTACGTATGGCCCCGGTCCGACCGGGAGACGGACGGGGTGCCGTGAGCGCCGGGCCCTGCGGGGAGGGGGGTCGGCCCCGCCTCAAGTACTCACGCCCTCGTACGGGTAGCTGGGGACGGCACGAAGCACCGCGGCCCGGGCGTCAGAAGCCCGCCGCCTTCTCCCGCTGGCGGGCCCAGGCCCGGGCGGTGAAGCCGGCGTCCCTGAGGACGTCGGCGGCCGTGCAGGCCAGGGCTTCGGCGGCCGCCAGCATCACCTCGCGCCCCCGTTCCGAGGCGGCGGCGCGCGCGAAGGCGGGGGTGTGGTCCGAGGCTTCCTCGCCCAGGATCGCAAGGAACGGATGGATGGCGGGGACGCGGCTGCTGACGTCGCCGATGTCGGACGATCCAAGGAATACCCCGCCGACGGGCTGGGTGAGTCGGATGCCCGAGCGTGCGAGGTGCAGGCCGAACCGGTCCGAGAGGACGTCGTTGTCCCGGAAGTGGGCGTAGCCCTTGCCCAGGCGGGTCACCTCCACCGTGGTGCCGGTCGCGGCCGCCACTCCTTCCGCCCAGGCGTCCATTTCGGCCGCCAGCGCATCGAGGGCGGTGCTGGTGGCCGCACGCAGGCCGAACAGGCCTTCGGCGAAGGCCGGAACGATGTTGGTCGCGCTGCCTCCGTCGGTGATGATCCCCTGGACGTGTGAGCCGGACGGCAACCGCCTGCCCATCACGGCGGCCGTGTTGAACAGCTGGATGAGGGCGGCCAGGGCATCGATCCCCCGGGTGGGATCGCCCGTCGGATGCGCTGCCCGGCCGTGAAAGCCCACGCGCACCTGGGTCTGCGCGGTAAGCGGCGCCCATGACCAGTCGTGCACGCCGGGATGGAACATCAGCGCAGCGTCCACACCGTCGAACACGCCCGCTTCGGCCAGAGCGACCTTGCCCCCGCCCCGCTCTTCCGCCGGCGTCCCCACGGCGAGCACCGTGCCCTCGAACTCCTCCTCCAATACGCTGCGCAAGGCCAGTGCGGCCCCCAGCCCGGCCGAGGCGATCAGGTTGTGTCCGCATGCGTGTCCCAGGTCAGGCAGCGCGTCGTACTCCAACAGCAGTGCCACGCATCGCCCGCGCCCGCTTCCCGCGCGGGCCACGAAAGCCGTGTCGAGTCCGGCCGTCCCCGGCTCGACGGCGAACCCCGCCCGCCGGAGTTCGCCGGTCAGCAGCCGGGCCGCGCGGTGCTCCTCGTAGGCGAGCTCGGGATCCGCGTGCAGGGCGCGGCTGACGGCCCACAGATGGTCCGCCCGGCGGGCGCACTCCCGCCGCAGTCGCCCGTACAGCTCGTCGGATGGATCGCCCGCGCCGCCCATGTCGTCTCCTCGTAGCCTCGTCCCGCTTTTGTCCGGAGGCCGGCCGATTACGCGCGCTCGCGCCGCGCTCTCGATTCCTTGCCCTGTGGGTGTCTGCTCAGCAGGCCCATCCTGGAACCAGGAGGACCGGATGACAGGGCTATGGACGGTCGGAGGCGCCACGTGGGCATGCGGAAGGACAGTCGGCCCCTCCGGGGCCGCACGGTCGTGCTGACCGGAGCGGCGCGCGGGCTGGGTGCGGCCTTGGCCCGGGCGTTCGACGCTCGGGGTGCGCGACTGGCCCTCCTGGGCCTGGAAGGAGCACGCCTTCAGGAGGTGGCCGGCTCATTGCGCAACGAGTCGGCCTGCTGGGAGGTCGACGTTGCCGACGAAGCGGCCATGGCCGAGACGGCCCGGCAGGTCCGCACCCGCCTCGGACCGGCGTCCGTGGTGGTGGGCAATGCCGGAGTCGCCGAAGGAAGCCCGTTCGCCGACTCGGATCCGCAGGCGCGAGCGCCGCGGACGGGGACCCCGCAACGCACGGCGCCGTGGAAGAGGCGGTACGCCGCCTTCTCATCCGGGGCCGCCCGTGAACAGACCAGAACGGCATCCCGCTCACCCTTCGGCCCCCGAATCCGGTTCCGCCATGCCGCGGTGAGCCTGCGCGCTCAGAAGGCTGTCGCGCCTTACGCAGTCCGAGCGCGGGCCGGCGCCCCCGTGGCGCCCCACGGCATGGGGCGAACTCGACGATCCGGCTTTCGGCGCGCGCCGATGGACTCTCAAGCGGGAGCCCCCTGTACCGCGGCCACGTCCCGGCGGATCGTCGCTGACGCGGCTCGGTCCGCAGGAGCCAGCCCGACGAGGTGGCCGCGGCCGTCCTCGCGATGCGTGTCGGCGAGCCGGTGGCTCCGGCCGTGGACGAGGCCCTGCGCCGGGCCCTCGTCGATGCCCGGACACTGCCGACCCCTGCGACCGCTTCATGGATGCCGCCCCGGCCGGACGTTCTGCGGCGGCACGTCACTCACCTGCGGGCGGCCCGCCGCCGGGCCGTGGCGGCGCCCGACGACGCGGGTGTGCGCGGCGAATTGGAGAATGCCGCGTACACCCTCTGCATCGTGATGGAGCAACGGAGCGCGCATGGTGCGCTGCTGGCGGCCGAGCAGCTGATTGCCGTCATGGCTAGACGCCCCGGCAGGCCGTCAGCCACGACGAAGTGGTCAGGGCAGGGGTGTGCCGCCGGTGGCGTTGACGATCTCCCCGGTGATGTAGCTCGCCTGCGGCGAGGCCAGGAACACGTAGGCCGGTGCCATCTCGGCGGGCTGGGCGGGCCGCCCCAGGGGTGACTGCTCGCCGAACTTCGTAGTGTCGGGCATCGTCGCGGGGATCAGCGGCGTCCACACGGGCCCGGGTGCGACTGCGTTGACGCGGATGCCGCGCTCGGCGAGCATCTGCGCCAGTCCGTGGGTGAAGGAGATGATGGCCGACTTCGTCATCGCGTAGTCGAGGAGGTGCGGGCTCGGCTGATAGCCCTGCACGGAGGTGGTGTTGACGATCGAGCCGCCACGCGGCATGTGTTCCAGGGCCTTGCGGGTCAGCCAGAACATCCCGTACAGGTTGGTCTTCATCACCCGGTCGAACTGCTCCGTGGTGATCGCTTCGATGCCGTCGGGCTGGGACATCTGGTAGGCGGCGTTGTTGACGAGGAGGTCGATGCGCCCGAGTTCGTGCACGGCCCGGTCGATCAGGGCCGCGCACTGCTCCTCGTCACGGATGTCACATGCGACCGGTACGGCCTTACGGCCCGCCGCGCGGATCAGGCGCGCCGTCTCGGCCGCCTCGTCCGCCTCTTCGGGGAGATGGGTGAAGACGACGTCCGCACCCTCGCGGGCGAACGCCAGGCAGACGGCCCTGCCGATGCCGGAATCGCCGCCGGTGACGACCGCCGCCCGGTCGAGCAGGACGTCGTGACCCTGGTAGGAGTCCTCGCCGTGGTCGGGTCGTGGCTCCATCCGCTCCGTGGAGCCGGGATGGTCCTGCTCCTGGTCCGGAAAGGGAGTGCGCGGGTGGAGTGTCACCGGGTCGGGGACCTGGGGCTCTTCCTGCGGCATGGGATCTCCGTCGGTGCCCTCTCGGGCTGATCCGGGGGTGTCACGTCACGGTCATGGTGTGCGCATCCGCACCTGCCCGCCATCTGGCTGCGGCGGCCGGCCCTGCGCATGCGGCCTGAACGGTGTCGAACAGGCGAGAGGCGTCTACGCCCACGCGCCGCAGCCGCAATCAGGCATGCCGGTGAGAGCGCCGGCTTCCGATGGCCAGGCGGTACAGGGCCAGGAGTATGACAGAGCCGATGATGGCGGCGATCCAGGTGGAGAGGTCGAAGAAGCCGTCGATGGAATCGACACCGAAGATGACCTTGCCGAGCCAGCCGCCGAGGAGGCCTCCGGCGATGCCGATGAGCATGGTGATGATGATGCCGCCCGGGTCCTTGCCCGGCATGATCGCCTTGGCGATGAGGCCGGCGAACAGACCGATGAGAATCCACGCAATGATGCCCATGATGCGTCTCCTGCTTCGTGAGATGAGGCCGGGTCAAGTCGCTTCTTCACGCGTGTCGCGCTTTCAAACGTGCGCAGCGCGCCGCGGACCCCAGCGGCCGCGGCGCGCGCCCGACGGTGGTGGACCCCGCCGACAGGTCCCTTCGGCGGCGCCGCCCCGAAATGACAGAGACTGGGAGCATCAGGCGGCTCGCGGGTCCGGGCCGGGCGGTCCGCCGCCGACGGAGGGTCACAGGCTGGATGGAGCGGGACGAGAGGCGGCGGCTTCCATGCCTCGCACGGCGCTCACTGTGATCGACATGCTCAACACCTACGCACACGAGGACGCCGAAGCCCTGGCACCGTCCGTCCGTGAGGCGCTCCACGGGGTCACGGCACTGTTGAAGCACGCCCGGGGAGCGACCGCCCGTCATCTACCTGAACGACGATTTCGGGAAGTGGCGCTCGCACCACGGCGAGATCCTGCGGGCTGCCCTCGACGGCCACCACAGTGACCTGGTGGAGCCGGTCGCGCCCGACGAGAACTCGCTCTTCGTCGTCAAGGCGCGGCACTCGATCTTCTACGAAACCCCTCTGGCCTATTTGATGGCCAACTGGGGACCGGGCGCGTGGTTTTGTGCGGGCAAGTGACCGAACAGTGCGTGATGTCTCGGCTCTGGACGCCCACATCCGGCACTTCGATGTCGTCGTGGCGGCCGACGCGGTCGCCCACGTCGACGCCGACCTGGCCGAGGCGGCCTTGCGGATGATGCGTTGCAACATGTCGGCAGACATCTGCGCGGCGGACGACGTCACCTTCGATGCCCGGCGTGTGGAGTGATCAAGGCCGGTGAATGCGTCGCTCACCGGTGCAGCGGCTCCGGAGCGGTGCGGGCCCGCCGTCGGCGTCCCCCCCGATGGCACCGGCCTGCCTGTCTCTCCGAGCCGCGGAGGAGGAGAGTGGGGGTGCGGGCACCTGCGCATCGGCAGTCTGCCGGCACGAGGCGAGGATCAAGGGTGCTGCGGTGGACGACCGGGACCGGGACACACAAGGGCGGCGCATGCTGGGCAGCCTGCTCGCGGCGAGCCACCTGATGCCGTTGGAGCTCCTGCCGGCAAAGACGGCCGAACACGCGGCCGGGGTCGGTTTCACCCAGGTACTGATCTACGTGGTCGATCTTCAGGGTGACGTGCTGCGTCTGCTGACCGGGGAGGGCCTGGACGCTGGGCGGGGGGCGGTGGGGGAGGAGACGGAGCTGAAAATCGAGGGCACCGTGGCAGGGCGCGCCTTCCAGTACGGGCAGGTCGTGGCCGGCGCCGAGACGGGTGGGGCGGGGAGCCACTGGTGGGTGCCGCTGCTGGACGGTACCGAACGCCTGGGCGTCCTGCGGATCACCACCGTCCACGACGATCAGCGGGCCCTGGAAGACATGGAGCTGCTGTCCGCCCTGCTCGCCCTGATCATCGACAGCAAGCGGGGCAGCAGTGACTCCTATGCCCGGCTGACGCGTGTCAAGCCGCTCGACGTCGCGGCGGAGATGCAGTGGCACCCGATGCCGCCGTCCACGTACGCGGACGGTCGCGTGATGATCTCCGCGGCGATGGAGCCCGCCTACAAGATCAGCGGGGACGCGTACGACTACGCGATCGCCGGACACGTGGTGCACCTGTCGCTGTTCGACGCGATGGGGCACGACACGGCCGCCGGACTGACCGCCAACCTGGCGATGGGCGCCTGAGAACAGTACGGTCAGACCCGCTATGCCACCGGCGTCCTCGCCGACCTCGATACCCGCACCGGGGTCCTGACGTGGGTCAATCGGGGCCATCACCCCCCGGTGATCATCCGCGGCGGCCGCTGGAGCACCCTGCTGGACTGCCCGCCCGCCCACCCCATGGGCACCGCTCTCGGCCTGCCCGCACTTCTGTGCCGGGACCAGTTGGAACCCGGCGACCGTCTGGTGTTCTACACGGACGGCATCACCGAAGCCCGCCGGGCCGGCAACGAGGAATTCGGCCTGGCCCGCTTCACAGACTTCCTCATCCGCCACCATGCTGCCGGCCTGTCGGTCCCCGAAACCCTGCGCCGCCTCATCCACGCCGTGCTCGAACACCACGACGGCCACCTCCAGGACGACGCCACCGTGCTGTTCTGCGAATGGCTCGGTCCCGTCCCGCAGCCGACCGGGCGGGCCGCAGCCCTGGCCGGACTTCCGCTGACCGATCCTGGCGCAGGCCGAGCCACACGGCAGGGAACCGCCGGCCATCACTGACCCACCGGTGACCGTAATGGGAAGCGGAGAAGTGTTTCGCGACGGCGCCTGTGGCGCATGGGACGCCAGTGCCGGGGCAGGCGACGCATCGGGGGCCGCTGGCCGCCCGTGACTGCGACGTGTGTGAAGGAGCGAGATCGTGCTGATGACTCACCCCGCGGTGCTGGCGCGTCTGGTGGAGGAGTACGAGAGGGAGTCGGAGCTCCGGGCCGTAGGACCCCACGGGCCTGTACGGCAGGAGATGGAGGACGTGGTCTACACGCTGTGCGTGTCGACCGGGACGCGCGACATAGACGCAGCGCTGGCCGCGGCGCGGGAGCGGCTGCACACGGCATGGCTCGGTGACGCGTACGACCCGGAGGTGGCGGCACAGGACGGTCGGACCTTGAGCGGTACGGCGGGATAGTCCGCCCGTGCCGTACTGGCCCCGGTCGGGCCAGTACGGCACTGCCATGCCGGCGGGGCGGTCAGACGACAGTGGCCAAAACGGCGTCGATCAGTTGCCGCTGGTCCTCGGTGAGGTACGGATCCTGTAATTCGACCAGCTTGCCGTCGACGCGGACTGCGTAGCGAAAGCCGTCGGGAACGGGTTCCTGCCCCGCGGGGCCCTCAGCACTGAGAGCGAGCTCGGCCAGCCGTTCCAGCTCGGCTCCGTCGGCGCGGCACTCCGTTTCGAGGGACGCCGTCTTCTCCCTGCCTGCGAACCCGCCGGTGCGTGTGACGGTGATCAGCATGGTGCGGGACCTCCTTGAAGAGAACACCGCCTGGTCGTGCGGTCGTTCGGCCGGAGCCGAGCGCCCGGAGGCGGTGCATGGTTGTGGTCAGCCTTCGCCTGCCCGCAAAAGCCGCACACGCTCTGCCCCGCATACATCGAGCGCAGAATGTCCGAAAGAGGCCCTGTCGCACCCGCGCCCACGGTCACCCGCCCGCTGGCGCGCCTGCCATGCAGCTCCGCCCCGCCTGAGGTGGACTTGGAGGAGGGATTGGCGCGGCTCGTCCCGCGGCAGAGACGCGGAGGCTGATGTGGCGCGTGATCGGATCGGACTGGCCGCGGTGCTGGCGGCTGCGGAGGATGCGGCGCCGGTGGACTCCCTCGACGTCGTCGCGCGCAATCTCCGTGACCGGTTCGGTTGCCGATACGTCATCCGGAGTCCGCCGCGCCTGAGCCGACGCCTGGCCCGGGAGCACCACCGGGGGGCTTTTGCCGGGTTTCTCCTCCTCGGATTGGGCAGGTGCGACCTAGAGCCCGGCGGAAGGAGGACGTATGGATGCACCCGTACTTGATCGGACCCTGCCCCGCAGCGGGCAGCCCACGACATCGGCGCGCGACGCAACCCGAGCCTTCCTCCACCGTGCCGGGCGCATACGGCCGCCCGCCCAACCGGGAAACGACGACGCCGTGCTCCTGGTCGTCGGCGAGCTGGTGGCCAACGCCATGCGCCACACCCGTGGGCCCGCATCGCTCCACCTCGAACTGAACGGTGATCACATCGACATCTGCGTCACCGATACCAGCCCGGACCCGGCCAAGCCGCGCCCGCCCCACGTCGACGGAACCGGCGGGTGGGGATGGCAACTGATCAATCACCTCACCACCGACGTACACGTCGAACCCACCCCCGACGGCGGCAAGACCATCTGCGTCCGCGCCCCCTGGTAGGCCGGCGGCGTAGGCGGCCGTCGCTGCCGTGCGCACAGGCCGGCCGGCACCGTGCGTCATCCACCTCCACGGCGGACCCGGAGGAACAGGAACGGCGGCCCGTGTTCAATCCGCTCTGCCACGAACTCCTCGGCAGGGGCCTGGACGTGTTCGCCCGCGACGTTCGTGGCTCGTCCGGCTGGGGCCGCTCCTTAGTGGACCCCGACCTCGGCGCCGGCCGGTTCGCGGTGATCGACGACGTCGCCGACTGTGCGGCACACGTGGTCTCGCTGGGCTATGCCGACCCCCTGAGGATGGGGGTGATGGGCCGCTCGTACGGCGGCTACCTCACGATGGCCTCCCTGGTGTGGCATCCGGACCTCTTCCGCCGGGGTCGCGGTCTGCGGTATGTCGGACTTCGCCACCTTCTTCGCCGGAACCGAGCCGTGGATCGCGCAGTCCGCCGCCGCCAAGTACGGGCACCCCGAACACGACCGGGAACTGCGCCCCTGTGCTGGCCGTCCACGGGGAGCACGACACGAACGTGCCGCCGACGGAATCGGCGCAGTTCGTCCACGCGGCACGCGGCACGCGGCACGCGACCGCGGCGTGCCGGCACGGCAGTTGACGCTGCGGAACGAAGGCCACGAGTTCCGGCGGGCGGACAACCGTCGGCTCTACCCGCGCGCTGCCGCGGACTGGCTGGAGCGGCATCTCCGTCCGGCCCCGTGACGATGTCCGTTTTCGCCTGCGGTCTCGGGGCAGGCGCGTGTCATGGACCAGTCGAAGGCACCGGTACTCGATGCGTTGGCCGCCTACCACGAAAGCGGCCAGACCCCGTTCACGCCCCCGGGGCACAAGCAGGGGCGGGGGGCCGACCCCAGGGTGCGGGCCGTGCTCGGCGATGCGGTGTTTCGGTCCGATGTGCTCGCCACCAGCGGGCTGGACGACCGTACGTCGTCCCACGGCGTCCTCGAGGAAGCCCAGGCGCTGATGGCGGACGCAGTGGGGGCGGACCACGCGTTCTTCTCCACCTGCGGCAGTTCCCTGTCGGTGAAGTCGGCGATGCTGTCCGTCGCCGGACCACACGAGAAGCTGCTGGTCGGCCGGGACGCCCACAAATCCGTGGTGGCGGGCCTGATCCTCTCGGGCATTAAGCCCGTCTGGGTGGATCCGCAGTGGGATGCCGAGCGTCATCTCGCCCACCCGCCGACCGCCGAGGCTTTCGAGGCGGCTTTCGCCGAGCACCCCGACGCCCGCGGCGCTCTGGTGACCACGCCCACGCCCTACGGCACCTGCTCGGACCTGGCCGCCATCGCCGAGGTCTGCCACCGCCGGGGCCGGCCCATGATCGTCGACGAGGCATGGGGCGCCCACCTGCCCTTCCACCCGGACCTCCCGACCTGGGCCATGGACGCCGGTGCCGACGTGTGCGTCACCTCCGTGCACAAGATGGGCGCCGGCCTCGAACAGAGCTCCGTTTTCCACCTCCAGGGCGACCTGGTCAAACGGGAGGTGCTCAAAAGCCGTGAGGACCTCCTGGGGACCACCAGCCCCTCGTCCCTCGTCTACGCGGCGCTGGACGGCTGGCGCCGACAAATGGTCGAGCAGGGCGAGGCCCTCTACGACCACGCACTCACCCTCGCTCAGAAGACCCGCGAGCGGATTTCCCGTATCGACGGCATGCACGTGCACGGCCGCGACGACTTCTGCGGGCCGGGCCGGGCGGCGGACATGGACCCGCTCCAGATCATCATCGACATCAGCGCGTGGGAGGTCACCGGCTACCGCGCCGCCGACTGGCTGCGGGACAAGCACCGCATCAACCTCCACATCGCCGATCACCGCCGCATCAGCGCACAGCTCACCCACGCCGACGACAGCGACACGGCCGAGGTTCTGCTGACGGCCCTGACCGACTTGGCCGCGCATGCCGCGGAGCTTCGGACCGGGCAGCCCGTTGAGGTCCCGCCGCCGTCGCGGTTGAGGCTGGAGCAGGCGGCGCTGCCGCGTGACGCCTTCTTCGGTCGGACGGAGCAGGTGCCCTGGCAGGAGGCGGACGGCCGGATCGCGGCCGAAATGCTGACCCCCTACCCGCCGGGTATCCCGGCGGCCCTGCCCGGCGAGCGCCTCACCGAGGATGTTCTGCGTTACCTGCGAACAGGTGTTGAGGCCGGGATGGTCGTGCCGGACGCGGTCGACACGGAGGTCACGACCGTTCGCGTGCTCCGCGAAGAGTGACCGCGGTGCGGAACGGGTAGCGGGTCGGGCGGCAGGACGACGGCGGGGTGGGATTGCTGTCCCAGACACTCACCTCGACGCAGCCGTCCTGCACCTCGAGGGTCAGTCGGTACGGTCCGGGCGCGTACGTGCGGGCGTTGGTCACCAGCTCGCTGACCACCAGCATCACCACATCGGCCGCACGAGCGGACATCTGCAGGCCGTCAAGCAACTGCGCTTCGTCGAGGAAGGACCGGGCCAGACGCCGGGCACCGGTCGGGCCGCCCTGCCGTCTCGCCGCTCTGCTGTCGGGGCAGATGCCCGGAACGCCGCTGCGGCGGGTGAAAACACCTGGCCGCCGTTTGGGAGCGGGTGCTTCCCGGTCATGGCTCAAGCGTTCAGCAGCCCACTCCTTGGAGACACGCGATGACCACGAAGCACAGCCCTGAGGCGTCGGAGCCGGAAGGGAACGGCGTGCCGGGCAAGCCGGGACCGGTGTCCCCGGCCGTGGCCGAGCCGACGCAGCCCTCGGAGCCCCTCCATCCGAAAGCGGACCAGGAAGGGCCGGAGACCGTGAGTGCCACCGGGCAGGCCACCGGGGCGGAGCAGGCGCGCATGGCGCAGAGCGGTGCTTACCTCACCACCGCCCAAGGGGCACGGCTCTACGACACGGACCATTCGCTGAAGGCCGGACCGCGGGGGCCGGTCCTTCTCCAGGACCACCATCTGCGTGAGAAGATCACGCATTTCGACCACGAGCGAATCCCGGAACGAGTGGTGCATGCGCGCGGCGCCGCCGCTCACGGGGTCTTCCAGGGATACGGAACCGCAGGGGAAGTGACGCGTGCCGCCTTCCTGGCGAAGGACGTGGAGACACCCGTGTTCGTCAGGTTCTCCACCGTACTCGGCTCGCGAGGCTCGGCCGACACGGTGCGCGACACCCGCGGGTTCGCCACGAAGTTCTACACCGAGGAAGGCACCTTCGACCTGGTCGGTAACAACATCCCGGTGTTCTTCATCCAGGACGCCGTCAAGTTCCCCGACATCATTCACGCGGGCAAGCCGCATCCCGACCGGGAGATCCCGCAGGCGCAGAGCGCGCACGACACGTTCTGGGACTTCGTGTCCCTCCACACCGAGGCCACTCACCACACCCTGTGGAACATGTCCGACCGCGGGATCCCGAGGTCCTACCGGATGATGGAAGGCTTTGGCGTCCACACGTTCCGCCTGGGCAACGCGGTCGGCGAAAGCGTGCTGGTGAAGTTCCACTGGAAGCCGAAGCTGGGTGTGCATTCGCTGGTCTGGGAGGAAGCGCAGCTGATCAACGGTATGGATCCCGACTTCCACCGCCGGGACCTCTTCGACGCCATCGAATCCGGTGCGTATCCGCAGTGGGAGCTCGGCATCCAGGTCTTTCCCGACACCCCGGACCAGACCTTCGAAGGCATCGACCTCCTCGACCCGACGAAGATCGTCCCGGAGGAACTGGCGCCGGTCCAGGCCATCGGGCTCATGACTCTGAGCGCGAACGCCAAGAACTACTTCGCCGAGACCGAGCAAGTCGCCTTCCATCCCGGACACTTGGTTCCCGGCATCGACGTCACCGACGACCCGCTGCTCGCCGGCCGCCTCTTCTCGTACCTCGACACCCAGATCAGCCGCCTCGGCGGCCCCAACTTCGGGCAGATCCCGATCAACCGGCCGCACGCCCCCGTCAACGACATGCTCCGCGACGGCATGCACCAGACCGCCGTCCACACCGGGGTCGCCCCCTATCACCCCAACAGCCTCGACGGCGGCTGCCCCTTCTTCGCCGGAGCCGACAAGGGAGCCTTCATCGAAACGCCGGTGAAGATCCCGGCGGCGAGCAAGGTCCGTGAGGCGCCCGCCTCGTTCTCGGACCACTTCACCCAACCGCGGTTGTTCTGGCTCAGCATGACTCCGCCCGAGCGCGAGCACATCATCGCCGCGTACACCTTCGAACTGAACAAGTGCTACGAACAGGCCATCAAGGTGCGCGCCCTCCAGGTCCTGGCGAACATCGACCCGCAGCTTTGCGAACAGGTCGCCACCGGACTCGGTCTGCCGGCCCCCGCGGCCACCGAGCCGCTCGCCGAGCCCGACCCCAGCCCGGCCCTCTCCCAGATGGGCGGGACCTGGCCGACCGACGGCCGCGTCATCGGCATCATCGCCGACGCGGAGGCCGACCTGGACGGCGTACGGACCGCCCGGCAAGCCATCCTCGACGCAGGTATGGTGCCCCTCGTCATCGCCCCGACGGGCGGCACCCTCGACCCCGACGGCGATCCGATCACCATCCAGCGGACCTACGCCACCGCCCGCTCCACCGAATTCGACGCCGTCCTGCTCGCCGGCGTGCCCCAGGCCGGAGCGGACGCGTACGGCGCCCGCGACGCCAAGGCCGGCACCGCCCGGCCCCCGCAAGCCGTCGACCCGCGCGTGCTCCTGCTCGTCACCGAGGCGTACCGGCACGGCAAGGCCATCGGCGGCTGGAACGGCGCGGAGCAGCTCCTCCAGACCGCCGGAGTCACAGCCGACGACCCAGGTATCGCCCTGGAGGAGGACGGTACGGCCGTCGTAGAGACCGTTGCCGCAGCCCTGGCCGAGCACCGGGCCTGGGACAGGTTCCCGCCGGCTGCCTGAGGGGCAGAGGCGGGAAACGACGCACGCCTGGGTCATCCCCCGGCTGACCGGGCGGGCCAAGGCCGCCATGGTCGCCATCGAGTACGACGAGTTCGGCGCCGGCCGCGCCGAGCGCATCCACGCCCAGCTCTTCGCCGACCTCATGTCCGACCTCCGGCTGGACCCCACGTACGGCCGGTACCTGGACCGGGCGCCGGCCCCGCTGCTCGCGACCGTGAACCTCATGTCCCTATGCGGCCTGCGCCGGGCGCTGCGCGGCGCGCTCGTCGGTCACGTCGCGTGCGTCGAGGTCACCTCGTCGTAGCCACCCTGCGGGGCACACCGCTGCGTCCGTACGTCCACAAGGACCTCGGACTGGTCGTGGACCTCGGCGGCCGCGACGGCGTTTCCCGGCCGCTCGGCATCGACCTGCGCGGGATGCCCGCCCAGGCCGTGGCCCGCGGCTACCACTGGGCGGCGCTGCGCACCGGGGCCGCGAAGACCCGGGTGATGCCGAACTGGGTCCTGAACGCCGTGGCAGGCGACGACTTCGTCCGGACCGGCTTCCAGACCTACAAGCCGGGAACGCTGCGCGACTTCGAGTACACCGACCAGTACCTCACCCCGGAGGAGGTACGGGCCCGCCCCGCGGTCGACGGAGGCTGACCGTTCCGACGAACGAGAGCGCCATCAGCAGCAGCCGGACCACCAAGGGCCGGCGGCTCCCGCCGAACACCGGGCAAGGGCGCAGCCATCGTCACGGCCTGACCCCGCCCAGCACGACAACGCGTCCCCCTCCGCACCAGCCCTGCATGTCAGGGCTGGTGGAAACTCCAGCCGAGGCGAAGTATTGCTCGATGCCGAGCCGGCCGTCGGCGTCACCGTTGTAAGCCGCCGCCGCCGCCGTCGGCGACGGCGCGTGCGTCTGTGTTGAGCCGCTCCAGAGGCGTGGCCGCGGCGCAGGGCTTCGAAGACCAGGCCCGCGAAAAGGGCGGTGACCGTCCGGTCCAGCAGTTTCGTACTGATGGCAGGTCGTTGGTCAGGAAGTGGCCGGCACCGGGTCAAGCAGTGGTCGGCGCGTATGGTCGCAGGACGTGCCGGAGGTGATTGCGGGAATACGCATGCGGCGCAGGAGATCCCGTGCGGTCCGCCTCGTAGCAGTGCTGCGCCAGGCAGTCGTCGGGTGGCGGGAACGCAGGTGCGAAAGCGCCCGCGTACCCAGGCCGGCGCTGTGGAAGCGCTCGTCGATGCTGACCGCGGTGATGACACCCCGGCCGCAGTCAGGGCAGATCCTGTAGCGGACCTGGCCGACGACCTGGCGGATGTGGACGAGGAGCAGGCTTTCCTCGCCCGAGCCTGAGGGGTCCGGGATGTGCGCGGACAGGAAATCGACCGCCCGGTACGCCAGGATGCGGCGGCGAAGCCGGCCGCTGATCCGGCTTCGGCGCGAGTGTTTGGCGCTGGCTCGACCAGATGGAGACGTCTGGGCTGCGGGTGCTGGGCCGAACGGATTGCTCGCGGGACGCGCATGTTGCCCGTGCATGACTGCGCGTGTTCCCAGGCCGCGGAGCGATACGTGCTGGGGCGCATCCCAGCCGGTATAGGCGGCTCGATGGCCGCGGCCCGGGCCGAGGGCTGGGGCCTGCGGCGCATCGGGGACGCGGCCGGCCTGTCGCACGACAGTCCGCAGCCGGCTGGCCGGAGTGGACGGACGCCGGCGGCCGCGGTGAGACCTGACGAGGAGTTCCGGGCGGTTACCCGCAGCGTGGGCGGCGGGTGGTCGTCACTGTCCGCGGAGAGATCGACATCGACACCGGTCCTCTGCTCCAGGACGCACTGGACAAGGCATTGGCCGCGGGCGTAGCCGGGATTGACGTCGACTTCCGCCACGTGACCTTTTGCGACTGCGTCGGCCTGACAGTGCCACTGCGCGCCCGCGCCGACGCCCGTCAGCGCGGTATCGGATTCGGCGTGTGCGAGGTGCGTATCCCGTCGGTGAGGAACCTGTTCACCACAACCGGCACGCATACCCTCCTCGCTGACAGGCGGGCCGCCGCGTGAGAGAACGGCCCACCCCACCAGGGCAGCGGCACTGCCCACGCCCATCGCCGATCAGCTGCCTCCCGTCCAAGACCGCGGAAAGGTCAGGCATGTCCGACGCAACCGAATGAAGGTCTCACAGCCCGCCGGGGTCCTGCCGTTCCAGAGGACGCAGTGCCGGGCCCTGCACCACTTCGCCGTCAACGCCGAAGCGGGAGCCGTGGCACGGGCACTCCCATGTGCGTTCGGCATTGTTGAAGGCGACGATGCACCCCATGTGGGTGCAGACGGCGGACACAGCATGCAGTTCGCCTTGGTCGTCGCGGTGCACGGCGCAGGGTTTGCCATCCGCCCGGACCACGGTTCCTTCACCCGGCCGCAGGTCTCGGACGGGGCCCGTCGTGCCATCGCCGAACGTGTCGAGGCGGTCCTTGACGAAGTGTTTCGCGGTGTCCCACTGCGCCTTGAGGAACGCCGGTGCGGACTGCACGGCGGAGCCGAGGCGGCCAGGGTCGTAGAGGCCGGCCCACCGTTGGGGCGCGCCGCCGACGAGGGAGGCGATGAGCGCCCCGGCCATGACCCCGCCCGTCATCCCCCAGCCGCCGAAGCCGGTCGCGACGTACACGTTCTCACCGCCCGTGGGCAGCCTGCCCACGAGTGGCACGGTGTCCGTTGAGCTGTTGTCCTGAGCCGCCCATCGGTGGGAGATGCTCACCCCGGGGAAGTGCCGCTCGGTCCAGGCCTCCAGGCGGGCGTACCCCGCCTCGGTGTCTTCGCCGGTGCCGGGAGTGAACGCCTCGCCGGTGACGACGAGCAGGCGGTTACCGTCCGCGAGGGGAGAGGTACGGACGGAGCGTTTGCCGCCTTCCGTGGTGATGTACATCCCGTGGGGGTCCCGATCGGCGGGCAGCGAGCCCGCGACCACCAGGTCGCGGTGCTGGGTGAGCCGGGATGTGAGGACGGCGTGGTCGAAGACGGGGTGGTGGGTGGCCACGACAACGTGTCGGGCGGATACGGTCACCCCGGCCTCCGTCGTGAGTCGGCAAGGATCACCGTCGTCGAGGCGGGTGACACGGGTGCCCTCGTGGATTCGGCCCCCGCGCGCGACGATGTCGTCGACGAGCCCGCGCAGGTACTTCAGCGGATGGAACTGGGCCTGGTCCTCGACCTGCACGGCGCCGGCGACGGGGAAGGGCAGGCCGGTCTCGGTGACGAACGACGCGTCGAGACCCGCTGCCCGGGCCGCTTCGGCTTCCGCGCGCAACGGATCGGCGCCGTCCGACTGCTCGCAGTAAGTGAGAGCCGGGCGCCTCTCGAGTTCGCAGTCGATGCCGAACTCCCCGGCGATGTCGAACACGTGTTGCAGGGCCGCGCTCTGGGAGTCCGCGTAGTCGCGGGCCGCTTCGTCGCCGTGCTTGCTCCGGAGCGTGTCGTACACCGAGGTGTGCAGCGCCGTGAGCTTTCCCGTCGTGTGCCCCGTGACGCCGCTGGCCAGGCGGTCCGCTTCCAGCACGATGACGTTCAAACCGGCCCGAACCAGTTCCCACGCCGTGCTGAGGCCCGCGATGCCGCTGCCGATGACCGCGACATCCGCCTCGGCGGGCTCGGAAAGAGGGGCGAAGGACGGAAAAGCCGCCGTCCGCATCCAGTAAGACCGTCCGGCATCGGGAAGTCGGTTCATAGACTGCGGCTGCCCAAGAAACCGAACGTGATGCGCGGTGGCTCCGCTGGCCCCCGCGCATTGCGGTTCTCCGCCCGCCGGGCGGTACGCCCTGGCCGGGTAGGAGCCGACCGGACGGGCAGACGCCGGCATGACGGGCACGGCATTGTTGCCGACCGCCCCTGACGCGTCCGCCGTCGGGTTCGCGCGCGATCTCGGTCTGACCGTCCACCCGTACGCGACGGTCGACGAGGCCGCCGCCGCCCTGCCGGTGACGATGTTGTTGAACACGAAGGCCGGCTTCCGTCGAGCGGCCATGCGACTGCCCGCAGGACGGGTGTGCCGGCGACCCGAAGTCGAAGGTGTCGCACGGCAACTGCTCGCACAGTACGCGCAGGTGGTGGTCAAACCCGACCGCTCCGCAGGGGGCCACGGGATGCGCTTCCTCTCATGGAAGGACGTGCAAGGAGCGGACCTGGCGCTGGCACCGGTCGGCGGCCCGCCGGGAACGTGCGTCGTAGAGGAGTGCGTGGCCGTGGCCGAGTCGGTGAGTATCCAGATGGAGAACACGGCTTCAGGGACCCGTGCCCTGTTCAGCGGGGCGATGCGGACGGAACAGGGCTCCTTCACGGGGTACGCATCCCCCCTGCCGATCTCGTGTGCGCACGTGGCCGGCGAGCTGGAGGAGTGGGGGCTGAAACTGGGCCGCCACCTGGCCGCCCACGGCTACCTCGGTCCGTTCGGACTCGACGCACTCGTCGACACGGACGGAGTGCCGTACGCCAGCGAGAGCCACGTCCGCAGGACCGCCACCACCACGCCCCACGCCATGGTCACCCGGCTCACGGCCGCGTCCGGCGCGGCCCACCCGGCGTGGACGGTGTCCGAGGGACACACCCGGACGGCTTTCGGTCTGGCTGAAGCTCTCGACCGGCTGCGTGTCCATCGGCTCGCGTTCGACCCTGAGTCCGGGGAGGGGGGTGGTGCTCTACGCGGACGCCCCGCCGGACGGACGCTCATGGCGCTACGCGGTCATCGCGGCGCACGCGGACGGGGTGAGCGAGTGGGAAGGCGGGCTGGTAGAAGCCTTCGGGCTCGAGTGAACGGCCGCCGCGCCCCGGGTCGCCCGAATGCCGGCGAACGCCCGGGGACACGCCAACGGCTCCCGGTCAGGGGCTCGAAGGAGCACGTGGTACTGAGCCCGCCCCCGGCTCGTCGGCGAGGCGGGATGTGCACGCGCGGGACACACTGGTGCTCAAGGGTGCCGCTGGTGGGCCGCAGTACGCGGCATTGCTCCGCCAGGCCCGGCCCCGTCTCGCGAGGGGAGTAGGACGAGTAGAAGCGGCGACTCCCATGACCGGTACGGCGCTGATCGTGATCGACATGCTCAACACCTATGCCCACGAGGACGCCGAGGCCTTGGTCGCGTCCGTCCGCGAGGCCCTTCCCGGGATCACGACACTCCTCGAGCACGCGCGGGCGAGTGCGTCGCCGGTCGTGTACGTGAACGACAACTTCGGCGAATGGCGCTCCCACCACGGGGAGATCTTGCGAGCCGCCCTCGCCGGCCGACACGCCGAACTGGTGGAACCCGTGGCACCCGACGAAGAATCCCTCTTCGTGGTCAAGGCGCGGCACTCGATCTTCTTCGAAACCCCTCTGGCATACCTGCTGAACCAACTCGGAACCGAGCGCCTGGTCCTGTGCGGCCAGGTGACCGAGCAGTGCGTGCTGTACTCGGCTCTGGACGCCCACATCCGGCACTTCGACGTCGTCGTGGCGCAGGACGGGGTCGCCCACATCGACGCGGAGCTGGCCGCTGCGGCCTTGCGGATGATGCGCACCAACATGTCCGCCGCGATCTCCCCGGTGAATGACATCGCCTTCGACGCCCGATCGGCACCGTGAACCAGACGGTCGATGAGACCGACTGCGTCGCCGGGCGCACCTCCGCATGAAAGATCGGCACCTGGGAAGACGCCCGCTGAGCATCCCGGTCCTCGTGCGCGACAGGCGCGGGTGAGGCAGAGCAGGGTGAGGAACGGTAACGGTGGCCGCAATGGAGCGGAGACACGGTAGGACTCGTCGCGGCGAGGCGCTCGCCGCCAGTGAGGACCGGGCGACGCCGTGGCAGGACCTCGCAAGCGTCCTTGATCAAACGTTCGATCTCCTGGAGGCCGGTCCTCCGGCGGCGGTCAGCGGGCTGCAGGCCCGGAGTCGGCTCCCAGACCGCCGGCGTGCCGGCCGCGGCTGGGACCGGGGCTGCGGCGGGCACCGGTTATGAGCCTCCCATCGACCGCCACCGCACCCGGCGCCGTGCCCGGAAAGGCCGCTTTGGCCGAGCTGGCGGAGTGGGTGCGTATCGCGTCCGTCTCCTCCGACGCGGACCGGGCCGATGAGGTGCGCCGGTCCGCCCGCTGGCTGGTCGAGGCACTGCGCCGCACCGGCTTCCCGCGTGCCGAAGTCTGGGAAACGGCCGGCCTGCCGGCCGTCTACGCCTCCTGGCCGGCAGCCGATCCGGCTGCACCGGTCCTGCTGGTCTACAGCCACCACGACGTGCATGCCGTCGATCCTTCCGAATGGCAGGTCACCGAGCCGTTTTCGCCGCTCCTGCGGGACGGCCGACTCCACGGCCGCGGGGCGTCGGACGCCAAGGGCCAGATCATGAGCCACTTGTGGGCCCTGCGCACGCAGCTTGCGCAGTGCACCGCCCCGGCCGTGACGGTGAAGTACCTGATCGAGGGCGAGGAGGAAGTCGGCTCGGTCCACCTGGCCGACCTGCTGTCGGAGCACGACGATGACCTGAACGCCGACGTCGTGATGGTGTCCGACTCGATGTTCTGGTCCCTGGACGAGCCCACCGTGTGCGCCGCGGTGCGCGGGTCGGTCACCGCGTCCCTCACCATCCGCGGGGCCGAGCGCGACCTCCACAGCGGCGCCGTCTCCGGCGCCGCCGCGAACGCGGCGGTCGAACTGTGCCGCCTGGTGGACCTCCTCAGCGACGCGTCGGGCCGCGTCACCCTGCCCGACTTCTACGACGCGGTGGCCGCCCCAGCCCCCAACCTGCGCGCCGGCGTGGGCACCGTCCCCTTCGACCTGACGGACTGGCAGGCTGAGACGGGTACGTTCGGCGCCCCCGGCGAAGCGGGTTACACGGCTCCCGAGCGCCTGTGGGCCCGCCCTTCCGCCGAGGTCGCCCGCCTCACGGCCGGTCGCACCGATGCACCGGCACTCGGCCTCATTCCGGCGGAAGCCAGTGCCGACCTGCTGCTCCGGCTCGTACCCGATCAGCGGGCCGACCAGGTCGCCGACCAGTTGCGAGCCTGGCTGGCCCGGCATCGGCGGCCCGGTTTCACCTACGACCTGGAGATCTCCTCCACCATCTCGGACCCCTACCGGACGCCCCCCGGTGCCCCGGCGCTCATGGCTCTCACCCGGGCCGTCAGCCAGGCCTACGGGGCTCCGGCCCGGCACATCGGCAATGGAGGAGCTGCTCCCGGCGCGCAGCTCGCCGACGCCTGTGACGCGCCGGTGCTGTTCTTCGGGACGGGACTCCCGGGAGACCGCTGGCACGGCCCGGACGAACGGGTGGAGATCCAGGCGCTTCGACTCGGAGTCAGCGCGCTGGCCTGGTTCCTCGACGAACTGTCGACCGGCGATACGTCAACCCGCCAGAAGGCGTAACGGACCCGCGGCAGGGAGCATGCGCAGCACCGGACGGCGCCGACGGCGCGGGCCTTGTCGTCCGTTGCCACAGCGCGTGCAGGCTGCCGCTCTCCGACCGCGTATGGCCCACCCCCACCCTAGGCCGGGTGCTCGCATTGCAGGGCGGCGAGCGCTCAATAGGCTGCCGCGGCCACGAACCGGCGCCGCCGACCGATGGGGGTGCACATCTTGCTACGAGGCCACCTCGCGCGTCGGCGCCCTACCTGGCTCAGAGTCTGAAGGAGAAAATCGAAGTTCGGCTGTCGAGGAGGCCTTGTGGTAGCTCATTCGCACCCAACCGGTCAGATCAGCATCGCCGTCTCTGACGGCCGCGCTGTCCTGCGATTCAGCGGCGTACTCAGTGCGGCCACGGCGCTGCTGCTCGAAGAGAAGCTCTGCGACCCGATCCTGCAGGAAACCGGCGAGTGGGTCATGGACATGACGGATCTCTTCCGTATGGACCTCACATGTGCTTTCGCGCTCCGGCGAGCGATGACCCGTCGGCCGGCCACCGCCTCAGTTCGTATTCTCCACGCGAGGCGTGCCGTCGAGCGCACGTTGCGGCACGTCGGGGCGACCTCGTTGGGCACCGGCTTTCGCTCGGCGAGGGTGCACCGGGCCCCGGCAGAGAGTCCTGCACAAAGCAGTGCCATGTGACACACGGCCACGTGAAGACATGGGCTTGCCCGTCCATGAACGTGCGGGTCACCGTCCTGCCGGACATGGCGGGGAAGTCCAGCCGGATTTCGCCGCTCCGGCAGGACGCGTGTCCTCGAAGCGGGGTCGTGAGCCCGTAGCTCCCGTTGTCCCGGGCGTAGCGTTCGCCGCCGATCCGCAAGAACCCCAGGTCCAGCAGACGCGTCATGCAGGCCAGAACGCGGGAGCGGGTCAGGCCGCGTCCGCGGAGGTCGCCCGCCACGTGCTCGCGCAGTCGTGGCAAGGAGCGGGCCACGCGCTGGACGTGCTCGTGTTTGGCGGCGTCTTGCTGGTCACGGAAAGCAGGGTGGTAGAGGTACTGGCGCCGACCGGCGGCGTCCGTGCCCACCGCCTGGATGTGGCCGTTCGGCCAGGGACAGATCCACCAGGGACAGATCCAGACGTCCTGCCATGCCGGAGGGATCACGAGCGCGCGGACGCGGTCCCGGTCCGGGGCAAACAGACGTTGACCGTCCGCGTCCAGGTAACGGAATCCGCGACCGTGACGTATCCGGCGGCATCCTTGGCCGTGGGGGTCGCTGGTACGCAGGCGCACGGCAGCAGCCTTCAGTCCGTGTCCGGGTGGGCCTGCGTACGCAAGGTCCAGGCCTGCCCCGAACAGTCGTAGGGCAGGGGCGGGAACCGGTGCCCGCGGACGCCGGTGCTCTTGCTCCAGAGGTGCTCCCGGCCGCAGTCACACGCGTAGATACCGCTCTGGGGCGCTATTTCGCCCGGTTTCAATTGGTTCGTGTCATTCATGCTGGGCGTCTACCCCTGCGCGAGCCGTCGAGGCCCGGGCGACGGCCGTCGGCGGGCGGGCGATTCCGCCCGCCTGCGGGCCCCACCGGGAGCCGGCCGCCCTGAACGGTCCGGACCTGGACCGCCGCGGGAGAACCACCGGCGACGACGGTCCCGCCCGCGTCGAGGACGTACTGCGCCGGGCTCTCGCCGGGGCCCGGACCTTGCCGGGTCTCCCTGCGCCAGGCAGGTGAACCATGTGTGTGCCGTCCGCCGCCCCGCCCTGGCGGCGCAGGAGATGATCGCCCTTGACCGGCCCGGCGACATCGGTCGCCCGTCCGGTGGTTTCGGGCCGAGCCGCTCGGGCAGAAGCCGACTGCCGTTCGGGGGTGAGCCCACCGAACCGGCCGAAGGCGTACGAACGGGATCCACGGCGTGAAGGTGGCGGTCATGGACGCGGACGCGGGTGCTACCTCCGCCGCGGACAGCGGACAGGGGTACGACGCCACTCCCTACCTGCCCTCGCGCGGCGGGCTGGCGGCTCTGCGCCGGGCGGCGGCCGACTGCCACGGGTGCCCGCTCTTCCTCGATGCCACGCAGACGGTTTTCGGAAAGGGCCCGGCCAGGTCACGGCTGATGCTGGTCGGGGAGCAGCCCGGCGACCAGGAGGATGTGAAGGGGGAGCCCTTCGTCGGCCCGGCGGGGCAGCTGCTGCGCCGGGCGCTCGACGACGCCGGGCTGGGTGACGAGAAGGCGTACTTCACCAACGTGGTGAAGCACTTCAAGTTCACACCGGCCCCGCGCGGCAAGCGCCGGATCCACAAGGCTCCGAGCCTGCGGGAGATGACCGCGTGCAGGCCCTGGCTGGCGGAGGAACTGAGACTGGTCGCCCCCGAGGTGCTGGTGGTGCTGGGAGGAACGGCGGGCAAGGCGTTGCTCGGATCCTCGTTCCGGGTGGGCGAGCGGCGTGGTGTCCTGCTGCCGATGCCGGACCCCTTCGATGAGCAGTCCGGAGCCGCCCCCGGCCAGCTGCTGGCCACGGTCCACCCCTCCGCCGTCCTGCGGGCCGACGACCGGGAGGCGGCCTTCGCCGGACTGGTGGCCGACCTGTCCGTGGCCGCCACCGTGCTGCAGTGGGAGCGCGGACGTCGGACGCCTCCGTAGGGTTCGCAGGGTGGCGTGTCGTAGCCGGTGCCGGCCTTTGTCCTGCTGCCGCTTGCGAGGTGGCCCGCGAACCCCCGAGGGAACAGCCCATGACCGCGAAACAGCCGCCCCGGCTCCGCATGGGCTCGGCCTGAGGTGCCGGGCACGTGAAAGGCGCGCGCCGCCTGGTGGCCTAATCCCGCGCGCCGGGTGCCCGGTCCCTGCCCAGAGTGGGTCCCACGAGACGCGACGGTGCCTGGCCCCTCTCCTCCCGAGGGTGGGTGGCGTCGGGCGCCGAACCGAGGGAAGGCAAGGCACAGCATGAACAGCGCGGCACAGGTCGACCTGACGGGCAAGCAGGCTTTGGTCACCGGCGGGGCCCGGGGGCTGGGCGCCGCCATCGCGCGGCGGCTCGCCGCGGCCGGCGCCTCCGTCCTCGTCGGCGACGTACGCAAGGACCTCGCTCAGGAGCTCTGCGCGGACCTCGTCGTGGCGGGCGGCCGCGCCCGCTTCGTCGAGATGGACGTGTGTGACCCCGCCGCGGTCGCGGCCGTCCTCGGGGACGTCGAGGCGGACGGCGGTCGGGTGGACGTCCTGGTCAACAACGCGGCGGTCGACGTGTCCAAGTCCGTCGAGCACCTGACCGCGGAGGAGGTCAAGCACGTGGTGACCACCAACCTGCTCGGCCCGATGTACCTGTGCCTGCACACCTACCGGCGCATGGTGGCCGCGGGCGGGGGTCACATCGTCAACATCCTTTCCACCGCAGCGAACCGGACTTGGACGGAAGCGGGCCCCTACGCGGCGAGCAAGTCCGGGCTGCGGGCGTTCACCCACACCCTGTTCAAGGAGGCGCAGCGGGATTGCACCGGGATCGGTGTCACCGGGATCATCGCCGGCGGAATGGAGACCGCCTTCATCATGGACCGGTTCCCGGACGCCGACACCGCTCTGCTCCAGAGTCCGGAGATCGTCGCCGACACGGTCATGTACGCGTTGTCCGTGCCAGCCGGGAGCGTGGTCGGCGAACTGGTCGTGGTGCCCCGTCGGGAACCCTCCTGGCCCTGACGGGAGACTCGACCATGATCAGTCCTCTGGACTTTTCCCCCACCACGGCGGTGGTCACCGGCTCCGACTCCGGAATCGGCCGCGCCGTCGCCGTGCATCTGGCCACGGCCGGACTGGACCTCGGCATCACCTGGCACGAGGACGAGGAGGGAGCCGAGCGCACGGCCCAGGAGGTTCGGGCGCGCGGTCGGCGTGCCGTGCTCGCCCGGCTCGACCTCACCGACCTGCCCGCCGCCGCCGACGTCATCGACCGACTCGCCGACGGACTCGGGCGCATCGACGTGCTCGTGAACAACGCGGGCACCGGAACCGCCACGCCCTTCCTGGACCTCGACCTGACCACCGTCCGCCAGGTCCTCGACGTCGACCTCGTGGGCCCTTTGTTGTGCGGTCAACGGGCGGCCCGGCACATGATCCGACAGGGCACGGGCGGCCGGATCGTCAACGTCACCTCGGTCCACGAACACCAGCCGCGCGTCGGCGCGGGCCCGTACTGCGCCGCCAAGGGTGGATTGGGCCTCCTCACGCAGGTGATGGCGCTCGAACTCGCCGAATACGGAATCACGGTGAATTCGGTGGCTCCGGGGGAGATCGCCACGCCCATGACCGGCCAGGAGGACGAGGACGTGCGTACGGAACCCCGGCCGGGCATTCCCGCCGGCCGACCGGGCGACGCCCACGAGGTCGCCGCCGTCATCGCCTTCCTGGCCGGACCCTCGACCTCCTACGTCACCGGTGCCTCCTGGGTGGTCGACGGGGGCATGCTGCGGATGGGACCCATGGCCGGGTCGCACATGGACCACGACCGGTGGCGTCGGCCCTGAGTGCCGATCCACCCGCCGGACCCGCCCGCCGGTTGCCGGGCACGCCATCCCGATCCGCGCCCCTGGCGGCCCAACCTGCGGTCCCTACCGGCCCGGTCGAGGCGGGTGCCTGGCGGCCGGCTGTTAGTTTCGCCCGGTAGCAGCGGACCGACGGCGGAAGGACCACCCGGTGGGCGGCGCGGGAAGCACGTACCAGGGCCTCGGACAGCGCGCTCACATCGGTTCGTTCGCCTCCGGCGGAGGTCGCGGGATCACCACGGCGGCCGTGGACCCCGTCACGGGGGCGCTCACCTTACTGAGCGTCGTCGACGGTCTCGGGGACACCTCGTGCCTGGCCCTGTCCGTCGACCGGCAGGTGCTCTACGCCGCTGGGGGGACCGATCACGGGGTGGCGGCCGCGTACCGGATCACCGCAGACGGTCTCGCTCCGCTCGGACGGCCCGTCCCTGTCGACGGCCTCGGTCCCGCGCACTTGAGCGTCGTCGGGGACCGGCTGTTGATCGCCAATTACACGTCCGGCAACGTGAGCGGCCTCCGGATCGCGGGCGACGGCAGGCCGCAGGGCCCCGCCGTCGTCCTGGGCCACCGCAGCCGCGGGCCCGACCCCGAGCGGCAGGCCGGCCCGCACGCCCACCACGTGACGCCGGATCCGAGCGGCCGCTGGGTGCTCAGCGTGGACCTCGGCACCGACTCGGTACGCGTGTGCGCGCCCGATCCGGCCGGCGGGCCCCTCCGCGTACGCGCCGAGACGCCGCTGCGTGCCGGGAGCGGTCCCCGGAACGTGTCCGGCTCGGGCAGGAACAGCCTCGTGCCGCGCAAGAGACATGCTCGACGAGACGGATGTCCCCGGCGGCTACGACGAGTTCTCGCGGTTGAGGCACGGTGCGGCCTGTTCGGCAGGCTCCGAGCGGCGCGCGTGTCGAGGGCGCCAGCCAGCTACGTACTTCAGTGACTCCTTGAAAGCCTCGTCGGGCCCGGTAGCCGGTCGCGAGCAGCGGGTCTCGGCATCCTCGCACCCAACCGCGACGGCCAGGGCTGGCATTTGCGCGGCCCGAACGCCCTGCGCACGACTCGACCAGTAGCTCGGCGGCAAACTGGGGGGGCGAGCGGGTCGATCACCTTCGGTGTCCGGGACGAGGACGAGGCCCAGTGGCTCGTCAGCTGTCAGGCCGCCCTGCAGGTGTTCGACCGGAAGGTCACCCAGCTGCGTCTGGAGCCGTACCTCCGGCAGTGCGTGGCGCTCCTCACGTAGCCCGTGTGAGATGGGAATCGGCCGCTCGCCTGTTCGGGCGGCCGGCTTGGCGTGGTGGTCATCGGGGGCAGGGTGGCCGGGAGACCTCCTCGCTGCCGCCCAAGTCAACGGACCCTGTCCAGCATCATGTGCTGCTCCGCAGACAATCACGCCACTTCTCAAGGAGGGTGATGCCCACCACGCGTCGTCCGATGGCGAGGCCGCACGCCAGTGCTGTCGCATCGGCCCGGTCCCTGGGCATCCTGGGCTGGGAACGCCCCTCGATATTCCGCCGAGCGGGGCTGATGTGCAGTGCACGCTCGGGGGAGTACTCCGAACCCCAGTCGCGCCTCACCGCTCCAGCGCGCGCAGGCCGTTGACGAGGAGTCGCAGGCCGAATTCGAAGTGGGCGTTGAAGTCGCCGCCGGCGACGACGGGTACTGCCGCAGTCAGGTGGGGGAACGCGGACTCCGTGACTGCCTGGCGCAGGCGTTCGGGGTCGGCCGGTGCCTCGCCGCCGAGGGCGGCCTGCTCCTCCAGGGTGTGGCCGAGCGTGAAGTTCACGACGGCCAGCATCGCCTGCGCCGCGTCACTCGCGCTGAAGCCCGCCTCGCGCAGTGCGCCGATCAGGGCCTCGGCGAATCCGAGCGTGTTCTCGCCCGTCGAGTGGGTGCCGGCGAAGACGCGGGCACCGTCGCGGTGGCGCAGCAGTGCGGCACGCAGAGAGCGGGCCAGTCCGGCCAGTTCTTCGTCCCAGCCATGCTCCGTTCCCCCGGGTGGCGCCGTGTCGCGGTCCGCCAACATGCGTTCGGCCATCGCGGTCAGCAGGTCCTGCTTGGTGGCGAAGTACCGGTACAGCGCCCCCGCCTGCACCCCCATGGCCTCGGCCAGCCGCCGCATGGTCAGCGCGTCCAGCCCGGCCTCGTTCAGCAGGTCGAGTGCGGTGGCGACGGTGCGCGCCGGGTCCAGCTTCGCAGGGCGCCCCCGGACCGTCGTACGGGTGGGCGGCTCGGCGGGGCTTGACGGGGAACTCATGACCCTCACTATAGTGAACGATGTTCACGTGAACGCTGTTCATTAAATAGATGAGGTGATGCCGGTGGAGCCGGATGTGATCGTCGTGGGGGCCGGGCCGACCGGGTTGATGCTCGCCGGGGAATTGGCCCTGGCCGGCGTACGGACCTGGATCGTGGAGCGCCGCTCCGAGCCGCAGCAGCAGTCACGGGCGTTGACGCTGCATCCCCGTAGTGTGGAGGTGCTGGACCAGCGGGGTCTCGCCGACCGCTTCCTCGCCCTGGGCCGGACGATGCCCGGCTGGCATTTCGCCGCGCTGGACACGAAGCTCGACTTCGCCGCCCTGGACTCCCGGCACGGCTACACCCTCTTCCTCGCGCAGGCCCGTACCGAGGCCGTCCTGGAGGAGCGGGCGCGCGAGCTGGGCGTGGAAATCCTGCGCGGCCACGAAACCGTCGATGTCCGCCAGGGTGCCGACGGCGTCGAGGTGGACGTACGCGTCGCGGGTAACCGGCAGACCATGCGTTCCCGTTACGTGGTCGGGTGCGACGGCGCGCGTAGTGCGGTGCGGACGGCGGCCGGGATCGGGTTCCCGGGGACCGGCGAGACGCTGACCGGCATGCTCGGGGACTTCGGGGTGGTCTCCGCGGACTCCGGCACGCTGGAGCTGGCTCGGGCGGCCGGTGTTCTGGTCGTCGGCCTGGGGGGCGGGCTGACCCGCTTCGTGCTGATCCCCCCGCAGCGGATGCGGGTGCCGTCCTCGGAGCCGGTCTCGATGGACGAGTTCCGCACCGCGCTCAAGGACGCCTGCGGCAGCGACTGCGGTATCGGCGAACCCCGGTGGCTGTCGCGGTTCGGCAACGCCACCCGGCTCGCGGAGTCCTACCGCTCCGGGCGTGTGCTGCTGGCGGGGGACGCGGCGCACATCCACTTCCCGGCGGCCGGGCAGGGGCTCAACACCGGCCTCCAGGACGCGATGAACCTCGGCTGGAAACTGGCGGCCGAGATCAACGGATGGGCGCCGCCGGGGCTCCTGGACACCTATCACGCCGAGCGCCACCCGGTCGGGCGGTCGGTCACCGAGAACACCGAGGTCCAGACCCTGCTGGCGGAACTCACCCTCGTACCGCAGTACGAACGCCCCGCCACGGCCCTGCGCAAGCTGATCGACGACCTCCTGGGCATGGAGCCGGTAAACCGCCGCCTTGCCGGCGCCGTCTCCGCGATCGACACCGCCTACCCTTCGCAGGGCGACCCGCTCACCGGCTGCCGCATGCCCGATGTGGCCCTCGTCACCACGGCCGGCGGGGCGGGCAGGGTCTACGAACTCCTCCACGAGGGACGCTTCGTCCTGCTCGGCCTCGACGGCGAGGACAGCGCGGCAGAAGCCGGACGGTGGGCGTCCCGTGTCGCCTCGGTGACCGTCACCCCGCGCGACCCCCACCCCGCCATCGAGGGGGTCACGGAGGTCCTGATCCGCCCCGACGGGCACGTCGCCTGGGCCACCCGGGCTCGCGAGGTGGAAACCCGCCGATGGGAGCGCACCCGGGCCCTGACCGCCTGGGCGGGCACTCCCTCGGGGAGCGAACTGTGACGACCGGGACCCGCGTCACCCATTACCGTTTTGGTGGCCCCACAATGGGGCGCCCGGCCTCCATGACCCGCCTCCCGGCCTGAGCCGGGCCCGGTCACCCTGACCGGGCCCGCCCGGCCCGTCCACCTCCGTGGGCAGGTCGGCTGGGACGTGGCCGGTCAGCAGGCCGGGGGCCGCGGCCATGTGGCCCAGACCGCGCCGATCGCCCGTGGCCGCGGTGTCGCCCTCGCGGCGACCGGAGCGCCCCGTGAACACATCGTCGAGAAGACCGTCCGAGTCGTCGGCCATGACCCCGAACCACTGCCCGCGGCCCTCGGTCCGCTGAGGGCCGGTACGACGCGCGCGCCGGGAAGCATGCTCGTCCATGCGCTCTTCCCGCCTGGCTGCCCCGTCGAAGTCGACGCGGTTGCCGTACTCGTACCCGCCGCCCTGTCGGCGGAAAACTGAGGTGGACGGATGCGAATCTTCGTCGTCGGCGCCGACGACGAAATCGGCCGTCAGGTCCTCACCCGGGCGCTGGCGCGCGGGCACCGGGTCACCGACGCGACCCTCAGCCCCCGGCCTGCGCACCCCGCCCGCCCTTCCTCGGCGGCGTCGAACGCGGACCGGGCGGGTCGTCGCACCCGGCACTCGGCCCCCCCCTTGTGGGGCCTCGCCCAGCACCTCACCAGCCGCCGCCCCTGAACCCCGAGTCGGAGGAAGGCCACCGCGTCCGCGCCCCCTGACGGCTGGGGCCAAGGTCAGTCGCGGCCGTCGCCGAACCGCGGTGCCTGGGTGCTCCATCCGTGTTCGTGGAGGTCGAAGGTGACGTCGAGGTCGGCCGACGGGACTCAACCGGATAGGTCATCCGTATTCGTGTTACGGTCCTTCCAAACGGATGAACTATCCAGATACTTGCTGGGGGTGGATGTGCCATGAAGAGGACTGCTGTGGTCACGGCCGGGACGGCCGGCATCGGCTTGGAGACGGCGCTGGGACTGGCTGGCGCCGGGTTCTCGGTCACCGTGATCGGACGCAACGCCGACCGGGGCGCCCAAGCGCTCGACCGCATCAACGCGACGAGCCCGGCACGCCCTGCCCGGTTCCTGTCCGCGGACCTCGCCTCGCTCGACGAAACGCGCGACCTCGCCGAGCGCATCGCCGCCGACCACGCCGCCTCGGGCGAACCGATGACCGTGCTGGTCAACAACATCGGGGCGATGTTCCCGGATCGGCAGGACCTGGGCGGCGTCGAGGCCTCGTTCGTCGTCAATCACCTCTCGCCGTACCTGCTCACCGAGCTGCTCCTGCCCACGCTGACGGCCGGCGCCCCGAGCAGGATCGTGAACGTGACCTCAGGTGCGGTCGGGGTCGCGAAGCGAGTGTTCGACGCCGTCGAGCCGCCCGGCGGCTACTACGGCTTCCACTGGTACGGCCGCGCCAAGCTGGCCAACCTCGCCTACACGCTCGACCTGGCCGCGCGGCTGGACGGCACGGGCGTATCGGTCTTCGCCGCCGACCCCGGAGGCGCCGCGACCGCCATGACCAACGGCACCATGGGCGACCCGAAGATCGTCTCGCCCGCCCTGCGGCTGCTGTGGCCGCTGGTGCGCCGCAAGTTCGAACGCTCGACTTCCGGCCCGGCGTCCGTGGCAGCCAGGCCATCGCTCGTCGCCGCCACCGACGAAACCCTCACCGGCCGGACGGGTGTCGTCATCGGCCCCAACGCGAGCCCGGTGCCGCCGCCGCGCGCCGCGACCGACCCCGGCGTCGCCAAGGCGGTACGCCGGCTCAGTGAACGGCACGCGCCGCTGGCGGCCGCCTGACCTGCCAAGCGGTGACGCAACGGGCGGCGGATCATCCGGATGGGCCATCCGATTAGCATGTCCCCATGACGACGACACCACTGCGCAAGGACGCGGCCCGCAACTGGGACCGGATCGTCGCCGTCGCCCGTGCCCTCGTCGACGAGGGCACGCCGTTGCAGCTCAACGACGTCGCCCGCCGCGCCGGACTCGGAGTCGGCACCGTCTACCGGCACTTCGCAACGCCCGAGGCGCTGCTGGAGACCGTCGCCACCCCCTGCCTGGAAGCACTAGCCGCCCACGGCGAGCGAGCACTGGCCGACACCGACCCGTGGCGCGCGCTGGAGGTGTTTCTGACCCGCACCGTCGAAGCGCAGGTCACCGACGCCTCCCTGGCCCCGGTCACCGCCGCACCCGCGGACGCCCTGCCGCGCACCACGGAGCTCAAGCAGTCGCTGTGGTCGGCCGGCCATGCGCTCCTGGGCCGGGCCCGCGAGGCCGGGGCCGTCCGCCCCGACTTGACCTCGGCCGACCTGGTTCCGCTCATGTGCGGCATCGCCTACGCCGTGCACGTCCACGGCGGCCCTGACGCCGACCGGGTCGAGACCGCTCGCCGCTACCTGGCCACACTGCTCGGGGGCCTGCGCGCCACACCGCCGGAGGCGTGAGATGCGTCCCGCATCCCGGCAATCGGGCTCCAGCCTTCATGGGACGGCTGCCCGATGCCCGCGGATCACATGGGTGTGTAGACGGTGAGTTTCAAACCGGTGTCGTCGTTGGCTTGGAAGTCGTGTACTCGAAGCGCAGCAGGCCCTTGACGGGGTGGTAGAGGATCTTCTCGCCGGCCTCGCTGGTGCTGATGTCGTGTGTCTCCCACCAGACGGCGAACTCCGGGCTCTGTCCGCGCAGGCGTTCCAAGAGCTCGAGGAAGGCGGGATCGCCGGCCCACAGGTCGTGCGCCGCCCGGAACTGGGTCACGACGCGCTGTGCCTCCTCGGCCCACCTCGCTCCGAAGAGGAGGCGTGCGGCGGTGTGGAACACCGCCGGGAGCAGGTCTTTGGTGGTCGTGTGCTGCTCCTTGACCGGGCCGCAGGCGTGAGCGGGAGTGCGAATCCGGTTGCGGGCGTGCCTGCTCAGACTCTTGGGCTGACGTCGTTCCAACCGCGTTCGAGGATGTCGAAGGCACGGTTGACCGTCTCGTAGCCGTCGGCGCGCCCGCGGGCGGTGCGGGGTGCCTCCAGAACGAAGTGGGCCAGTGCCGCGCAGTGCGGATCGTCGGCGGGAGCTCCGGTCGTCTCGGCAATGGCGTGTGCGAGTGCGGTTTCGTGTCGCAGCCACATGCGTTGGGCGTAGTCGCGCAGGGCGGGGGTGTTTTCCACGAGTGAGACGAAGGCCGCGAAGGCCGGGTCGGCGTTGCTGGTGCCGATCCGGTGGTTCAGGGCGTGCTCGCGCAGGGCCGCGACGACGGACTGGTCCTGGGGTCTCTCGTGCACGGCGGCCAGCAGCCGGGCTTCCTGGTCGGCGTCCTCGTCGAAGACGAGCGCTTCTTTCACGGGGAAGTGCTTGAACAGGGTGGTGGTGGACACGTCCGCCGCATCGGCGATCTCCCGGATGCCGACCTGGTCGTAGCCGCGTTCGAGGAAGAGGCGCAGGGCGGCATCGGCCAGGGCCTGGCGGGTGGCGGCCTTCTTGCGTTCGCGGCGCCCCATCTGTGCGTCCTGCGCGGTCGTCTCGCTCATGCCTCAACCCTATCCGTTTGGTTGCGCAACTTCAAAAGTTGTCTTGTTGCACTTTTGGAGCGGGAGTGTTTTTCTGGAACGGCCGGCCGCCGGGCGCTGCCTGGACGCGGCCTTCTTCCTGTTGAGCACCCCCTGAACGGAGCATCGCCTTGGACACCTCCAGCGCACCCCGTATCGCGATCATCGGCGCAGGCCCCGGCGGGCTGATCTGCGCCCGGATCCTGCAGCGGCGCGGCGTGCCCGTCACCGTCTACGAACTGGACGCCTCCGGTGCGGCACGCGACCAGGGCGGCACCCTCGACATGCACCCCGACTCCGGCCAGGACGCCCTGCGGGAAGCCGGACTGCTGGACGAGTTCCTGGCCTTGGCCCGCCCCGAAGGCCAGCAGATGCGCTTGGTCGGCCGC
Organism: Streptomyces sp. NPDC006463; assembly: GCF_042870715.1. Classification (NCBI taxonomy): domain Bacteria; kingdom Bacillati; phylum Actinomycetota; class Actinomycetes; order Kitasatosporales; family Streptomycetaceae; genus Streptomyces; species Streptomyces sp. NPDC006463. Next base: position 32,229 of record NZ_JBIAHP010000011.1, on the reverse strand, counting down.
GACGGACGCGTCCTGTTCGACGCCGTCCCGCCCGAGACCCACACCGAAGACGGCAACCCGGAAATCGACCGGGGCCAGCTGCGCGACCTCCTCCTGAACTCACTGGAGCCCGACACCGTGTGCTGGAGCCACAAGCTCACCCATGCCGAATCCCGCGCCGAAGGTGTCCACCGCCTGCACTTCGCCGACGGCTTCACCACCGAGGCGGACCTCGTCGTCGGCGCGGACGGAGCCTGGTCGAAAGTCCGCCAGCTGCTCTCCGACGCTACGCCCGTCTACACCGGCGTCACCTTCGTCGAAGCCGGCCTCGACCAGGCGGACATCCACCACCCCGGACTGGCCTCACTCACCGGTGACGGAACGATGATGGCCCTCGACAACAACCGGGGCTTCGTCTCCCAGCGCAACAGCCGCCAGCACATACGCGTCTACATCGGCATGCGCACCGACGAGAACTGGCACCAGAACGCCGGCCTTGACCTGGCCGATGGTGGCGCCGTCCGCGAAGCGCTCCTCAAGGAGTTCACCGGCTGGAGCCCCGAGCTGCTCCGGTTCATCACCGACACCGACACCGGCTACACCAACCGGCCCCTGTACGCCCTGCCCGTACCCCATACCTGGCAGCACACCCCCGGCCTCACCCTCCTCGGCGACGCCGCCCACCTCATGTCGCCGTTCTCCGGCATGGGCGCCAACCTCGCCATGCTCGACGGCGCCGACCTCGCCCGTGCCCTCGTCGACAGCAGCAGCATCGACGAAGCCGTCCGGGCCTACGAACACCTCCTGCTGCCCCGCTCCATCGTGGCGGCCGAAGGCGCCGCCGAGGGAATCGCCGGAGCCTTCGCACCCGACAGCGCCGCCCAGACCCTTGCCCACATGACTCAGAACCACTGAACATCCCGGCCCCGGAGCCCCGGCCCCGATGATGGGCATGATCCGGAGTCGAGCCGGCCACGCGCCGCCGCCTACCGATCTTGCCCATCAATCGGTCGATACATCAACGGGGTCCGATCCGTTGGACCGGCCCCGTTACGGCCTGGCGGCCGGTGGCGACGGTCGCGGCGGTGGCGAGGGCGGCCCGAAGGTCAGCCCACCAGGAGTCGGGCAGGCTGGCCGGCCTCCGGAGAAGGGGAGGCCAAGGGACGAGGTCGGATCGGTGGGTAAGGGCGGGCTGGTCTCGGTACCCGGTGGCGTGGCAGCGGGCGCCTTGGTGCACCGAGGCACGACTGGGATTCAGACGACTGCGCGCCAGGCATCGGCCAGTGACCATACGGAAGGGAAACGGCCCCCTGGTTCAGTGGATGTCGCTCTCTCGATGACCGCGAGCTGGCTGGGAGTCCCGCGCCACCCCCTCTCCTCGTCGCCGACATCCAGCAGGAGCCGCAAGGTCCTACCGAGGTTGAACACAGTGGTCCGAGTGTCGATCAGCGAACCGCGCCGGAACTCCTCCGGAGCCATGTACCGGCTCGAACCGGGGAGCCGGTCAGCATCGACGGTGAACGGTCCTTGCCGATACTCGTCGAGGTCACACAGCCTCATGCGCTGCTGGCCGAAGTCGTACAACATGCAGCCGTCATAGAGATCGACGGCTACGAGCCCCGCGTCCTCGACAGCGAGATGGGCATCCAGGATGGTGTCCAGGGCAGAGTGGATCTCGGGGAGGAGAAGCCTGCGGAAGCGGGCCATCGGGCTGTGGGGCGCTGTTCTTCCTCCGCTGCGGGACCTGGTGGGGTGGTAGAGAACATCGCCCGGCACCCATGGGTAGACGAGGGCCAGTCCCTGATCCGTCGTGATGCTGTGCAGGAGCGGCGTGATGGCAGGGTGGGTGACCGCTTGGTGCACGGCGACGGCTCGGCGCAGCGAAGACACGGCTGCAGGGCTCGAGGCGCTCTTCACGAACCATCTCCGCTCGTCTACCAGGACTCCGTACGAGATGCATCCGGAGTCCTGATCGGCGAATGCGCGAAAGATCGTTCCGATGTCGGCAAGGTAGGTGTCGAGTGAGGCCACGTGGGCGACGTTGAGGAGTGGGTGCGCCGTCATGTGCGTGATGGTGCCAAGGCTGGTCCGGCGCCGCAGGGAGTTTCGAGTCCTGGCCAGCGTGGCTTTCCTCCTCGTCCCGACGACCGGCGCCACCACGTCCGGAGGAGGGGAAGCCAGCGCCCACCGAGTTCGAGAACCGGTCATCAGCCTGCCCACGGTCAGCCACAGAACCCGTACGCCCTGGACGAGGCCGGGCTGGTGCGCGAGCGCAGCCCGCCTGGCCGGAGCCGGTGCGGCACGTCCTTGTCGGCGTCGGGTCAGTTCGTCACGCGGAAGGTGGCGTCGCCGCGTCCTGTCGCGGTGGTGATGGGGTCGAGGCGGAGCTGGTAGGCGTAGTGGCGGATATGGCGGTCGGGGTGGTTGTACGACTGGAACGAGGACCAGGCGGCATCGGCGAGGCCGGGGACCTGGCGGAACGTGGCGTCCGCGGCGAACTGGGCGGTGCCGTCGTTGCGGACCAGCTGGAAGTCGTATCCGGTGTGCCGCAGGAAGTACCCGCGGTAGTTCACCGACTCGAAGGAGACGGTTCCCGTGCCCGCCAGGCCGGGCCGCAGCCGGAACTGGGCGTCCGGGCCGGTGATGTTCTGGTCGATGCGCACGTCGAAGCCGACATGCCGCACGTACCGGTCCTGGAAGTCGTACGACTGGAGCCGCTTGGCCGGGATGTCGCTCCAGCGGGCGAGGACGCGGGACTCCTCGGCGGCCGTCAGGTTCAGGATCGAGCCGTGGCGCTTCTTGAGGGCGCCCATGTTGTAGCTGCCCGACGCCGGAACCCGGTAGGTGCCGGGGGCGGAGGGGTTGGTCGTCGTGACCGGCATGTAACCGCGTCCGGAGGAGTACTGGTCGAGGTAGAGCGCCCACTCGTCGCGGTCGCGGAACTTCATCCACATCGGGCCCTCGACCTGGGAGCCGGTGAGGCCGATGCCGGAGAGGTCGCCAAGGTTCGTCCAGGTGCCGAGGATCGAGTTGCTGCCCTCGAGGGTGATCTGGCCGTCGCCGGAGGCCCGCACGTAGCGGTGGCTGCCGACGCCGTCCGGCATCTCGACGATCTGGGTGTCGATGATTTCCTGCATGCCGGGGCGCTCGATGTAGGTCTGCGGGGTGGTGATGGAGCGGAAGTCGCTGGTGCGGGCGTAGAAGATGCGGTGCTTCTTCACGCCGTTGACGGGCTTGTTCGTCGCCCAGTAAAGGACGTAGTCGTTGGTCTCGGGGTTCCAGATCGCTTCCGGCGCCCAGGCGTTGCGCCCGTCGGGGATTGCGCCGGCGACGTTGAGCAGCCACGGCTGCGACCAGGTGACCAGGTCCGTCGACTCCCACACCACCAGGTCGCGGCTGCCGTTGTTCACGGCGTCCTCCCAGTTCTGCCCGCAGCTGATGCACAGGTCGGTGGCAATGATCCAGTACTTGTCACCGCCGGGGGATCTCACCAGTGCGGGGTCACGCACCCCCTTCGTGCCGATCGTGGAGCCCAGGATCGGTACTCCGCCGTTGAGGTCGTTCCAGTGGAGGCCGTCCGTGCTGTGCGCGAGGTACATCTGCTGACCGGCCGCCCCCTCCCCGGTGAAGTGCAACATCAGGTAGCCCGGGTCGGCGGCGGCCGCCCGGTCCGGTGTGATCAAGGCTTGGGATGTGAAGAGCAGGCAGGCGGCGAGCAGTAACGCCGACAGCCGGGCGCGAAGCGCGGACATGTACGTCTCCTGTCGTTCCGCAAAGGCCGCCACCGGGCGAAAAGTGCCCAGATCGGGATGCAAGGGCCTGCTCTTCGGCTTGGTTCACTTCCCGACGGTGTTCATCGGGACGGTTTGCAGGTGGTCTGCCTTGAGCAGGGAGAGCGGAGAGCTACGTAGAAACGTATTGTTAACGCTAACAATTCAGCGGTCAAGCCCCGTCGTCGACCGCGTCTCCGCTTGCCCCGCGCTATATCCAACGGTGATCTCCGGGCCCTTGACGCGGTTTCTGTGAGCGTTAACACTCATGTAACGCCAGCCCAGAGCGGCACCCACCGGGGCCTCCAGCGGGGTTCAATCGCCCCGCCGCCCGGTCGGCCGTACCGACCCCGATCGAACCCGGCCCCCTCCACCCCGGGCCGGTGCTCGACCCCGCTCGACCCGATCCGAGGCCCCTGCCGAGGTCGCGGCGATCGCGGCATACCACTGGAGGAATAGTGCGCAAGCTTTCGATGGGCCTCGCTGCTGCGGGCCTCACGTTGGCCCTGACAGCCTGCGGCCAGAGCGCCAACGGTGCGGGCGACGGCGCAAGCGGCGGTAACGCCAAGGGTGGCCTCGTCGGCATCGCGATGCCCACCAAGTCGTCGGAGCGCTGGATCAACGACGGCGACAACATGGTCAAGCAGTTCCAGGCCAAGGGCTACAAGACCGACCTGCAGTACGGCGACAACGTCGTCGAGAACCAGGTCTCCCAGATCGAAAACATGATCACGAAGGGCGCCAAGCTGCTGGTGGTGGCCGCCATCGACGGCTCCTCGCTCACGAACGTCCTCCAGAAGGCCTCCGATGCCAAGATCCCGGTGATCTCGTACGACCGCCTGATCCGCGGCACCGGGAACGTCGACTGCTACGCCACCTTCGACAACTTCAAGGTCGGTGTCCTGCAGGGCAGTTACATCGTCGACAAGCTGGGTCTCGCGAGCGGCAAGGGCCCGTTCAACATCGAGCTGTTCGCCGGCTCGCCGGACGACAACAACGCCACCTTCTTCTTCCAGGGCGCGATGAGCGTGCTCCAGCCGTACATCGACCAGAAGAAGCTGGTCGTCCAGAGCGGCCAGACCAGCCTCAGCCAGGTCGGCACGCTGCGCTGGGACGGCGGTGTCGCACAATCCCGGATGGACAACCTGCTGAGCAAGTCGTACACATCGGCCGGCGTCGACGCGGTGCTCTCCCCCTACGACGGCATCTCCATCGGCATCCTGTCCTCCCTCAAGGGCGTCGGCTACGGCAGCTCGGGCAAGGCCCTGCCGATCGTCACCGGCCAGGACGCCGAGCTGGCCTCGGTGAAGTCCGTCATCGCGGGCGAGCAGACCCAGACCGTCTACAAGGACACCCGCGAACTGGCCAAGGTCGCGGTCCAGATGGGCGACGCCCTGCTCACCGGCGGCCAGCCCGAGGTCAACGACACCAAGCAGTACGACAACGGGGTCAAGATCGTCCCGGCGTACCTGCTGCAGCCGGTCAGCGTCGACAAGGAGAACTACCAGAAGGTGCTGGTCGACGGCGGGCTGTACACCGCCGACCAGCTCAAGTAGCCACGGGCCTCAACGCAGGGCCGCACCAGAGCCGGGCGCGTACGGGCGGGGCAGTCGACCTGACAGGCCCCCGCCCGTACCGCCCCTGTCGAACGGATGCACCACCATGGCCGGACCCGTCCTCGAGATGCGTTCGATCAGCAAGTCCTTCCCCGGTGTCCAGGCGCTCTCCGACGTCACCCTGAGCGTCGCCCCCGGCGAGGTCCACGCCGTCTGCGGTGAGAACGGCGCCGGGAAGTCCACCCTGATGAAGGTGCTCAGCGGGGTCCACCCGCACGGCTCCTACGAGGGCGAGATCCTTTTCCAGGGCGAGTCCTGCGCCTTCAAGGACATCCGGGCCAGCGAACAGCGCGGCATCGTGATCATCCACCAGGAACTCGCCCTGGTGCCGTACCTCTCCATCGCGGAGAACATCTTCCTCGGCAACGAGCACGCCACCCGGGGCATCATCAGCTGGAGCACCACGCTCACCCACGCCAAGTCGCTACTGAGGCGGGTCGGGCTGGACGAGAGCCCGCACACCCGGGTCGCCGACATCGGCGTGGGCAAGCAGCAGCTGATCGAGATCGCCAAGGCGCTCGCCAAGGAGGTCAAGCTGCTGATCCTGGACGAGCCCACGGCCGCCCTGAACGGTGAGGACAGCCGCAAGCTGCTCGACCTCATCCTGGAACTCAAGGCTCAGGGCATCTCCTGCATCCTCATCTCGCACAAGCTGGGCGAGATCGCCCAGGTCGCCGACTCCGTCACGATCCTGCGCGACGGCCGGACCATCGAGACCCTCGCGGTCGGCGCCGAGGGCATCTCCGAGGACCGGATCATCCGGGGCATGGTCGGCCGCGATCTGGAGCACCGCTACCCCGAGCGCACCCCCGAGCCGGGCGAGGTCGCCTTCGCCGTCGAGGACTGGACCGTCCACCACCCGATCGACCATCAGCGCAAGGTCGTCGACGGCGTGTCGCTCGAAGTGCGGCGCGGCGAGATCGTCGGCATCGCCGGCCTGATGGGCGCGGGCCGCACCGAGCTCGCGATGAGCGTCTTCGGCCGCTCGTACGGGCGCTGTACCGGTGGCCGGGTGCTGCTGGGCGGCGAGGAGATCAGCACGCGCACCGTCCCGGAGGCGATCGGTCACGGCATCGCGTACGTCACCGAGGACCGCAAGCACCTCGGGCTGAACCTGATGGACGACATCAGTCGCAACATCTCGCTGAGCGCGCTCGGCAAGGTCGCTCGGCGCGGGTGGGTGAACGAGCACGAGGAGACCCGGGTCGCGGAGTCCTTTCGCAAGACCATGAACATCAAGGCCCCTTCGGTGTTCGCGGAGACCGGGAAGCTCAGCGGCGGCAACCAGCAGAAGGTCGTCCTCAGCAAGTGGATCTTCTCCGAGCCGGACGTACTGATCCTCGACGAACCCACCCGGGGCATCGACATCGGCGCCAAGGCCGAGATCTACACCGTCATCGCCGAACTCGCGGCCCAGGGCAAGGCGGTGCTGATCATCTCCTCCGAACTCCCCGAGCTGCTCGGCATGTGCGACCGCATCTACGCGATGGCCGAGGGCCGGCTCACCGGTGAGGTGGACCGTGCGGACGCGACCCAGGAATCACTCATGCGCCTCATGACCGTGAGCGCTGCGACCGAGAACGAGCAGGTGTAAGGCATGGCCCAGACAGAGACCACGGACACCCCGGGCACCACGGACCTCAAGACGGCCCTGCCCGCCCAGCCCGGCGGCGGTGGCGGCATCGGTCCCCTGCTGGTGCGGGCGCTACGCGGCAACGTGCGCCAGTACGGCATGCTGGTCGCGCTCGCGCTGATCGTCGTGGTGTTCCAGATCTGGACCGACGGCATCCTGCTCCAGCCCCTCAACGTCACCAACCTGATCCAGCAGAACAGCTACATCCTGATCCTGGCCATCGGCATGATGATCGTGATCATCGCCGGCCACATCGACCTCTCGGTCGGTTCGCTGGCCGCCTTCGTCGGAGCCGCCGCGGCCGTCATGATGGTCAAGCACGACGTGCCGTGGCCGCTCGCACTGACCGCCGCCCTGCTGATCGGCGCGGCCGCCGGTGCCTGGCAGGGGTTCTGGATCGCGTACGTCGGCATCCCGTCCTTCATCGTCACGCTGGCCGGCATGCTGCTGTTCCGCGGCGGGACGCAGATCGTGCTGCACGGCCAGTCGGTGGCTCCCTTCCCCAAGGGCTTCCAGGAGATCAGCAGCGGCTTCCTGCCGGAGGTCGGCCCGCAGACCGACTACCACAACCTCACCCTGCTGCTGGGGCTCGTCGTGCTCGTGGTGGCGGTCCTCCAGGAGGTCCGCGGCCGACGGCAGGCCGCCCGCTACGGCCTCGACCTGCTCCCGCTCGGCTTCTTCCTGGCCAAGCTGGGCGCCATCGGCGCCGCGGTACTGGTGTTCACCCTGCTGCTGGCGAGCTACCACGGCTTCCCGATCGTGCTGCTGATCCTCGGCGTGCTGCTGGTCGCCTTCGGCTACGTGATGCGCAACTCCATCCTGGGCCGCCACACCTACGCGATCGGCGGCAACGAGGCCGCGGCGAAGCTGTCGGGCGTCAAGAGCAAGCGCGTCGTCTTCCTCGCCTTCGTCAACATGGGTGTGCTGGCCGCCCTGGCCGGCATGGTCTTCGCGGCGCGTCTCAACGCGGGTACGCCGCAGGCAGGTATCAACTTCGAACTGGAGGCGATCGCCGCCGCGTTCATCGGTGGCGCCTCGGCCTCCGGCGGCGTCGGCACGGTGCTCGGCGCCCTCATCGGCGGCCTGGTGCTCGGCGTGCTCAACAACGGTATGTCGCTGGTCGGTATCGGCACCGACTACCAGCAGGTCATCAAGGGCCTGGTGCTGCTGGCCGCAGTCGGTTTCGACGTCTACAACAAGCGCAAGGCCGGCTCCTGAACCGGTTCCGCCCCGGTCCGGCCGCATCCCTGCGGGGGCGTGCGGCCGGACCGGGGCGTCACTGCCGGTAGAAGGTGGCGTCGCCCTTGGCGAGGGTGGTGGCGACGGGCTGGACGTGGAGCAGGAAGTCGTAGTGCCGCAAGTACCGGCCCGCGGCGCCGTACGACTCGTAGGAGACCCCGCCGGGTCCGCGCGGCCGGCGCGCTGGTAGAGGGCGGCGCTGTCCTTGAAACCGGTCGTGCCGTCGGTCTTCTCGAACCAGACCTCACCGTTCCTGCTGTGCAGGTAGTAGCCGGGGAAGTTGACGGACTCCAGCGAGACGGTGCCGGTGCCGGACGGCCCGGCCACGGTGCGGAACTGCGAGTCCGGCCGGCAGGTTGGTGACGTCCGCCTCCAGCTTCGCCCGGAAGTCCCATTGGCGGACGTAGTGGTCGGGATCGTTGTACGAGGAGAGCCGCACGCGCGTGGCGCCGTCCGCGACCGGGATGCCGAGGCGTGCCGTCGGAGTTCCGGTACAGCTTCTGGACGCGGGTGCGGCGGTTGGGGTCGTCCAGCGGATCCCCCGTGATGTCGCTGTAGTTGCGGTCGTGGTGGACGATGACGTCGTTCTTGCCGTCTTCGAACGTGGTGAACTGGTTGTGACCCGGGCCGTACTGGCCGGTTGCCGTGTTGCTGGTGAAGACCGGCGTCGGGCTCTTCGTCCAGGAAGCTGGGTCCCCTCCTGGGCGGCGTGACCGCGCACGGTGGGGCGCGGCGGGCGCCGCCGGGTCAGCCGGGGTCCACCGAGAACCGGTAGACGGTGGTCGAGCGGTACTCATCCCCCGGGCGCAGGACGGTGGAGGGGAAGAATGGGCGGTGCGGGGAGTCGGGGAAGTGCTGGGTTTCCAGCGCGATCCCGGCGAAGGCCCGGTACGGTGCGCCGCCCGGGCCTGTCAGCGAGCCGTCGAAGAGGTTCCCGGTGTAGATCTGCAGGCCGGGCTCTGTGGTCAGGCACTCCATCCGTCTGCCGCTGGCGCGGTGCGCCAGTACCGCCACCTGCCGCGGGCCCTGGCCCGCGTGCGGACGGAGCACCCAGTTGTGGTCGTAGCCTCCGCCGGCCAGGGTCAGCTGCGGGTGGTCGGCCGTGATCCGCTCGCCGACCGGGCGCGGCTCGGTGAGGTCGAACGGGGTGCCCTCGACCGGGAAGTGCCGGCCGTACGGGATCAACTCCCCGTCCACGGGCGTGTACTGGTCCGCGTCGACCTGCAGCACGTGGTCGAGGATGGTGCCGCTGCCCTCGCCGGCCAGGTTGAAGTAGGCGTGGTTGGTCAGGTTGACCACCGTGGGCGCGTCGGTGGCGGCCTCGTACGCGAGTGTGAGCGAACCCGCACGGTCCAGCAGATAGGTCACCTGGACGGTGAGCGCGCCGGGAAAGCCCTGGTCGCCGTCCGGGCTGTGCAGCGTGAAGCGGACGCCGACGCGGCTCGGCTCGCGCACCTCTGTGGCGTCCCAGATGCGCGCGTCGAAGCCTTCGGGGCCGCCGTGCAGGGTGTGGCCGTTTCCCTGGGTCCGCAGCTGGTGGACGGCGCCCTCGACGGGCAGTTCGCCGCCTGCGATCCGGTTCGCGTAGCGGCCGACCGTTGCCCCGAAGTACTTCGCCTCGCCGAGCATGTCCGCCACGCTCGCGCCGCCCAGCACGATGTTGGCGCGGTGCCCGTCCCGGTCCGGTGTGTACAGCGCCTGGAGCCGGGCGCCGAGGCTGAGCGCTTCCGCCATGACGGCGCCCTCGGAGCCGAAGGCCCAGCGGTCGACGACCCGCCCGTCCGGGAGGGTCGCGTACGGCTCGCGGCGGACCGTCAGGGAACCGTCGTCGAGGCGGGTGGGCGCGTCGGGCATGGCTGTTCGTCACTCCGATTCTGGGGACGGACGGGGGCGGGTGCGGGAGGACCGAAAGGGCGGCGGCCCGGGAGGCCCCCCCCGCCCGCCGTCTGCGTCAGAAGCCGTGGGCCAGGCGGTGGTAGGCCTGGTTCCAGCGGAGCTCCTTGGTGAACCGGCGGATCGTGGTGTCCGCGTCGATGACCAGCAGCTCGGTGGCGAGGATGTCGGCGAGGTCGCCCAGCTCCTCGGTCCCGATCGCGCTGGACAGCACGGTGTGGTGGGGCGCGCCGGCGGTCAGCCACGCCTCGGTCGAGGTGCGCAGGTTCGGGCGCGGCTGCCAGACGGCGCGCGCGACGGGGAGGTTCGGCAGCGGTTCGAGGGGCTCGACCACGTCGATCTCGTTGGCGACCAGGCGGAACCGGTCGCCCATGTCGGCCAGCCCGACCACGACGGCGGGACCGGTCCGGGCGTCGAAGACGAGGCGGACCGGGTCCTCGCGGCCCCCGATGCCCAAGGGGTGGATCTCGCAGGACGGCACGTCCGATGCGATGGTCGGGCAGACCTCCAGCATGTGCGCGCCGAGGATCAACTCCCGTCCCGGCTCCAGGTGGTAGGTGTAGTCCTCCATGAAGGAGGTGCCGCCCTGCAGCCCGGTGGACATCACTTTGAGCGTGCGCAGCAGGACGGAGGTCTTCCAGTCGCCCTCGCCGCCGAATCCGTAGCCGTCGGCCATCAGCCGCTGCACAGCCAGGCCGGGTAGCTGGCGCAGGCCGCCGAGGTCTTCGAAGTTGGTGGTGAAGGCGTGGAAGCCGCCGTCCGTCAGGAATCCGCGCAGGCCGAGTTCGATGCGCGCGGCGTAGCGCAGTGAGTCGTGCCGGTCCCCGTCCGCGCGGAGTTCGGGCGCGAGGCGGTAGGTGTCCTCGTACTCCTTGACCAGTTCGGTCACGCCGGCGTCGGCGGCCGCGTCGACGGCTGAGACCAGATCGTTGACGCCGTACGTGTTGACCGAGACGCCGAAGCGGAGTTGGGCCTCGACCTTGTCGCCCTCGGTCACGGCGACGTCGCGCATGTTGTCGCCGAATCGCGCCAGCTTGAGGCTCTGCAGCTCGGAGCGGCCTGCCGCGGCCCGGGCCCAGGAGGTGATCCGGGCAGCGACCGAGGGGTCGCTGACGTGTCCGGCGACGGTCTTGCGTGCGACGCCGAGCCGGGACTGGATGTAGCCGAACTCGCGGTCCCCGTGGGCCGCTTGGTTCAGGTTCATGAAGTCCATGTCGATCGACGCCCAGGGCAGTGCGGCATCGGCCTGGGTGTGCAGGTGGAGCAACGGCTTGCGCAGGGCGTCCAGGCCTGCGATCCACATCTTCGCCGGGGAGAAGGTGTGCATCCAGGCGATGAGTCCGATGCAGGTGTCGTCCGCGTTGGCGTCCAGGCAGACCCGCCGGATCGCGCCGGCGTCGGTGAGTACGGGCTTCCAGACGATGTCCACCGGGATGCCGCAGTCGCCGAGTGCGTCGGCGATCCGGCGGGACTGCTCTGCGACCTGACGCAAGGTGTCGTCGCCGTACAGCCCTTGGCTGCCGGTCAGGAACCAGACTTCGCGGCCCTGGATTGCCTTCTGTGCCTTCATGGGGGCGTGGGTCTCCTTAGCGGGCAGCGGGCTGCTGGCCGTACACGTTCTGGTAGCGGTGGTTGAGGCGGTCGATGTCGGCCTGCGCTATCGGCAGGGGTTCGCCGAGCTGGCGGGAGATGTGGACGGTGCGGGCGACGTCCTCGCACATCACGGCGGCCTTGACGGCGGCCTTGGCGTCCTTGCCGATGGTGAAGACGCCGTGGCTCTTCATCAGGACGGCCGGCGAGCGGTGGCCCCGGAGGGTCTCGACGATGCCCCGGCCGATGGAGTCGTCGCCGATCAGCGCGAAGGGGCCGACGGGGATCGCGGCGCCGAACTCGTCGGCCATGGCGGTCAGTACGCAGGGCACGGCCTCTCCGCGCGCGGCCCAGGCGCTCGCGTACGTCGAGTGGGTGTGCACCACTCCGCCGACCTCGGGCATGTGGCGGTAGACGTAGGCGTGCGCGGCGGTGTCCGAGGACGGGGACTGGTCGCCCTCGACGACCTTGCCGTCCAGGTCGCAGAGGACCATGTTCCGGGGCGTCAGCTCGTCGTACGAGACGCCGCTCGGCTTGATGACCATCAGGTCCTCGCCGGGGAGGCGGGCGGAGACGTTGCCTGCCGTCCAGACGACGAGGTCGTAGCGGACCAGCTCCTGGTGGAGGTCGCTGACCTGGCGGCGCAGCAGATCGATCGGGGAACTCATGGTCGGACCTCGCTCTTCTGGGCGGCCGGGGTGGCCTCGGGGTCGGTTCGCGGGGCGGTGAGCGCCGCGTTGCGGATGGCGCGGAGGCGGTGGAGGAGCTTGTCGGGGCCGGTGCCGAAGTGGTCGTGCAGGGTGCGGTACTCGGCGTAGAGGCGGTCGTAGGCGTCGGCGCGCGCGGTGTCCGGTTGGTGGACTCCGCGGCGTACGCGGCCCATGGCGGCCGCGGCGGTGCGTACGTCAGGGTGCGCGCCGGCGGCGACGGCGGCGTGGATGGCGGAGCCGAGGGCGGGGCCCTGGGCGGACTCGGCGAGGGAGACGGGCCGGCGCAGCACGTCGGCGTAGATCCGCATGAGCAGGGGGTTCTTCTTCAGCCCGCCGGTCACGATGAACTCCGTGACGGGGACGCCGCCCTGCTCCAGGGCGTCGATGATGGTGCGGGTGCCGAAGGCGGTGGCTTCCAGCAGGGCGCGGTAGATCTCCTCGGGGCGCGTGGTGAGGGTGAGGCCGACGATGACCCCGGAGAGGTGGTGGTCGACGAGGGTGGAGCGGTTTCCGTTCATCCAGTCGAGGGCGACCAGGCCGTGGCCGCCGACGGGCTGGTCGGCGATCTTGCGGGACAGCAGTTGGTGCAGGTCCTCGCCGGTGGCTTCGGCCTCTGCGCGGTAGTGGGTCGGCACGCCTTGGCGCAGCCACCAGGCGAAGATGTCGCCGACCGCGCTCTGCCCGGCCTCGTAGCCGTAGGCGCCCTCCACGATGCCGCCGTCGACGACTCCGCAGATTCCGGGGACGTCGGCGAGGGCGGGGCCGTTGACGACGTGGCAGGTGGAGGTGCCCATGATGGCGAGCAGCTGGCCGTTCTCGACGGCCTGGGCGGCAGGGGCGGCGACATGGGCGTCGACGTTGCCGGTGGCGACGGCGATGCCCTCGGGCAGCCCGGTCCAGGCGGCGGCCTCGGCGGTGAGGGAGCCGGCCCGGGATCCCAGCGGCGACAGCGGATGTTCCAGCCGGGTGCGCGCGAAGTCGGCGAAATCGGGGTGCAGGGCGGCGAGGTAGTCCTCGCTGGGGTAGTGGCCGTCCTGGTGGATGCCCTTGTATCCCGCCGTGCAGGTGTTGCGGGTTTCGACGCCTGCGAGCTGCCAGACGATCCAGTCCGCGGCCTCGATCCAGCGCTCGGTGGCGGCGTAGGTGTCCGGGTCCTCCTCGAGTACCTGGAGCGCCTTGGCGTACTGCCATTCGGCGGAGATCTTGCCGCCGTAGCGGGAGATCCACTTCTCGGCGCGCAGGTGGGCGAGGTGGTTGATGCGGTCGGCCTGGCCCTGGGCCGCGTGGTGCTTCCAGAGCTTGGGCCAGGCGTGCGGGCGAACGCCCAGCGCGGTCTCGGCGAGCGGGGTGCCGTCGGCCCGTACGGGGAGCACGGTGCAGGCGGTGAAGTCGGTGGCGATGCCGATGACGGCGGCCGGGTCGATGCCGCTCGCGGCCACTGCGGCGGGGACGGCGGTGCGCAGCACCTCGCGCCAGTCCTCGGGGTGCTGGAGGGCCCAGTCGGGCGGCAGGGGCTGACCGGTGGTGGGGAGTTCACGCTCGATGACGCCGTGCGGGTACACGTGGACGGCGGAGCCGACCTCCTGGCCGTCGCGTACGCGGACCACCACGGCCCGGCCGGAGAGAGTGCCGAAGTCGACACCCACGACATGGCTCTCCGCGGTCTGGGGGGGAGGGGTCACGGTCACTTCACATCCTTCGTACGGAGCCCCGAGAGGGCGCAGCGATGCCGCCGGGGCATCGTCCGGCGATGGTTAGCGCTAACAATTGGCTGGTCAAGGGCGGGCTCGCCTTCAGCCGATCAGACCTTGCGACGGCCTGCGATCAGGCGCTGGAGCAGGATGAAGACGAACAGCAGGCCGCCGACCACGATCCTGGTCCACCATGAGCTGAGCGTGCCCTGGAAGCTGATGACGGTCTGGATCAGGCCCAGCACGAGCACCCCCAGCGCGGTCCCCAGCAGGTATCCGGACCCTCCGGTCAGGAGCGTCCCGCCGATCACCACGGCCGCAATCGCGTCCAGCTCCAGGCCCACCGCGTGGAGCCCGTAGCCGGAGAGCATGTAAAAGGTCAGCAATACCCCCCCGAGCGCCGAGCAGAAGCCGCTGACGGCGTACACGGCCATCTTCGTCCGCCCGGCCGGGAGCCCCATCAGCCGGGCCGACTGCTCGCTGCCGCCCAGCGCGTACACGTTCCGGCCCAGCCGTGTGTAGTGCAGGACCGCGAATGCGATCACCAGCACACCTACCGCGATCAGAACACTCGGCGAGACGAACAGGTCGCCGGGCAGGGGGATCCGGGTCTGGGCGAAGGCCGTGTAGGCCGGGTCGGTGAGGGAGATCGAGTCGATGCTGATCGTGTAGCAGAGGCCACGGGCCAGGAACATGCCGGCGAGCGTCACGATGAACGGTTGGATCTCGAAGGAGTGGATCACCCATCCCATCGCGAGCCCGGCACCCGTCCCCACCGCCAGGACCAGCGGGATCACCAGCAACGGCGGCCAGCCGTGCTGTTCCACCAGCCAGGCGGAGATCATCGTCGACAGTGCGACCATCGCGCCGACCGACAGGTCGATCCCTCCGGTCAGCACCACGAAGGTCATCCCGATGGCGACCACCAGCAGGAAGGCGTTGTCGATGAGCAGGTTGAGCAGCACCTGCCCGGAGAAGAATCCGTCGTACTGGACGGATCCGGCACCGAACATCGATATCAGCAGGGCTGATGTGACCAGCAGCGGGATGTACGCGAGGCCACGCGCTGCCGTGATCGCGCTCATGCCCCCACCTCCGTGTTCTCTGTCGTCAGCGGACGCGGCCTGGTGCCGCGCCCGGTCCGGGCCCGTCGGCGCGCGGCCTTGGCCCGGAAGGCGGGTGACTGGATCAGGCAGACCGCGATCACCACGAAGGCTTTGAAGACCAGGGTGGTCTCCGGCGGGATGCCGATGGTGTAGACGGTGGTGGACAGGGTCTGGATGATCAGCGCACCGATCACCGTGCCGCCGAGCGAGAACCGCCCGCCGGTCAGCGCGGTGCCGCCGACCACCACGGCGAGGATGGCGTCCAGCTCGATCCAGAGCCCGGCGTTGTTGCCGTCCGCACTGGAGACGTTCGAGCTGATCATGAGCCCGGCGACCGCGGCGCACAGCGCGCTGAAGACGTACACCAGGCATATCAGGCCCATCGCCCGGATGCCGACCAGGCGGCTGGCGACCGGGTTGCCGCCGACCGACTCCAGCAGCAGCCCGAGCGCCGTACGCCGGGTCAGCAGCGACGTCAGCAGCACCACCACGACCGCGAGCAGGATCGCGAACGGCATGGTGAGCCAGTAACCGCCGCCGATCAGCTTGTAGGGCTCGCTGGTGACGGTGACGATCTGGCCGTCCGTCACCAGCTGGGCGACACCGCGTCCGGCCACCATCAGGATGAGGGTGGCGATGATCGGCTGGACACCGACCCCCGCCACCAGTACGCCGTTGATCAGCCCCAGGACGAGGGCCACCGCCAGGGCGATGGCGACGGCGCCGAACACCGTGCCGGGGCTTGCCGGATCGGCCGCGCCGCTGATGTGCAGGCAGGCCAGCGCGCCCGCGATGGCGACGGTGGAGCCGACCGAGAGGTCGATGCCGCTGGTCGCGATGACCAGCGTCATGCCCAGCGCCACCAGGATCAGCGGGGCGCCGAAGTGGAGGATGTCGATCAGGCTCCCGTACAGGTGCCCGTCCTTGACCCGGATCGCGAAGAAGTCCGGAGTGAACAGCACGTTGGCCAGCAGCAGGGCCGCGAGCACGGTGGCGGGCCAGAAGAGGCGGTGCTTGGTCATGACCGGGCTCCGCTCGCGATCGTCGCCATGATGCGCTCGGGAGTGAGCGATCCGTCGTTCGGCAGCTCGGCGACCAGCCGGCGGTCCCGCAGCACGCCCACCCGGTGGCTGAGCCGCAGAACTTCCTCCAGCTCCGCCGAGATGAACAGCACCGACATGCCGTCCCGGGCCAGCGCGGCCACCAACTTCTGGATTTCGGCCTTGGCGCCGATGTCGATGCCCCGGGTCGGCTCGTCGAGGATCAACAGCTTGGGGTCGGTGATCAGCCAGCGAGCCAGCAGTACCTTCTGCTGGTTGCCGCCGCTGAGATGGCGCACCAGCGCCTCGGGGTTGTCCGGGCGGATGTCCAGTGACCGGATCCAGCGCAGCGCGATCTCGTCCTGCTTGGAGCGGGAGAGCGGACGCGTCCAGCCGCGGGCCGCCTGCAAGGCCAGGATGATGTTCTCGCGTACCGTCAACTCCGCCACCAGACCCTCGTTCTTGCGGTCCTCCGAGCAGAAGGCGATCCCGTACGAGATCGCGGCGCGCGGCGTGCGCAGCGCGACGGGGGCGTCCTCGATCCGCACCGAGCCCTGGGAACTGCGGTCGGCACCGAACAGCAGGCGGGCCGCCTCCGTACGCCCTGACCCCAACAACCCGGCAAGGCCGACGACTTCACCGGGCTGGATGGTGAGGTCGTACGGCTCGATCGCGCCGGTGCGACCCAGGCCGTCGGCGCTCAGGAACGGCGTGGTTCCGGCTTCGGCGGCGGGCTCGTGACGAGTGGTGCCCGACAGCTCCTCCAGGCTCCTCAGTTCGCCGCCGATCATGCGGGCGACCAGTTCGACCTGGCTCAACTCACTGATCGGGTACTCGCCCTCCAGCTTGCCGTTGCGCAGGACGGTCATCCGGTCGCAGATCTCGTAGATCTGGTCCAGGAAGTGCGAGACGAACAGGATCGCCACGCCCTGGTCGCGCAACCGGCGTATCACCGCGAACAGTTGCCGCACCTCGTCGCGGTCCAGGCTGGAGGTCGGCTCGTCCAGGATCAGCACCTTGGCCGAGACGTCCACCGCTCGGACGATCGCGACCAGTTGCTGGACCGCGATCGAGTAGCTGCCCAGTGGGGCGGTGACGTCGATGTCCAGGTCGAGGTCGGCGACCAGCTCTGCGGCGCGGCGACGGAGGGCCGACCAGTGGATGAGTCCGAGGCGGCGCGGTTCACGGCCGATGAAGATGTTCTCCGCGACCGACAGGTTCAGGCAGAGGTTGACCTCCTGGTACACCGTGCTGATCCCGGCCTGCTGCGCCTGCAGCGGGCCGGGGATGTGCACGGGCCGGCCGCTCAGCACGACCTCGCCGCCGTCCGACGCGTAGACGCCGGTGAGCACCTTGATCAGCGTGGACTTGCCGGCGCCGTTCTCACCCATCAGGGCGTGCACCTCGCCGGGGAAGAGCCGGAAGTCGACCCCGTCCAGCGCCACCACGCCCGGGAACTCCTTGCGGATCCCGTGTACTTCCAGGACCGGTTGCTGTGCACGGCGCGCAGGCATGCGCCCCCTCCTCTCGTGGTCGCGACCGGGGCCGGCCGGGTCGGATCCGGGTAGCCCCTGGTCACCGGGTCGGTCAGTACTGGCGGGTCGGCAGGGCGGCCGCGGCCTGGTCCTGGGTGAAGACGCCCTCTTCGGTCTTGATCCGGCGCGGCACCTGTTCGCCGGCCTTGACCTTCTTGATCAGGTCCATCAGCTGGTCGCCCAGGAGGGGGTTGCATTCGACGAGGACGTTGATCTTGCCCTGGCTCATCGCGGTGAAGGCGTCCTTGACACCGTCGACCGAGATGATCTTGATGTCGGTGCCGGGCTTCTTGCCGGCTTCCTCGATGGCCTGGATGGCGCCGAGTGCCATGTCGTCGTTGTGCGCGTAGAGCACGTCGATCTTCGGCTGGGACTTCAGGAAGGCCTGCATGACCTCCTTGCCCTTGGCGCGCGTGAAGTCACCGGTCTGGGAGGCCGTGATCTTGAACTTGGCATCCGTCTTGATGACGTCGGCGAAGCCCGATTTGCGGTCGTTGGCCGGGGCGGAGCCGGTGGTGCCCTGCAGCTCCACGATGTTCACCGCGTCGCTCTTGCCCTGGTACTCCTTCACCAGCCAGTCGCCGGCCTTCTTGCCCTCCTCGACGAAGTCCGAACCGAGGAAGGTGGCATAGAGCGACTCATCCTTGGAGTCCACCGCGCGGTCCGTCAGGACGACCGGGATGTGGGCGGCCTTGGCCTCCTTGAGCACGGTGTCCCAGCCCGATTCGACCACCGGCGAGAAGGCGATGACGTCCACCTTCTGCTGGATGAACGAGCGGATGGCCTTGATCTGGTTCTCCTGCTTCTGCTGGGCGTCGGAGAACTTCAGCGTGATCCCGGCCTTCTTGGCCGCATCCTGGACGGACTTGGTGTTGGCCGTGCGCCACCCGCTCTCCGCGCCGACCTGGGAGAAGCCCACGGTGAGCGGCCCTCCGGAGTCCTTGCCGCCGGCGGAGCCGCCGCCGCCGGAACCGCAAGCGGACAGAACGGCGACCATCGCGCCGGCGGTCAGGGCCGCCGCAGCTCTCTTGGACATCTTGGGATTCCTCTCGAGTGGGGGAGGCCGCTCTCGGCGCGGACGGATCGACCGCGGGCAGACCGACCGGGCAGGCCGACCGGCGCGGGAGGCGGTGGAAACACCGTCGGGGGCGATAGGCGCCCGGTGCGGCGTTGGTGCAGGCGGCGGTGCGGTCCGCGCCGTCATGTGAACGGGATGTAGCGGTGCCGTTTCGCTTGAGTGAGATTGTTAGCGCTCACAATTCCGTGGACAAGGGGGCCGCCATGCCGTTACCCAATCTTGACCAGGCCGCCCGCGGGCTGATCCGGCCTGATCAGAAAGACACGGCCTAACGCGCCACCGGGCCGGCACTGCGCCGCAGCACCATCTCCGGCGAGATCAGCACGTGGCTACGGGCGTGGCCGACGCCGGTCAGCTCCTCCACCAGCAGCTCAAGAGCGCGGCGTCCCAGCTCACCGAAGTCCTGACGCACGGTGGTCAGCGGTGGGGCGAAGTACGCGGCTTCGGGAATGTCATCGAACCCGACCACGCTGATGTCCCCCGGAATCGCCCGTCCCGCCTCATGGAACGCGCGGAGCAGGCCGAGGGCCATGTGGTCGTTGGCGCAGAAGACCGCCGTGACCAGAGGATCCTCGGCGATCCGTAGTCCGGCCTCGTACCCGGACCTCGCGCTCCAGTCGCCGCTCTGTACCGGTGGCACCTCGGCGCCACCGGCCTCGAGGGCCTTGCGCCAGCCGTCCTGTCGGGTCTTGGTCTCCAGCCAGCCGGACGGGCCGGCGACGTGGTGGACCGTGGCATGCCCGAGGTCGAGCAGGTGTCGGGTGGCTGCCAGCGCGCCCGACTCGTTGTCGACGGCGACCATCGGCACTCGGGACTGGCTGCCCGACCCGACCGCGACCACCGGCACCGCGCTGGACAGCTTCGCCACCGCGCTCACCGCCGAGATCTGAGGCGCGATGACGACGATGCCCTCCACGCCCTGGTCGCGGAGCCGGTCCACCGCCTCCTGTACAGAGCGGCTGTCCAGCGAACGCAGGCTCGCGACGCTGACGAAGTACCCCGCACTGCGCGCGGCCTGCTCGATCCCGTCCAGCATCGAGGCGGGCCCGTAGAGTGCGCTGCCGAAACTGACCACACCCAGGGTCTGGGAGCGGCGGGTGACCAGCGCGCGGGCTGCCGAGTTGGGACGGTAGTCCAGCTCCCGGATGGCGGCGAGCACCCGGTCCCGGGTGTCGGGCCGGACGTGCGGTGCACCGTTCAGCACGCGGGACACGGTCTGGTGGGACACGCCGGCGACCCGCGCCACATCCGCCATCACGGGCTGGCGGGACTCCGGCTCGGTGCTTGCAGTTCCCACTCAAGGCCCCCTCATCGGTCGTACCAGTGCGGATCACAGCCGCTCAGTGCCTACGAGTGACGGCGCTCGGCGGTTGGACCGCTGTCGGGATCCGGCCGATGGCGCAGGGCTTCGCAGACCTTACGACTGTCTCATGAGTGCTCCCGAGAGTGTATTTGTTCGCGATCACATGGCCTGTCGCAGCCTGCGAGATCCGTCCCGGGCGGTCCCGGCACCCCTCCCTGCTGCACACCCTGTCCGACACCTTCTGGTCCCGGCCCGCATCGCATCGTCGCCACGCTCTCCCAGCCACCCAGGGTAGTGGCGCGCTGGCTTTGAGTGATTGCCGTCGTGTTTCAGGGACCCTCCCGGGTGCAGAGTGGACGAGGCGGCCGCCACGTGCCTGGGTGGGCCTGGTCCCGATTCATTTCGCCGCGGGCCGCTGGAGCACGTGCTCAACGGCGCCACCACGCTGGTGAAGTCCCTCCGATGAGGACTTCGGCGGGCGGCAACCTTTCCCGGAGCGGCGGCAACTGACGGGCACACCAGAAGGCGATCACACCCACGGGTCGCCCGATCCCCGCCGCATGCCGCCGCGCACCGCTGACCTGAGCGGTTGTACGGGGCAGGGCCGAAGCAAGGAGTAGCCCCCATGAACGAGACGGATCCCACGGCGGACGGCCGCAGCCGGCGCAAGGCCGCGGCCGGTGGCGAGCGGCGTACGCGGGGGCGCCACCGCCGGCGCGGGATAACGATCGGCCTGATGCTGGGCGTGCCTGGAGTCCTCGGCCCCTACCTGCTCTTCGTGCAGGCCGATTCGAACGCCGCGACGGTGGATGCCGACGCCTACTACACGCTGACCTCTGTCCGCAGCGACAAGGTGCTCGACGTGCCGGGGGCGGACACGTCGGACGGCGTCTGGATACGGCAGGCGAGCCGCATGGCAGGTGCCGCGAGTCAGCAGTGGCGGCTGAGGCAGGCGGGGGACGGCTACTACGAGGTGGAGAACCGCAGCAGCCACAAGGTCCTCGGAGTGCGCGGTGCTTCCAAGGAGTCCGCGGCGGCCGTCGAGCAGCAGACCGACCACGGCTTTGCCACGCAGCAGTGGAAGATGCAGGACGTGGGCGATGGGGCGGTGAAGTTCGTCTCCCGGAGCAACGGCATGGTGCTGGACGTGTGGGGCGGCTCCACCGGCGAGGGGGCGCCGCTCATCCAGTACGCCGACCGGGGCAGCACCAACCAGCAGTGGAAGCTGGTGAAGGCGGCCGGCTCGGGCAGGTACACCTGGCACAACGCGCAGATCGTCGGTGGCGGCTTCGTCACCGGGCTGGTCTTCAACCCCGCCCGCAAGGACCTGCTGTACGCCCGGACCGACATCGGCGGTGCCTACCGCTGGGACGCGACCGCGGCCCAGTGGACCTCGTTGACCGACTGGATCGGTGGATCCGACTGGAACCTGCTCGGGATCGAGAGCCTGGCGACCGACCCCGTCGACCCGAACCGCCTGTACCTCGCGAGCGGCACCTACACCAACGACTGGGCGGGCAACGGTGCGATCCTCCGCTCCACCGACCAGGGCAAGACGTTCCAGCGCACCGACCTGCCGTTCAAACTGGGCGGCAACGAGGACGGCCGGTCCATGGGCGAGCGGCTGGTGGTGGACCCCGCCAACCACGGCACGCTCTACCTGGGCACCCGCAAGAACGGGCTCTGGCGCAGCACCGACTACGGCGTGACCTGGAGCCAGGTCGCCGCCTTCCCCGTCAAGGACGGTGCGAGCAGTGGCGTCGGCCTGTCCTTCGTGACCTTCGGCCCGGCCGGCAGCCGGACGATCTACGTCGGGGTGGCCGACAAGACCACCTCGTTGTACCGCTCCACCGACGGCGGCAGCAGCTGGCAGGCCGTGTCCGGCCAGCCCACAGGGCAGCTGCCGCAGCACGGTGTGCTGTCCGGTGACGGCTCGCTGTATCTCACGTACACCAACGCCCCGGGCCCGAACGGAGTGACGGCCGGTTCGGTGTGGAAGTACACGCCGTCCACCGGTGCCTGGAAGAACATTTCACCGTCCAGCGGTGGCTACGGCTTCGCCGGGCTGGCTGTCGATCCGCAGCGCCCGTCCACGGTGATGGTCACCACGCTGGACCGCTGGTGGCCCTCGGACGAGGTGTACCGGTCGACCGACGGCGGCGCCTCCTGGAAGGCGCTCGGCGCGACCTCGGTGCGGGACAACTCCGCGGCGCCGTACGTGGGCACGGGCATCGGGCACTGGATGGGCGCGCTCGCCATCAACCCCTTCGACTCCGGGCACGTGCTGTACGGCACCGGGTCGGGGATATGGGGCAGCAACGACGTGACCGCGGCGGACAAGGGGGGTGCCACGCACTGGACGGTCCCGGCCAAGGGGCTGGAGGAGACCGCGGTCCTCGGGCTGATCAAGCCCCCGGGCCTCCCGCTGATCAGTGCGCTCGGCGATGTCAGCGGATTCCGGCACGAGGACCTGACCAAGGTACCTGCCAAAGCACTCTCCGGACCGCTGTTCTCCAACACCACCGGCATCGACTTCGCCCAGGCGAAGCCGGGGTTCGTGGTCCGGGTCGGTCTCGGTGGCGAGCAGCACGGCGCCTATTCGACCGACGGCGGGGCCGGCTGGACGCCGTTCGCCGGGGAACCCGTGCGCGGAGCGGGCGGCGGGACCGTGGCGGTCTCGGCGGACGGCGCCGCCGTCGTCTGGACGCCCGCGGGCCAGAGGCCGTTCCACTCGACGAACCGCGGTTCGACGTGGACGGCCGCCTCCGGTCTGCCCGCGGACTCGGCCGTGGTGGCCGACCGTTCGTCGGCGAACACGTTCTACGCCCTCAAGGGCGGCACCCTGTACACCAGCGCCGATGGCGGCAAGAGCTTCACCGCCCGGGCCACCGGCCTGGGTGACGGACAGCTCAAGGCGGCCCCGGGCGTCGCCGGTGACCTGTGGATCACAGGCGGAAGCAACGGACTCCTGCACTCCACCAATGGCGGGGCGAGCTTCGACAAGCTCGCCGGCGTGCAGCAGGCGCACGGTGTCGGCTTCGGCAAGCCTGCCCCGGGCGCCACCTACCAGGCCCTCTACCTCAGCGGGACGCTGAAGGGCGTCACCGGGGTGTTCCGCTCCATCGACGGCGGTTCGACCTGGGTCCGGATCAACGACGACCAGCACCAGTTCGGCGGGAGCGTCATCTCCGTCATCATCGGCGACCCGGACGTGTACGGCCGGGTCTACCTTGGCGGCTACGGCCGTGGCGTGGTGTACGGCGACGTGTCCTGATCGCCTCGGGCCGGGGCGGGCGACCGTGCGCGGCGCCCGCCCCGGTCTCGGCGACATCGGCACCGGACCGGACCGGAGCGGCAACCTTTTCGGCTTCGGCGGCCACTGAGAAGTGCGACGTCGACTCGATCTACCGAACGGATGGGCATGAGGACAACGAAACACGGTGCGCCGCGGCCGCGGCGCAGACGCGGGGCGGCCGTGGGCATTGCGTTGGCGGTGATGGCCGTCGGTGTGCTGGCCTGCCTGGCCCTCACGCTCCTCCCCGGGAGCCGGTCCGGTACCGGGCTTCCCACCGACGCATCGGTAGCGGCTGCCCCAACGAACGCACCGTCCGGTTCCGGGTCGTCGGCAGCAGTGGTCGGCGCCGCGACCGCATCGACGCAGCCGACGGTCGCGAGCCCGCCCCCGCCGTCAGCCGCCAGTGTCCCGACGCCCTCGGCCTCCAGCCCGGCACGCACGGAGTCGGCAGCCTCTTCGGCGGGACGGATCAAGCCCTCGGTCAGCTACCAGGGAGTCGCGACTTCCTATGCCGCGGGTGACGGCAATGGTGCCTGCCTGTACGGACCGTCCGGCGATCTCATGATCGCGGCGATGAACCACACCGACTACGAGTCGGCCAAAGCGTGCGGGGCGTACGTGCGGGTCCGCGCCGCCAACGGGAACTCCATCACGGTGCGGATCGTCAACGAGTGCCCCCTGCCCTGCGCACCCGGGCAACTCGACCTCAGCCAACAGGCCTTCGCCGAACTCGCGAACCCCTCACTCGGCCGGATCCCGATCACCTGGACGCTGCTGAGCCCTGCCGCGCCCGACACGCTCTCCATCCGGTACAAGACCGGGTCCAGCCGCTTTTGGTGCGGCGTCCAGGTGATCGGGCATCGGAATCCGGTGGCGGTGCTCGAGCTCCGGACCGCCAACGGCTGGCGGAAGCTGCCCCGCACCGAGTACAACTACTTCCTCTCCACCGACGGCAGCGGATGCGGCGGAGCGATCAGGGTCACCGACCTCTACGGAGAACAACTGACCGTCGAGGGGATCGCACTGAAACCGGACGTCGCGCAACAGACCCGCGTCCAGTTCGCCCGGCATTGACCATGCCGTCCACCCACCGTCACGGCTCCGCCCCCGCGGTCGGCCACTGTCCGGCTGCGGTGACGGGCACTGTTACGCTCAAGCCGATTGTTAACGCGCACATCGCAGGGAGAGGGCGACCGGGGGAGATGCTCCTTCATGACGCGTCCGCGGAGTTCCACGACTTCTTCGAACGCCACTACGCCGAACTGGCCCGTCTCGCCCATCTCCTGACCGGCGAGACGGACGCGGCCGACGACCTCGCCGCGGATGCCCTGGTCGCCCTGTGGAAGCGCTGGGAGCGGCTTCGCCAGGCTGACCACCCGCTCGCCTACGCTCGCGGCGTTGTCGCCAACATGGCGCGGGAACGGATCCGCAGTGCGGTGCGCGAGCGGCGCCGGATCGCGCTGTTCTGGTCCCGCAGTCCGGAGCAGGTGGAGGGGCCGGACGTGGCGGCCGTGCTGGACGTACGTACGGCGCTCGCCCGGCTGCCGTTCCGGAAGCGGTCGTGCGTGGTGCTGCGCCACGCCTTCGACCTGTCGGAGAAGGACACCGCGGCGGCGCTGGGCATATCGGTCGGTACGGTCAAGAGCCAGACCTCGAAGGGAATGGCCGAGTTGGAACGGATACTTGGCACACGAGCGGTCGGCGACCTGGTGGCGGGGAGGAGGAACCGGTGAACGAGGACATCACCCGTCGGCTGCGCGACGCCGCCGAGGCCCACCAGCCCGATCGCGCCCGGATGCTGGCCCGCGTGGAACGCGGCGCGCCCGACGGCACCGTCCGTCACCACACACCGTCCGTCGCGAGATCCTGGCCCAAGGCCGCCCTCGCAGGCCTCGCCATCACCGCCACCCTGGCCACGGGTGGTCTCGCGGTCGCGGGCATCGTCCGGACTCCGCCACCGTCGGACAGCGCCACCACCCCGGCGACCCCGTCCCCTGCGGTTCCTTCCCGTCCGACGCCGTCGGCTCCCACCACGTCCACCACGCCCACCACCCCCGCCGCCCCGGCCCCGACTCCGACCACCACCGCCCCGGTCGGGCCGCGCCCCACTGCGCTGCCCAGCAGCCAGGTCCAGAACGGGCCCCTGTCGTCGGACGCCTCGGTGGACCCGCACAGCACCGTCTACTGGGCCCAGAGCAACCTCACGCTCAAGACCACCCAGCCGCTCACCTCGCTCACCGTGGAACTGCGCATCGCCCAAACCGGCGGCGTGCAGAACACCGGCAACTGGCGCACCCTGCCGAGTGAAGACTTCCTCTTCACCGTTCAGGAGGCCGGCGGGGCGCTGGTCTACCGCTGGGTTCTCAAACCGGGCCGTACCGTGCCGACCGGGCAGCACGAATTCGCCGGCCAGTACAACCACGCCACCGGCGTGCGCAACGCCACGGACGACGGCTACCGCGTCGACACGCAGACCTCGGGCGGCTCCGTCGCGGTCTGGGGAAGGTTCACCCCGGCACGGTGAGGACCGGCGAGGTTCCGGCCGAGGAGTCAGGGGCCTCGCGGCGCAAGCCGATCGCCTCCTCCAGGAGCCTCTCGGCGCGATCCAGGACGGCGGCTTGCGGATGCACCCGGAGCCGCACCAGCTGACGCCCTTCGCGGCGAACATCCGGCCGCGATTGAAGGAGGTGGGAATGGGGCTCATGGATGCGGACCACGCGGGGCTGGTTGTCGCGGCGCAGGCCGGTGACGACCGGGCGCGCGAGGAGCTGATCGCCGCGTACCTCCCGTTGCTCTACAACATCGTCGGGCGAGCGCTGAGTGGACATGCCGACGTCGACGACGTCGTCCAGGAAACCCTGCTGCGCGTGGTGCGCGACCTGCCTGCCCTGCGTGCCCCGGAGAGCTTCCGGTCCTGGCTGGTCTCGATCACGCTCCGCCAGATCAGTACCCACCGGCACCGGCAACGCGCCTTCGCCGGCCGGAGCACGGTCATCGACGAGGCACACCAGATACCGGACGCCGGCGCCGAACCTGAGGACATGACGATTCTGCGTCTGCATGTGTCGGACGAGCGCCGTCAGGTTGTCGAAGCCGGCCGGTGGCTCGACCCGGACCATCGAGTGCTGCTGTCGCTGTGGTGGCAGGAAGGCGCCGGCTCGCTGAGCCGTGACGACATCGCCGCCGCGACGGGGCTCACGGTCGCCCACGTCGGAGTGCGCCTGCAACGCATGCGCGAGCAGCTGGAAGTGAGCCGGACGATCGTCGCCGCGCTGAAGGCCGACCCGCGCTGTCCGCAGTTGGACGAGGCCATCATCGGCTGGGACGGTCTGCGTACATCTGTGTGGCGCAAGCGGATCGCGCGGCACACCCGCGGATGCCCGGTCTGCGCGGCGACGACGACAGAACGGGTTCCGGTCGAGCGACTGCTCCTCGGTCTCGCACCACTGGCGGTCCCGGCCGGGCTCGTCGCCGCGCTGGCCGCCAAGGGCCTGCTGTCGGGTACGGGGGCCGGCGCCGCCGGGCTGGCCACGGCACCCGTCGCCGTCGGCACGGCGACGGCGGGAGGCAGCCTGCACAGCTTGCTGATCGGTAAACTCCACGCGGTGACCGCTCATCCGCTGGTGGCCCTCGCCACCGGCGCGGTCCTCATCACCGGGACCGCCACCTACGTGACCTGGCCCGAACCGGCGCATCGGGTGCCCGGCGTCATCGCCGCTCCCACGGTCGGCAATCCCACGCCGATCCCGTCGCGCACCACCACGTCGGCCGGACCGTCCCCGGTGAGTCCGTCGGCCGTCGCGGGCACTGTTCCACTGGGCGCACAGTCGCTGGAGTCCGTGGACGAGCCCTCCCTGTACCTCACGTATGCCGGCGACTTCGCGACGCTCGGCCGAGTCTCGGCGTCCAGCAGCGTGCAGACGCGGCAGCGGGTCACCTTCACGGTCGTCGGCGGGCTGGCCGACACCCGCTGCGTCACCTTCCTCGCCGCGGACGGCCGCTATCTGCGCCATCGTGACCTCCGGCTACGGCTGAGCACCAACGACGGCAGCGAACTGTTCCGTGAGGACGCCACCTTCTGTCCGCACCCCGGGGCGGTCGCCGGGTCGGTGACCCTGCACGCGCACAACTATCCCGGTTCCGTCCTCCGCTACCGCGACGGTGGCATCTGGCTCGACGGCTCCGACGGCACTCCGGCCTTCGCCGACCAGGCTTCCTTCATCATGCGAAAGCCCTGGGCTTGAGAACCGCTCCTTGAGCATGTGGACCGAGTCGCCCCGTGACAGCTGGTGATCCTGCAACACGATCCTGCACCACGCTGCTCTCGACCCGGCAGCGAGCCGAGTGCTGCGCCGAAACCGGCTTCGGTCCGCGTTCGTCGACGGCTGACTCGGCGTGACCGGCTTGAAGGCTGATCACCGCGACCGCCACCGATAGCACCTCGCTGGTGATCAGGGCGGCGCCCTTTCCACGGGACGACCGGAACGCAGGGCTTGGCATAACGCTTTTCGCCCGCGAGATGCATCACCGGGCAATCATCCGGGCGGCGCCACTTTTCTGTTACGAGGCCGTGAGTTCGGAGGCCTCCATTGTGTGGGGTGCTCTTCCCGCCGCTCACCTTGACGGGCCGGCGTGGCAGGTCCCCCGACTTTCCCCGTTGACGTATCCCCTGAAGAAAGCCGCTCCAATGACGCGACACACCCACGCCTCCCGGGCGATCGGTAGGCAGGAACGGGCCCACGCCCTGCCCCGCACCCGACCCGCGACGGATCAGGCCGTACCGGCCGATGCGCGCACGATCACGGCACCCAGGGCGACTCGCGGCCCCCGAGGAGAATCATGAAGGGCCTGCACCGGCTCGGCCGGCGTCGCCGAACAGCGGTGATAGGACTGTCGGCCGCGGCGCTGGTGGCCGGTGTCGTGACGCTCCTGCCCAGCTCCGCCGGAGCCGCCGCCCTGGGTACGCAAGCGGCCCCCTCGGGCAGGTACTTCGGCACCGCTGTGGCCGCCGGCAGGCTCGGCGACTCGAAGTACGCCGCGATCGCGGACCGGGAGTTCAACATGATCACCCCGGAGAACGAGATGAAGTGGGACGCCATCGAACCGTCCCGCGGCAACTTCAACTTCGGCCCCGCCGACCAGATCGTCAACCGCGCCATGGCACACGGCCAGCGCATGCGCGGCCACACCACGGTCTGGCACTCGCAGCTCCCGTCCTGGGTCAGCTCCATCGGCGACGCGAACACGCTGCGCAGCGTGATGAACAACCACATCACCACCGAGATGACCCACTTCAAGGGCAAGATCTACGCCTGGGACGTGGTCAACGAGGCCTTCGCCGACGGAGGCAGCGGCCAGCACCGCAGCTCGGTGTTCCAGAACGTGCTGGGCAACGGCTTCATCGAGGAGGCGTTCCGCACCGCCCGGGCGGCCGACTCCTCGGCCAAGCTCTGCTACAACGACTACAACATCGAGAACTGGTCGGACGCCAAGACCCAGGGCGTCTACAGCATGGTCAAGGACTTCAAGTCCCGCGGCGTGCCGATCGACTGCGTCGGCTTCCAGAGCCACTTCGGGGCCGGCGGCCCACCGTCCAGCTTCCAGACCACCTTGTCCAACTTCGCCGCCCTGGGCGTGGACGTCCAGATCACCGAGCTGGACATCGCCCAGGCGTCGTCCACCAACTACGCCAACGCGGTCAACGCCTGCCTGTCCGTGACCCGGTGCACCGGCATCACGGTGTGGGGCATCCGTGACAGCGACTCCTGGCGCAGCGGCGAGAGCCCCCTGCTGTTCGACAACAACGGCAACCCCAAGGCCGCTTACACCACCGTCATGAACGCCCTCAAGGCCGCCTCCGGTACCGCCCCGGGCGGGACGCCCGGCGGAACCGGTACCGGGCAGATCAAGGGCGTCCCCTCCGGTCGTTGTATCGACATCAACGGTTCCACCACTGTCAACGGCACCCAGGCGCAGCTGTCGGACTGCAACGGACAGACGAACCAGCGCTGGACCTACACCTCCGGCAAGCAGCTGATGATCTACGGCAACAAGTGCCTGGACGCCATGGCCAAGGGCACCAGCAACGGCACAATGGTGGTCATCTGGGACTGCAACGGCGGCGCCAACCAGCAGTGGAAGATCAACACCAACGGCACGATCGTCGGCGTCCAGTCCGGGTTGTGCCTCGACGCCGTCGGCGCGGCGACCGCCAACGGCACCAAGATCCAGCTGTACTCCTGCGCGTCCGTCGACAATCAGAAGTGGACCGCCCCGTCCGGTTCGGGCGGCGGCACGTGTGCTCTTCCCTCTACGTACAAGTGGAGTTCGACGGGTGCCCTCGCACAGCCGTCGAACGGGTGGGCCGCGGTGAAGGACTTCACCCACGTGGTGCACAACGGCAAGCACGTGGTCTACGCGTCGAGCGCAGAGGGAACCTCGTACGGCTCGATGGCGTTCAGTCCCTTCACGAACTGGTCGGACATGGCGTCGGCCGGCCAGACCAAGATGAACCAGAACGCGGTGGCGCCCACGCTGTTCTACTTCGCGCCGAAGAAGATCTGGGTGCTGGCGTACCAGTGGGGTGCGTCGCCCTTCAGCTACCGCTTGTCGAGCGACCCCACCAACCCCAACGGCTGGTCCGCGCCGCAGCCGCTGTTCACCGGCAGCATCCCCAACGCCGCCCCGATCGACCAGACCCTGATCGCCGACGACCAGAACATGTACCTGTTCTTCGCCGGTGACAACGGCAAGATCTACCGGGCGAGCATGCCGATCGGGAACTTCCCGGGCAACTTCGGCTCGTCGTACACGACGGTCATGAGCGACACGGTGAAGAACCTGTTCGAGGCGCCGCAGGTCTACAAGGTCCAGGGCCAGAACCAGTACCTCATGATCGTCGAGGCTCGGGGTGCGAATGAGCAGCGCTACTTCCGCTCGTTCACGGCCTCCAGCCTGAGCGGTTCGTGGACCCCGCAGGCCGCCAGCGAGAGCAACCCCTTCGCCGGCAAGGCCAACAGCGGTGCCAGCTGGACCAACGACATCAGCCACGGTGATCTGATCCGCAACAACCCCGACCAGACCATGACCATCGACCCCTGCAACCTGCAGTTCCTCTACCAGGGCAAGTCCCCCGAGGCGGGCGGCCCCTACGACCGACTCCCGTACCGGCCGGGTGTCCTCACCCTGCAGCGCTGACCTGCCCGATCCACGGTGATGTGCAAGGAGAACACCTCCCGATGAAGAACCCCACAGCCGGCGGGCGCCGCGGGCGTCACCGCCGTCGCCGGAGCGCCACCGGTCTGCTGCTCGGTGTGCCCGCAGTCCTCGTGCCGTACTTCCTGTCCGTGTAGGAGGACTCGCAGGCCGAGACCAGCCGGTAGTGCCTACTACCGGCTGGTCGCCCGGTCTGGGTGGACAAGACCACCACGCTCAGGTGCCTGGTGGACTGGCGATCTGGCTCGGGAACTCGGCTATCTCGGGGGTGAGCCTCACAGGGGCACAGACCCTCGACCTCCGCAGGGTCGCGGCGGCAGAGGTCGCGGTCGCCATCGAGTACGCCGGTGAGCACGGCATACGAGGCAGGGGCGCCTGGGCGGCGGATCGGGTTGAGAGGGCCGGGAACCGGAGGAACGTGGCGGGCCGCCTTCCGGTGTCAGAAGCGCGATGAATCCGCACCGACGGAAGACGGTCGCCGTCCGCGTTCCCTAGGGGTGGCTGGTGGCGCGGAGGTCCGCGAGGAGTTCGGCCTGGCCTTGCAGGACGCCGGAAAGGATGCCTCTGGCGACCCGCAGCAGTTCGGCGATCTGGGGGTGGGTGAGGCTGTAGTAGACGTTGGAGCCTTCGCGGCGCGTGACCACTAGGTTGGCCTTGCGCAGGACGGCCAGCTGCTGGGAGAGGCTCGCGGCCTCCACTCCGACCTCGGGGAGCATCTCGGCGACCGCGTGCTCGCGTACGGACAGGAGTTCCAGGACGCGGATTCGGACCGGGTGCCCCAGCGTTTTGAAGAACTCCGCCTTGAGCTGGTACAGCGGTGTGCTCACCTGGGTACCCCTGCCTTGACTGCCCATCTCATCCACCCGGAACCGTTTCGCAGGAGCATCCGTCACGCCCCTCTTCACACCTTGCGACCTCCACAATTGCAGATCCCTGCAACTCCAGGGACCCCAGTGGGCGACGTTCGTGACGTCCGGACCCCCGGGAGAGGCCTTTCGCCGGTCAGGTGGGGCCCGTACTCCCAGGTCCTGGCGGGTGGTGTGGCGCCATTCGTCTCGACCTGGACGCTCACCGGTTCGCCCCGCCCGTCACGGTGCGGGCCAGGGCCGTAGGGGCCGTGGGCCCGGCCGGGCTGGGTACGGCGGTAGCGGGCGGCCTCGTCGGGTCGGCGATGTCGGCCGGGCCGTGGGCGGTCACCGTCCAGCCGGTGGCGGCCGGACCTGGTAGGTCGGCAGTGCGCGCCCGGGGAGGGTGGCGGCCTGCACTCGCGAGCGGCGAATGACGCGTCCGCACTCCATCACGTGGGTGGCGGGGAGGGTCATCGTGCGGCCTTCCGGCTGCGGTGCGGTCGGTGACGGGTACGGGACAGCAGTCCCGGCTGCTCCAGGCGGGGGCGGTCACGACGATGTGCTCGGCCAGGAGGGCACATTCCTCGTCGCTTAGAGGTCCTAACAAAGGCGTTGGACATGTCGGTGGGTGATGAGGCAGGTGGCGAGGCCGAGGAAGGCTTCGTGGATGTCGTCGCGTCGTTCCCAC